>JBDTIS010000205.1:0-39380 GCA_039936235.1 Burkholderiaceae bacterium | reverse complement strand
AATAGGACGGGTTGTCGTGGGAACAGGCCCCGGTCCGGCACCGCGCGTGGACGATGAGGGTCGCTCGAGCACGGCACGTCCGCTGATCGCGATCACCGTCGGCGAGCCGGCAGGCATCGGCCCCGAGATCGCTCTCGAAGGCGCGCGCGTCGCATCGTTGGACGGCGCGATCCGCCCGGTCCTTATCGGCGACGGCCGGATGCTGGCGGCGCGCGCGCGCGCCGCCGGTATCGTGGTAGCACTGGTCGGCTATGTGCCCGGCAGCGAGCCACCTCTCGGTGCGGTCGAGGTCATCGACCTGCCGCTCGCGATGCCGGTCGTCCCGGGTGTGCTCGATGCCGCGAACGGGCGCCAGGTCCTCGCGCTGCTCGACCGTGGGATCGATGGCGCGCTCAGCGGCGAGTTCGACGCGCTCGTTACCGCGCCGGTCCAGAAGAGCGTCATCAACGACGCCGGCATCCCGTTCACCGGTCATACCGAATACCTCGCCGAGCGGACCGGCACGCCACGCGTCGTGATGATGCTGGCGGGTCCGATGCTGTCCGGTACCACGATGCTGCGCGTGGCGCTGGTCACGACCCATCTCGCGCTCAAGGAGGTGCCTGCGGCGATCACGCGGCACGGCGTGCTCGAGACCTTGCGGATCTTGGATCACGATCTGCGCAAGCGCTTCGGCATCGCGTCGCCGAGGATACTCGTCACCGGCCTGAACCCGCACGCCGGCGAAGGTGGTTACCTCGGCCGCGAGGAGATCGACACGATCGCACCAGCCATCGCCGCTGCGCAGGAAATCGGCGTCGATGCGCGCGGACCGTACCCGGCCGACACGCTGTTCCAGACGCGCTACCTGTCGGACTGCGACGCGGTCGTCGCGATGTATCACGACCAGGGCTTGCCGGTACTGAAGTTCGCCACCTTCGGACGCGGCGTCAACGTCACGCTCGGCCTGCCGATCGTACGGACGTCGGTCGATCACGGGACCGCTCTCGACCTCGCCGCCTTCCCCGACCCGATGTCGCGCATCGATGCCGGCAGCATGCAGACGGCGATCGCTGTCGCGGCGACGATGGCGAGTGCGTCGTTTGGCGCGGTGACGTCGCGATGAGTCTGCATGTCGCGCGGAAGCGCTTCGGCCAGCACTTCCTGGTCGATCGCGACGTCATCACCGCGATCGTCAGGTCGATCGCGCCGCGGCCCGACGACGCGATGGTCGAGATCGGTCCGGGACTCGGGGCGTTGACGGCGCCGCTAATAGAGGCGCGCGAGGCGGTCGGGGGGAACGTGACGCCGCTGCGGCTCGTCGAGCTCGATCGCGATCTCGCGGCGCGCTTGCGCAAGCGCTTCGATGCGAAGCGGATGATCATCCACGAAGCGGATGCGCTGGACTTCGACTTCGCTTCGCTCGCCCCTGCGGCCGCGTCGCTGCGCATCGTCGGCAACCTGCCGTACAACATCTCGACGCCACTGCTGTTCCATCTGCTGGCGATCGCGGATCGCGTCGTCGACCAGCACTTCATGCTGCAGAAGGAAGTGGTCGCGCGGATGGTCGCCGAGCCGGGCACGTCGGATTTCGGACGGCTGTCGGTGATGCTCCAGGTCCGCTACGACATGGCGTCTTTGTTCGACGTGCCGCCGACGGCGTTCGATCCGCCACCGAAGGTCACGTCGGCGATCGTGCGGATGACCCCGCTGGCGCCGTCGGCGCTGAAGATCGTGGATCAGGCGCGCTTCGCGCGGATCGTGATGGCGGCGTTCGGGCAGCGCCGCAAGATGCTGCGGAACTCGTTGGCCGCTTATGCGGAAGCGATGGAAGCGCTGGCGGTGTCACCGACGGCGAGAGCGGAGGAGATCGCGCCGGAGATGTGGATCGCGCTGTCGAATCACGGCGCCCCTCCGTGATCGACCGTAGCGATGACGTGGAACCCAAGCTGCATACTCAAACCACCCGCACCGAAATATCCGGAAGCCCGTCGATGTGCCCCAGCATCACATCGCCCGGCACGACCGGCCCGACGTTCTCCGGTGTCCCCGAGTAGATGATGTCGCCGGGGAACAGCTCGAACGCCTGCGACAGGTTGGCGATCTGCTCGGCGACGCTCCAGGTCATCTGCGACAGGTCGGCGCTCTGCTTTACGAAGCCGTTGACCTTCAGGACGATCGCGCCCTTCGTCAGATGTCCCACCATCCCGACCGGATGGATCGGACCGATCGGCGCCGCATGGTCGAAGCTTTTGCCGATCTCCCACGGCTTCTTTTGTTCGCCCATGCCGCGTTGCAGGTCGCGACGCGTCATGTCGAGCCCGACCGCGTAGCCGTACACGTGGTCGAGCGCCTGACCGGCGCGGATATCACGCCCGCCGCTGCTCAGCACGGCCACCAGTTCGAGCTCGTAGTGATAGTTCTTAGTCAGCGTCGGATACGGATGATCGATGGTCTTGCCGATCGGCACGCGCTGGACCGCATCCGAGGGCTTCTGGAAGAAGAACGGCGGCTCACGGTTCGGGTCCGAACCCATCTCGCGCGCATGGGCCGCGTAGTTGCGGCCGATGCAGTAGATGCGCCGCACCGGAAACACGACCGGCGACGACACGATCGCCACGAACGGCTGCTGCACGCCGAACAGCACGTTGTCGCGGTTCGCGACCGGCTCGGGTTCGGGGCGCGGCGAAGCACAGGCGGCCAGCGTGGTCGCGGCGAGCGCCGCGGCGGCCTGCATCGCGCCTCTTCGATCGACGGGTTTCATGACGGTCTCCTGGGAAAGGGCGAAGCGACGTTCACCGCTGGATCAACTCGATCTTGTAACCATCGGGGTCCTCGACGAAGGCGATGACCGTCGTGCCGCCTTTCACCGGTCCGGCGTCGCGCGTCACGGCGCCGCCGGCCGCGCGGATGCGATCGCAGGCTTCCTTCGCATCCGGTACCTGCACCGCGATGTGGCCGTAGGCGGTGCCGAGGTCGTAATGGTCCACGCCGTAGTTGTAGGTCAGCTCGATCTCGGCCTGTTCGGGATTCGAGGCATAGCCGAGGAACGCGAGCGAGTAGTGGTTCGACGGGTTGTCGCTCTGGCGGATCAACTTCATCCCCATCACCGACGTGTAGAAGTCGATCGAGCGCGGCAGGTTGCCGACGCGGAGCATCGTGTGTAGGAATCGCATGGTCGTGGGAGTTGTTTGAAGGAAACGGAAAACGCTAGAGCGTCGGCAGCAGTTCGGGTGGCGGGTTCTTGACCTGCGCGCGGGCGGCTTCGTAGTCGGGGAGGATGGTCGCGACCGTGGCCCAGAAGCGCGGCCCGTGATTCATTTCCTTGAGGTGCGCGAGTTCGTGGGCGACGACGTAGTCGATCGACGACAGCGGGAAATGGATCAGCCGCCAGTTCAGCAGGATCCGCCCGTCGGCGCTGCAACTGCCCCAGCGCGTCTTGGCGGACGACAGGCGCAGCACACGATGGGTAACGCCGAGCCGCGCCTCGTAGACAGCGAGACGTTCGTGGAACAGCCCGCGCGCACGTTCCTGCAGCCAGGATTCGGCGCGGTCCCTGATCTGTGCGCGCGTCGGATCCGGCGGCAGCGACAGCATCAGATTGCGGGTCGCTGCATCGAAGCTCGCCGACATGCCGCGCTTCGTCTTCGTCGCGAGCCGCAGCGTGATCGGCTCGCCGAGATACGGCAGCGTGCCGCCGTCCTCCCAGCGGACCCGCGGGATAGCCGCATGATGCCGCTGCATGTCGGCGATCTTCGTCAGCACCCAGGCCTCGCGTTCGCGGATCGCCACCTCGATCTGGTTGATGCCGACCCAGCGCGGGGCCGCGATCGTCAGACCGCTCGCGCTGATCGAGAAGCCGATGGTCTTGCGGCGCGTGCGGCGAAACGCGTAGTCGAGCGAGTGCTCCCCGAGCTGGATCCTGCGCAGCTTCGGATCGGCTGCCGGCGGTGGTGGGTCGGGCTGCAGCGCCGCTGTCTTCCCGTGGTGCCCACGCGCGTCGATCTCGCCACGCACGTCCGGCGACGCGCTCGAGAAGAACGGCAGCTCGAGTTGCTTCGCGAGGCCGGACAGCAGCCGCGCGATGCGGTCAGGCCGGGACCTGGGTGGCGTCATGGTGATCCATCGTCGGGCCCAGCCTCTCCACTTCGCCTTCGATCCAGGCCTGGACCTCTGCCATCAGCGCATCCGAAGTCTTGCCGGTCGATGCGATCGGCGTGCCGATCGAGACCGTGATCAGCCCCGGCTTCTTGATGAAGCTGTTGCGCGGCCAGCAGTGGCCGGCGTTGTGCGCGATCGGCACGACCGGCACTTCGAGGCGCGTCGCGAGCTTCGTGCCGCCCTGCTTGTAGGTGCGGCGTTGGCCGATCGGCACGCGCGTGCCTTCGGGGAACATGATGATCCAGCGTCCTTCGGCGAGTCGTTGCGAGCCTTGCGACACGACCGATTCGAACGCGCCGCGGCCTTCGTTGCGATTGATGTGGATCATCCGCAGCGATGCGAGGCCCCAGCCGAAGAACGGCACATAGTGCAACTCGCGCTTGTAGACGAAGCAGACCTCGCGCGGCAGGTGGCTGCAGATGAACATGGTCTCCCACGCCGACTGATGATTCGACAGCAGCACGCACGGGCCGTCCGGCAGATTTTCGGCGCCCCGCATCTGCCAGCGGACGCCACAGATCGCGCGGGCCGCCCAGATCATCAGCCGCGGCCACTGCTTGATGAGGTAATAGCGGACGTGCTGCGGCAGCGGCAGGATGATGACGCTGAGAATCGCGAACGGAATCACCGTGGCGATTTCGAAGAGTAGGAACAGCAGCGAGCGCAGTGCCAGCATGGAGGGGTCGCCGGCGTCAGCCGAGCTTCTTCCGGACAGGTTGTGCGACGAGGTGCAGCGCGGCCGCGGCGAGATCGTCGAACACCAGCGTACCGGCCGGCAGGTCGCCTCGCTCGACGGTCGCCGCGCCCTTGCCGGTTCTCACGAGGATGATCGGGCATCCGGCCGCGGCGCCGGCCTCGAGGTCGCGATACGAGTCGCCGATCATCGGTACTTCCGAGATCGGCACGCCGAAACGTTCGGCGATGCGGATCAGCAGCCCCGGCTTCGGCTTGCGGCAGTCGCAGTCGTCTTCCGGCAGATGCGGGCAGAAGAACACCGCATCGACGCGGCCGCCGACGGCCGCGAGCGCCTTGTGCATCTTCGCGTGCATCGCGTTCAGCGCATGCATGTCGAACAGCCCGCGGGCGATCCCCGACTGGTTGGTGGCCACCGCGACACGCCACCCGTTCTGGTTCAGCATCGCGATCGCGTTGAGGCTGCCGGGCAGCGGCGTCCATTCTTCCGGCGATTTGATGTATCGATCGCTGTCGAAATTGATGACACCGTCGCGGTCCAGGATGACGAGTTTCATGGCTTCTTCAGGCCGCGAGCTTCGACAGGTCGGCGATGCGGTTCATCGGATCGTGCAGCGACGACAGCAGTCCGAGCCGGTTCGCGCGCACCGCCGGGTCGTCGACGTTGACCATGACCTCGTCGAAGAAGCGGTCGACGGGAACCTTCAGGGATGCGAGGACGAGCAGGGCGCCGGTGAAGTCGCCGGCATCGTAAGCCGCCGCGGATCGCGGACCGACATCGCCGAGCGCGCGGTACAGCGCGAGTTCCGCATCGGCGGTCAGCAGCGACGCATCGACGCGATGCCCGTGCGCGTGTGCCGACTTGCCGAGGATGTTGCGCACGCGCTTGTCGGCGGACGCGAGACTGTCGGACTCGGGTAGCGCCGCGAACGCGCGGACCGCTTCGAGGCGCTTCGGCAGATCGGCGATCGGTCCGTTGCCGTGGACGACGGCTTCGACCTCGTTGGTCGAGTAGCCGAGGTCGCGGCAGTAGCCTGCCAGTCGCACACGGATGAAGTCGGTCAGCGATGCGAGGACGTCGGCGCGCGCGGGACCGCTCGGCGGACATACGTCCAGCGCGAGTCGGACGAGGTCGGCGAGGTCGACACGCAGCTTCTTCTCGATCAGGATCCGCACGACACCGAGCGCATGCCTGCGCAGCGCGAACGGATCCTTGTCGCCGGTCGGGACTGCGCCGATGCCGAACAGCCCGGTCAGCGTCTCGAGCTTGTCGGCCAGCGCGAGACAGGTCCCGATGTCGGTCGCAGGCAACGCATCGCCGGCGAAGCGCGGGCGGTACTGTTCCTCGATCGCCGCCGCCACGTCCGGCTTCTCGCCGTCGTGCAGCGCGTAGTAGCGCCCCATCGACCCCTGCAATTCCGGGAACTCGCCGACCATGTCGGTGACGAGGTCGGTCTTCGCGAGCCGGGCCGCGCGCTGCGCATCGGTCGCATCGACGCCGAGCATCCCCGCGATGCGGCCGGCCAGCGCCTCGACGCGCAGCATGCGCTCGTACTGCGAGCCGAGCTTGTTGTGATAGACGACGGTCTTCAGCGCGTCGATGCGCGATTCGAGCGACCGCTTGCGATCCTGGTCGAAGAAGAACTTGGCATCGGCCAGCCGCGCGCGCAGCACGCGCTCGTTCCCGCCGGCGATTCGCGACGGCTCGTCGGTCGCGATGTTCGACACGACGAGGAAGCGGTCGACGATGCGATCGGCCGCATCGGTCAGCGCGAAGTACTTCTGGTTCTGCTGCATCGTCAGGATCAGACACTCCTGCGGCACGTCGAGGAATGCGTTGTCGAAGGTCCCGCGATAGACGGCCGGCCATTCGACCAGCGCCGTGACCTCGTCGAGTAACGCGTCCGGCATCACGACGCGATCAGTGCCGGCCGCCGCAATCAGTTGGGCGCGGATCCGTTCGCGCCGCTCGGCGAAGCCGGCCACCACCTTGCCGTCGTCGTGCAGCGTCTTCGCGTAGCTGTCGGCGTCAGCGAGCGTGACGTAGCGCATGCCCATGAAGCGATGGCCCGCCGTGATCCGACCCGCGGAGATGCCGAGCGCCCGGATGTCCACGACGTCCTTGCCGTGCAGCGCGATCAGACCGTGGACGGGACGCACGAACTGCACCGTGGTCTCGACGCGGTCGTCGTCATAGCGCTGGTAGCTCATCCGCTTCGGGATCGGCAGTTTCGCGAGCGCGTCGTCGAGCGCGGCCTGGAGGCCGGCCGCGAGCGCTGAACCCGCGCGCGCCTGTTCGAGCCACACCTGGTCGACGCCCCCTTCGCTGCGCGTCGACAGCGCGGTCATCGCGACGCCTTCCTTCTCCAGGCGCTTCGTCAGCGCCGCAGTCGGCGCACCGCTCGCGTCGTACGCGACCTTCGCCGGCATCAGCTTCTTCGTCTCGACGCGATCGGGCGCGCGATCGAGCACGTCGGTGATCGACACGCCGAGCCGTCGCGGCGTCGCGTGGATCGTCACCGTGGCTTCGGCGGATGCCAGTTGCGCCTGCACGAGGCCCTGCACGATGCGATCCGCGAAGGCGAACCCCAGTGTCTTCAGCGCTTTCGGCGGCAGTTCTTCGGTCTGCAGTTCGACCAGCAGCGTCGCGGTCGTCATCACGCGGCCTTCTGGAGGGTCCGCGCCATCGGAAACCCGAGGCGTTCACGCGACGCGTAGTACGACTCGGCGACCGCGCGCGACAGGCTGCGGATGCGGCCCATGTAGGCGGCGCGCTCGGTGACCGAGATCGCGCCGCGCGCGTCGAGCAGGTTGAACGTATGCGCAGCCTTGAGCACCATCTCATAGGCCGGCAGCGCGAGTTCGGCGTTCATCAGCGCGGCGGCCTGGCGTTCGTAGTCGGCGAAGTGCTGCAGCAACATGGTCACGTCGCTGTGTTCGAAGTTGTAGGTCGACTGCTCGACCTCGTTCTGGTGGTAGACATCGCCGTACGTGAGGATCGTCCTGATCCCGCGCTCTTCGCGTTCGGTCCACACGAGGTCGTAGACGTTTTCCTTGCCCTGCAGGTACATCGCGAGCCGTTCGAGGCCGTAGGTGATTTCGCCGGTGATCGGCTTGCAGTCGAGCCCGCCGACCTGCTGGAAGTACGTGAACTGCGTGATCTCCATCCCGTTCATCCACACTTCCCAGCCGAGTCCCCACGCGCCGAGCGTCGGATTCTCCCAGTCGTCCTCGACGAAGCGCACGTCGTTCTGCTGCAGGTCGAAGCCGAGCGCCTCGAGCGAGCCGAGATAGATCTCGAGGATGTCCGGCGGCGATGGCTTGAGCACGACCTGGTACTGGTAGTAGTGCTGCAGGCGGTTCGGATTGTCGCCGTAGCGGCCGTCCTTCGGCCGGCGCGACGGCTGCACGTAGGCGGCATGCCACGGCTCGGGTCCGAGCGCACGCAGGAAGGTCGCCGGATGCGACGTGCCGGCGCCGACTTCCATGTCGAGCGGCTGCAGTAATGCACAGCCCTGCTCGGCCCAATAGGTCTGCAACGCGAGGATGATCTGCTGGAAGGTCTTCATGAGGTTCGATGCGTCGCGTGCGGTCCGGGCGCGGACCGACGCGTCGCGCATTTTACCGGCACGGCGCGATCGACCTCCGTCAACGGATGTCGATGGTGTCGATGCCGAATCTGTCGCGTCTCACGCGAATGCCGCGCGTCGTCGCGAAAGCCGCGCCGATCAGCACGATCGCCAGCAACAGCACGGTCCCGTTGCCGAAGCGGATGAACGGCGTGAGGCCGGTCATTCCCTGCACGTTCACGTCGAGCGAGCCGACCGTGAACGGCGCGAGCTTCGCCAGTACGCGGCCGTGCGGATCAATGGAGGCGGTCATGCCGGTGTTGGTCGCCCGCAGCATCGGCCGACCGGTCTCGATCGATCGCATGCGGCTGATGTCGAGGTGCTGCGGCAACGCCCACGAGTCACCGAACCATGCGACGTTGCTGACGTTCACGAGGATGTTCGCGTCGCCGGCCTGGCGGATGATCTCCTCGCCGAACAGGTCTTCGTAGCAGACGTTGAACGCGACCCGGTTGCCGGCCAGCGTCATCGGCTTCTGGTCGATGGCGCCGCGCGTGAAGTCGCCCAGCGGCATCTTCATGAGCCGCACGAACCAGTGGAAGCCGAGTGGGATGAACTCGCCGAACGGCACGAGGTGCGACTTGTCGTAGCGCTGCGCGTGGACGCTCGACAGTGCGTCATCGGACTCTGAATGCGCGGCATCCTTCGGGGGTGCGCCGTCGAGGTCCGACGGTCCGATCGCGATCACGCTGTTGAAGTAGCGATCCTCGCCTTCCTGGATCGGTATGCCGAACGCGATGTCGGCATGCAGGTCGCGCGCCGCGCGGCCGAGCCGCTGGCCGAGCGCTTCGGGCATGTCGGCCAGGAAGCGCGGGAACGCGGTCTCCGGCAGCACGATCAGGTCGGCCCGCTTCGATTCGATCGCTTTCATATAGTCGTCGGCGATGGCATCGAAGCGGGCGTCGTCGAACTTGATGTCGAGCGAGACGTTGCCCTGCAGCAGTCGCACGCTGATCGGCGCGCCGGAAGCGTGCGTCCAGTCGATGCGGGTCAGCGCATTGCCTGCGATCGGCAGGCCGAACACGACGATCAGCATGAACAGCCAGCGCGAACGACCCCGTTGATCGCGGCGCTGCTGCACGCGGCCGGTCGCCAGCGCGACTGCGGCCGCGATGGCCGCGGCGACCATCGATACGCCGTAGACGCCGATCAACGGCGCGTAGCCGGCCAGCGGACTGGCCGTGTGCGCATAGCCGGATGCGAGCCATGGGAAGCCGGTGAACACGAAGCCGCGCCCGATCTCCGACAGCGCCCACAACGACGCGAACACCAGCACCGATCCGACGTGCCCCGCCTGCGAATCCGACGATCGCGCGTGCCTGAACCACGCGAAGCCGGCGCATGCGAGAGCCGGGTACACGGCGAGATACGCGCACAGCGCGAAGGTCGCGGCGCCGGCGATCAGCGGATTCATCTCGCCGTAGGTGTGCAGGCTGATATAGATCCACGAGACGCCGGTCAGGAACCAGCCGAGCCCGAACGCGAACCCGACGCGTGCGCCGCCGAGCAGCGCGCGGCGTGCGCCGCGCGCGCCGTCGACCTCGCGTGACGCACGTGCCGCGAGCGCGACGAGGCCGGCCAGCGCGGCGATCTCGATCGGCCACGTCGCATCGTCGATGAACGACGCGGCATGCAGCGCGCCCAGCAGCAGCGCGATCAGGAAGCGTAGCGGGAAGCGGGCGGGGAGGGGAAGGACGAGCATCGGGTCAGCGGGAGGATGGTGCGTGGTGACGGAGCGACCCGGTGCAGGGTGTGCGGGCCGCACGAACGCCAGGGTCGTGCGGCTTCTTCGTGGGTACGGTCATTCGCTGCGCTGAGGACGACAAGCTGACTGCTTGCCGTTGTCGTCGCGAGCACAGCGAGCGAACTTGCCCTCGTGCGAGCGCGCGCCTGCGTCAACCGGCCTCGTCGTTCTTCTCGTCGATCGGCAGTTTCTCGACGCGCAGCACGTCGAGACGTCGCGCGTCGGCGCGCAGCACCGTGAAGCGGACGTCGCCGATGATCGCCTCCTCGCCGCGATGCGGAACGCGTCCGAGATGTTCGGTGACGACGCCGCCGATGGTCTCGGCCTGGTCGTTCGTGAAGGCGGTGTCGAAGTATTCGTTGAATTTTTCGATTTCGGTCAGTGCGCGGACGCGCCAGCGCGGTCCGACCGGTCCCGGTTCGATGGCGACGATGTTGTCGTCGTCTTCGTCGAAGTCGTATTCGTCCTCGATGTCGCCGACGATCTGCTCGAGCACATCCTCGATCGTGATCAGTCCGGCGACGCCGCCGTATTCATCGACGACGATCGCGACGTGGTTGCGGTTGGCGCGGAAGTCGCGCAGCAGCACGTTGAGGCGTTTCGATTCGGGAATGAAGACCGGCGGCCGCAGCATCTTGCGGATGTCGAAGGTCTCGCCGGGACCGTAGGCGCCATAGCGGAGCAGATCCTTCGCGAGCAGGATACCGATGACGTGATCGCGATCCTCCTCGATCACCGGGAAGCGCGAGTGAGCGGTCTCGATGACGAACGGGATCAGGTCCCCGGGCTTCTCGCGGATGTCGATCATGTCGATCTGCGAGCGCGGCACCATGATGTCGCGCGCGGACAGCTCCGAGACCTGCATGACGCCTTCGATCATCGACATCGCGTCGGCATCGAGCAGCTCGCGCTCGTGCGCGTGGTGCAGCATCGCCAGGAGCTGCTCGCGGTCTTCGGGCTCGCGCATCAGCAGCGCGGAAAGTCGCGCCAGCAGAGTCGGATGCGTCTCTCTGTGGCGCGATTGAGTCTGTGGATCCGACATTCTTTCGAATGGTCGTGGAGGGCCGAAGAGAATACACGAAGGGTTTGGCCGTCGGAATCGACGGTCGATTCATCGTCCCGCGTCCCACAACCACGCCGCTCCGCGCACGCCCGACGAGTCGCCGTGGCGGTTGCGGACGATCGGTGTGGTGGCCGCGTCGGAGAACACGAACTCGGGCAGCAGTGGCGGCACGGCCGCATACAGTGCGTCGACATTCGACAGCCCGCCGCCGATGACGACGACGTCCGGGTCGAGGAGGTTGATCACCGATGCGATCGACTTCGCGAGGCGTCGATGGAAGCGCGCCATCGTGCCGCATGCGGGCAGGTCGCGGTTGCGCGCGGCCGCGACGATCGTGGTCGCGTCCGCTTCGGCCCCGCCGTGCGCGCGATGATCCGCTGCCACTGCCGGCCCCGACAGGTATTGCTCGATGCACCCGAGGCGACCGCAGTAGCAGGGCGGCAGCGGCAGATCCACGGCTTCGACCCGCGGCAATCCGTTGTGGCCCCACTCGCCTGCGATCGCCTGCCGTCCGGTCCAGATCTTCCCGTCGATCGCGATGCCGCCGCCGACGCCGGTCCCCAGGATCACGCCGAAGACCATCGCCGCGCCGGCGCCTGCGCCGTCCACCGCCTCGGACAGCGTGAAGCAGTTCGCGTCGTTCGCGAGGCGGACCGGCCGCATCAGTGCCGCCTCCAAGTCGGTCGCGAACGGCATTCCATTGAGCCACGTCGAGTTCGCGTTCTTGACGAGGCCGGTCGCGAGCGAGATCGCGCCGGGCATCCCGACGCCCACCGTCACGTCGCGCTGCAGTTCACGTTCGATGGCCAGGACCAGCCCACGCAACGTCGCGATCGTCGCGTCGTAATCGCCGGCCGGCGTCGCGACGCGCCCACGCCACACCTCGCAGCCCGTGTCCTCGAGCGCGATCGCTTCGATCTTCGTGCCACCGAGATCGAGGCCGACGCGGGTCCGGCGGGAACTCATACGCGCACGTCGTCGCGGTACGGGTCCGCGATGCGGAATCGCGCCAGGACGTCGCGTTCGAGTCGCTCCATCGCCTCGGCGTCCTGCGGCACTTCGTGGTCGTGCCCCGCCGCATGCAGAACGCCGTGGACGACCAGATGCGCGACATGCGCCGACAGAGGCTTGTGTTGCGCGAGCGCCTCGGTCTCGAGCACCGGCATGCAGATCACGATATCGGCTCCGACCGGGCCGCTCGAAGAGGCGGCCTGGTCATAAGGAAAGGTCAGCACGTTGGTCGCGTAGTCCCTGCGGCGGAACGTCCTGTTCAGCGACCGTCCTTCTTCCGCGTCGACGAAACGGACTGCCAGCGTCGCCGCTCGCACGTCAGGAAGCATCGCGAGCGCTCCGGCGACCCAGCGCCTGACCTGCGCCCGCGCAGGCACTTCGGACGTGGTCGCGTACTGCACCGACAGATGCAGGGCCGCGGCCGTCATCGAAGCCGTATCACTCTGCCGGCTTCGGTGACCCGAAGTGCGCCTCGTAGGCTTCGACGATCCGCGCGACCAGTGGATGCCGCACGACGTCGGCACTGGTGAAGTGCGTGAAGCCGATGCCGCGGACCTTCGCCAGGACCAGCGCTGCTTCGACCAGGCCGCTCTTCTGCGAGCGATGCAGGTCGACCTGCGTCACGTCGCCGGTGATCACCGCGCGGCTGCCGAAGCCGATCCGCGTGAGGAACATCTTGATCTGCTCGGGCGTGGTGTTCTGCGCCTCGTCTAGGATGATGAACGCGTTGTTCAGCGTGCGGCCGCGCATGTATGCGAGCGGCGCGATCTCGATCGCCTGCTTCTCGAACAGCTTCTGCGTGCGGTCGAAGCCGAGCAGGTCGTACAGCGCGTCGTACAGCGGCCGCAGGTACGGGTCGATCTTCTGCGTCAGGTCGCCTGGCAGGAAGCCGAGGCGCTCGCCGGCCTCCACCGCGGGCCGAGTCAGAACGATCCGCTGGACCATGTCGCGTTCGAGCGCGTCCACGGCGGCGGCCACCGCGAGATAGGTCTTGCCGGTGCCGGCCGGTCCGATGCCGAACGTGATGTCGTGCGCGGCGATCGTCTTCAGGTAGGCGCGCTGGTTCGCCGTGCGGCCATGCAGGTCGGCGCGGCGGGTACGCAGTCCGGGGCCGCCATCGTCGCCTTCCGTGTCGTTCGCCGCATCGCCGGCGCGCGCGGGGTTCTTCTTCAGCTCGACCAGCCCGAGTTGCAGATCCTGGATCGAGATCGGCTCGCCGGCCATCGTCGCGAAATACTCGAGCGCGCCGCGCGCGTGCTCGCGGCCCTTGCCCTTCGCATTCTTTCCCGCATCGCCGACGATCGTGAACCGCGCGCCGCGGCGCCTGATCGAGACGTCGAAGGCGGACTCGATCTGCCGCAGGTTCTCGTCGAGCACGCCGCACAGGTTGGACAGGCGTGCGTTGTCGAGGTCGGCGAAGTAGTCGATGGTGGCTGTCCTTCAGAGTTGTATCGCGTTCACGACGTTCAGGCGGCGACCGTCTCGTCGACGGTCGCCGCGCGCAGCGTGTGCGCGTTCGCGTGGGTGATCTCGAGGTCGATCAGCGCGCCGACCACAGCCCGCCCGGCGAAGTTGACGACCCGGTTGTTGTCGGTGCGACCCATCCTCTCGTCGACGTTCTTCCGCGCCGCGCCTTCGACCAGCACGCGCTGCCGCGAGCCGACCATCGCGTCGCTGATCCGCTTCGCGTGGTCGTCGATGGCGACCTGTACGCGCTGCAGCCGCGCGAGCTTGGTCTTCGCGTCGACCTCGTCGGGCAGATTGGCGGCCGGCGTGCCGGGGCGCGGGCTGTAGACGAACGAGTACGACGCGTCGAAGCCGACGTCGTCGATCAGCCTCATCGTGGCCTCGAAGTCGGCTTCGGTCTCGCCGGGAAATCCGACGATGATGTCGGTCGAGATGCATAGGCCCGGTCGCACTGCACGAAGCCGCCGGACGATCGACTTGTATTCGAGCACCGTGTAGCCACGCTTCATCGCATTCAGAACGCGATCGGAGCCCGACTGCACCGGCAGGTGCAGATGCGAGACCAGCTGCGGGATCCGCGCGTACGCGTCGATCAGCCGCTGCGTGAACTCCTTCGGGTGCGACGTCGTGTAGCGGATCCGTTCGATGCCGGGCATCTCGGCCACGTATTCGAGCAGCGTCGCGAAGTCTGCGCGTTCGTCGACGAAGCCGTCTGTATCGCTCCCGCCCACCATGGGCGCGGTGTAGGCGTTGACGTTCTGCCCAAGCAATGTGACTTCGCGGACGCCCTGCGCAGCGAGGCCGGCGATCTCGGTCAGAACGTCGTCGAAGCCGCGCGACACCTCTTCGCCGCGCGTGTACGGAACCACGCAGAAGCTGCAGTACTTCGAGCAGCCTTCCATGATCGACACGAACGCGGTCGCCCCGTCGACAGTGGCCGGCGGAAGGTGGTCGAACTTCTCGATCTCCGGGAAGCTGATGTCGACCTGCGGCCGACCGGTCGCGCGACGCGCCTCGATGAGCGCCGGCAACCGATGCAGCGTCTGCGGACCGAACACCACGTCGACATAAGGGGCGCGCTTCGTGATCGCGGCGCCCTCCTGGCTCGCGACGCAGCCGCCGACGCCGATCACGAGGTCGGGCTTGAGGAGCTTGAGCGCCTTCACGCGGCCGAGATCGGAGAACACCTTCTCCTGCGCCTTCTCGCGCACCGAGCAGGTGTTGAAGAGGATGACGTCGGCGTCTTCCGGGCGGTCGGTCTTGACCATCGTGTCGCCACGATCGAGCGACGCCCGCGCGAGAACGTCGGCCATCTTGTCCGAGTCGTACTCGTTCATCTGACAACCGAAGGTCTTGATGTAGAGCTTCTTCATGCGATCAATAGTGCTTTCATTTCACTCCCTCCCCTTTTACAGCCTGCCCCGGACTTGATCCGGGGGCGGGTCGGGGAGGGAGTGGGATCCATTCACTGCGCCTGCCCGGTGGTCTGGGGTTGCTCGCTCTTCCAGAAGCGCCACCACGGCCGCTCCAGGATCTCGTCGTCGTTCAGCAGCCAGATGCGCCGCACGTCGCCGTTCAGGTCGACCTGCACCCGCACGATACTGTTCGATGGCAGCGCGCCTCTGACCAGCGTCGTGTTGGTCGTCGTGAAGATCACCACGCCCGGGGCGAGACGGAACTGCCTGCCGTCGGCGACGATCGCGTCGTCGGCGACCTGCGTGATCTTCAATTGTCTGCTGTTCTGCGGAAAGGTCCGCGCGGCCCAGGCGGGCTCGCAATCGGCTACTGCTGCGATCAGCAGCGCGGACACGAAAGCGGCTGCGGACGACTTCGTGCGGCGACGGCTGGTCTGATGCATGCGGGATGTTAGCAGCGTCCCGATCCGGATCCACGCGGCCCGCCTGCCGCGGCTCGCGGCTACAGATGCGTCAGCTGCAACTTGAACGTGTAGGAAGTCTTGCAATCCAGGCCGCGAGGCGCCGGCCCGCTCAACGGGCCTTCGAACGCGCTCGCCAGCATCCAGCTCATCCCGGCAAAGCCGCCGTTGAGTGCGGCGATGACCTGATTCGTCACGTCGGTCGTGAAGACGGCTCCGCCGTTGCCGCTGGCAGTCGTCGTGGTGGGGTTGGCCGCGCCGGGGACGTTGCCTGCCGACCATGGCCTCGGAAAGTTGTAGACGATATTCCCGACAGGAAACGGCGTCGGGGGCGGAAGTATGGTCAGCGTGCCGCCTCCGCTCACCGGCGGCAGGGTAGCCGCGGCGGCGGGGCCGAAGCGGACGAGCGTTCCGGCGCCGCCGGTCAGCGCGACGCAGGCGCGGTTGCCGGCATTCGCGCCCGATGGAAGTGCACGCGTCATGACGACCAGTTCAGCTTTCGTGACCAGACCTCTCAGCGCTCGGACCGAAGCCATGTTGAAGGTGACCAGAGCCCGATACGCGTCGACGCGCGACTCCAGGCAACCGTCGGTGGTGTTGCGCCACAGCTCGAACCCGACGAACGGAAACTGGCGGTTGGCTGCAGGCATGCCACTCCACCATCCTTGCACGTTCGGTGCCGCCGGTGACGCCGGATTGCATCGGTGGGACGTATCGACGAGGCCGCTGGTCTTCACCAGCGTACCGCTGCTGAGCCCGACCAGCGTCGTCGTCGGCGCGGCGTTCGCCGGATCGACACACCCGAACAGACCAGCTCCAACGATGCAGAGGCCGCCCACCGCTCGAAAGCTGGTCCGAGTCCTCATGGTCCGACTCCTTTGATCGTCTGCTAAGAAACTTCACCCCTTGCTCGGGATACACCAGCCTCGCTGGCTGGTCAATATGGAGCAACTTCGAAGCGGTCGTGAAGGCGCCTGCATCACATGAGGTCGATGCCATGCGCGCCCTCCACCTCACAAGCGATCGAATGCCTCGTTCCGAAGGGGGATGCCTTCATGGGGTTCGCGAGGCAGTGGCGCGGCGCACGCAGACGGCATCGTTGCATTTCGTCGCGGCCTACATTAATCAAGCAAAACGGCAGACGTACACATTGCCGTCGGATCCGGAGCGATTGCGAAGCCGGGCATTCACTACTTCGAGGGAGACCAACCATGAACCTGATCACGTCCGTGACTCATCGTTTCCTACCAGCCTCGTGGAAACGTCGACGCTGGATGCAAGGCATCGTCGCCGCTGTCGTCTTGGGATTCGGTCCGGTCGTGCACGCGGATTCCGATCGCGACGATCGAGGACAGTCCAAGCACTGGGTCGCGTCTTGGGCGACTTCGCCGGCGACTTTCTTTGTCTATACGGCGCCGGTCCCTCCGACCTATCCGCCTGGCGCGCCCACGGCACGAGCGCCGGCCACGATCCAACCGGACCAGTTTTACCCGTTCCCGAATGCCAATACGCTGGGAGCGACGAATCAGACCATCCGCTCTATCGTGAAGCCGGACCTCTGGGGACACCGCATGCGGATCCGGTTCTCGAACGTCTTCGGCTCGCAACCCGTCACTTTCAGTGCCGTCACGATCGGGCTCCAGGAATACGGGGGCAACGTGGTCGATGACACTGTCACCGCCTTGCGCTTCAAAGGTCGCAGTTCGGTGACCATTCCTGCGGGTACCGAAGTGTGGAGTGACGGCTTCGCGCTCGATTGGGTGAAGGACGCCGACGACCCGCGTGTGCAAGGTCGTAACCTTGCGATCAGTTATGCGGTGCAGGGCAACAGCGGTCCGATGACCTATCACGCGGCCGCGCATGGCACTTCGTATGTCAGCGCACCCGACAGTGGCGACCGTACGCGCGATACCAATGGCTTCGGTTATCCGTACACGACCACGTCGTGGTTCTTCGTCGATGCGGTGGATGTCATGGCACCGGCCGACACGGTCGTGGTCTGCGCGTTCGGCGATTCGATTACCGATGGAACGCACACGACGCTGAACCAGAACGATCGTTGGTCAGACGTCCTTTCCAAGCGTCTCCACGAGGCATACGGCAATCGTGTGAGCGTGGTCGACGCCGGCATCGGCGGCAATCGTGTCGTCAACCCTGCAGTCCCGAATTCGACCGCGGGACCGGCTGCGGTGGACCGGCTGGATCGTGACGTTCTCGGGCTGTCCGGACTTACGCACGTCGTGTGGCTCGAAGGCATCAACGATCTCGGTGCGTCGCACACGCCGGCATCGATCATCGCGGGCTACCAGAACGTGGTGCAAAGGCTGCATGCCGCTGGCGTCAAGGTCATCGGCGCAACGGTGACTTCGGCGCTCGGCATGGTCAACATTCCCGAGGGCTGGTATCCCGGTTATACGGGCGGCGGCGATAACGGACCGACGGTCGATGCCGGCCGAATGGTGCTCAATAGCTTTATCCGGACCAGTCGTCTCTTCGACGGGGTCGCGGATTTCGATGCGGCGACCCTCGATCCAGCGACCGGCAACATGCGCGCCGAATTCGTACCGAACAGCGAATTCACGCAGTTGCCTTGGGACTACCTGCATCCCAATCACGCCGGCTACATCGCGATGGGCATGTCGATCGACATTCGCAAAATGCGGCCGCGCTGATCGCTCTCGAAAGGGCCGCTGCGTCGCGCCGGGCACTGGAAACGACGGAGCTGTGTGCTTCGTCGTTTCCTTTGACACGGGTCGACCAGTCGATGGGTGGCGTGGTTCGACCATCGTCGACTCCTCGAGCCGATCGGCAGGCCCCCACCCGCTCGAGACCAGCCACCTACGATCGTCCATGCGCTGAGTCGCCGGCAAAGGCTCGCCGACACACTCACGAAAAGGCCGTCGATCTCGTTCAGATCACGGCCTGGATGAGAGATGGTGCGCGGTCGAAGGATTGATGGAGCGGTGTTGACGTGTCATCGCAGCGAGCAGGCCCAAAGCAAGAACGCTGGCCGCTCTACCGACAGTTCACATGGACTGCACGTACTCGGCGACTGCGGCGATCTGTCCGGCATCGAGATCCTTGATCACGCCGTGCATGATCGGCGAGTCGCGAAAGGTCTTCTGGATCGCCTCCAGCTGGCGACGGATGTAAGCGGCATGCTGGCCCGCCAGCCGAGGGAAGATGGTCGCCCCTTCGGCCGACTTCCCGTGACACGAAGCGCACGGCGCGACCTGATGGGCAGGATCGCCCTGCTCGTAGATCTGTCTGCCGCGTGCGATCAGGCTCGCATCACCGGCGACGCCTGGCGCCGGCTTCTGCATCGCGTAGTAATGCGCCATCGCGGCGAGGAGGGAGTCATCGAGCAGCGTCGCCATGCCCCACATGTAGTCGTGTGCATCGGCCTCGGCCCGCGTCTTCCCCTTGAACGCCTTGAGCTGCGCCAGCAGGTAGGCTTCCTGCTGTCCCGCCAGTTTCGGAAACAGCGGCGACACGCTGACGCCCGTGGGGCCGTGGCACGAGGCACAGATTGAGGCCGCCACCTTCTGCGCGGCATCGGCCGAGCCCGACGACGCCTCCTGTGCCGGCGCGTCGCCGGACCCACCGAAGCATGCGGCGGCCGACAATCCGGCAAGCGCGCGTGCGAGGACTCGCGAAACACGCATAGAAAGCGCCTTCAATACGCAACCCATACATCGAAGAACAGCGTGTTGTTGTCCCGCGGGCTACGGGACGTCACGCCGTCGTAGCCGTTGCGTCCACCGTTGAACGTTGAGTACCGCGTGTACTGCGTCAGCAGCCGTACGTTCTGTACCGGCAGGTAGTCGAATTCCAAGATCGCGCCGCGGCTGTCCGGTTTGCCGTTCGCGCTTCCGGTGACCGCTCCGCTCGGATACAGCACCGGATCCGCCGTGCCCCGGATCGCGAAATGGCTGAGCGTCACGCCGTAGCGATGCTCGAAGTAGTAAGTGGCCTTCAATTGCGCCGAACGAAGACGGTCGTCGGTATTGGCGGTCAGTCCCTGTGCGAAGCTCGTACGGTGATCCTGTCTTTCGACGATATAGCGCGCCTGCGCCGTCACCGTGTGCCGGTTCGCGATGTACTGGTACTGCGCATCGAGCCCGCGGTCGGTGTAGCGATCGGTGCCGCTGGTCGGATCGGTGTTGTCCAGGTAGCGCTTCACGCGCATCGCGAACGCGCCCACCATCATCGATTGCGCCCCCCATTCCTTGTTGTAGGCGAACCGCACGTACGGGTTGCCGCCCTGAAGGCGCGCGACACTGCCGGGACTACCGGTGTCCTGGCCATGACGAAGGACCGAGAAGACGCCGTCGGCCGTGCGATAGCCGGTCAGCTCCGCATACCAGGTCCGGTCGTAGAACACGTAGGCGCCGAGTCCGGCGACCTGTTGCCCGAGCGCTCCTTCGATCTGCGTCCCGGCAGTGGGGGCGATCGCCGTTGGCGATGTCGTGAACGGAAAGCCGAATGCCGGCGTGCTGTTCCACACGTCCTGGGCTGTGGGGTTGTTGTGGAGAGTCAGTCCGTAGAGCAGCTTGACGTCATCTGCGGCAAGATTTCCCATCCGCCCGACCACGCGCAGATCGGTGTTGTCGATTCCGCTATGCCCCGAACCCGTCCCATCGGTGTTGTAGGTCTGGGCATACGTGTATTGCACGAAGCCGCCGATGTTGTCCGTCGCCTTGCCCGCCAGGAAGATGCTCGCCTGATTGAACGCGGGCAGATTGTTGCGGGCAGTGGCCAGCGTTCCGGTACCGGTACCGTCGTCGTTGTTCTTGATCGAGGTGATCCCGCCGATCGCCATGCCGGCCAGCGGGATGTCCTGGCGAACGCCGATCGTGTAACCCGACAACTTGAACCAGCGGCCGTAAGGCGTGAGTTCCGGGAAGCTGACGTGGCATGCGACACAAGCCTGACCGGTCTGACGCGCATAGGACGGCACCGCTTCGGCGGACGACGATGCGAGCGCGAGCAAGGCCGCGGCGCCTGCGGTCACGACGTTTCGTACCGAGATTGATTGCATGGGGTCCCGGATCGATCGAACATCTTGGTACACCCGGCCTCCGCATCGGCGGTGGACGAATGGCGAATGTCGGACGCCGCTCGACGTGCCCGACCAAGTGAATTTAAACCGAACCGCATTTGACGTTCCGTGCGTCAGCGCACACAACGTTCAGAAAAGCGTCCCGTCTCGAACTAATTGCCGTTCAAAAACGGAAGACAATTGGCGCCTGCCTGAATCCAAGCGCAAACCTGTCCGCGAAGGGTCGAGTCCTTCAACGGACGCCTGCGACACGTCTTTTGAACGCAAGCGGGTTCTTCGAATGAAGCTGATGCGGGACCGCCGGCGAACGAGCCATCCGCCCCGTTGACATGAGCCCTTTTTCCGGCGCATCGAGGACGTCGAAGACAATTTGAGTCCGAATGCGAAGAGGGCCGTGTTCCAGTCGGCTTCAGCGAGGCGTCCCCGCAGACCAAAAGTGTTCGTACGTGTCGTGTACGGCTTTAAAGCATCCGGGATCTGCGTGCGCGGCGTGGGCGACCCAACCCCCATGCGGCAGCCGAGCGGAAGCTTGACGATGACTGCTCGTGGCCGTCTCCAGGCTCACGGCGGCGTAGCTGGTCGACCCGGATCATCGGCTCGACTGAATTGGACTAATGCCATATGGGTCACCGGCGCGGACGGTGAACGATCGTTCGCGATACACTCACAACCATGTTCTTCGCCGTCCTCGCGCCGAGCAGATGGCAAGTGAGTGGTTCGCGCGCTTTCATTGCTCGTCCGGCTGGGAATCGGCCGAGCCCGCTCGCATTGAACCGTTCCGCTGGATTTACCATGCCCCGCGATGCCGTGGCTGCGAGGAACACAACGGAGAAAAAGCACGCTCAAGCGATGGCGTTCGATTGCCGGGCGTCGATACGGGCTGTCCTTCGTCGCTTGCGCTGGTTGCTGGCGGTCTCGCTTTGGCCGATGCATGCCGGCAGAGAAATGCGAGGGGTCGACTGAGCGCAGGAATGGTCGGCTAAGTCATTTGATTTTGAGTGGTGGCGGATCAGGGACTCGAACCCCGGACCTGCGGATTATGATTCCGTCGCTCTAACCGACTGAGCTAATCCGCCACGCGAGCCGCGAATTATGGCGATGAAGGTGGGGGGCGTCAAACGGTTGGCGCAGGGAAACGGTGTAAGCAGGTCGCCGCCGCCGCGGCGCGACCCCGCGCAAGATGCCGCATCGAGCGCGTACTATCCGGGCGATGTCCCCGACACCCTTCACGACCGCCGCAAAGCGCGTTCGGCGTCTTATCGATCTGGTCCTCATCGCTCTGCTCTGCGCGTCGTCGGGCGCCGCTGTCGCAGCGCTCGATCCAGACGCGGCGGCGACGTTGTGGTGGGACGCATCGCGCGCCGAACGCATCGACTACTCCAACACGGTCGCGGCCGCGTGCAAGCCGGCGACCTGCAGTTCTTCCGAGATCCGATTCTGTCTCAACGACGTCCTCAAGCCACCGGTGCCGATGACTGCCAGGGACAGGTCGCTGGTGCAGGCGACGGCTTACTGCATCGAACGGTCGAAAGGCAGGAAGTAAATTCGGCATCGACGCAGCGGCTCCGGGCGATACCCATCGGAAAAGCTCCGCTCGAAGCAGGGCTCGTTTCACGCAGGATCCGGGGAAGTCAATCGGCGTCGATGTCGAGGCCGTCGTATCACGGAGGAACAGCGTGCCGACTACGGGCGTCAGCAACAGCCACTCCATGACCTTGTTCATCTGCGCATCGTCGGCCTTGGGCGGATAGCCCGCAGCATCGATCTCCGCGCCCATCGCGTTGTTGTCCCAGCGACGCAGCGAAGATCACCTTGCGTTCTTCACCAGTCATCGGCGCTCAGACAGGATGCGCCGCTATGTTTGCCGCCATGATTTCTCCGACTTTCGTGGCGGTCGTCCTGAGCCGACCGGCAATCGCGGGCAAGTTATCGCGACGATGCGGCGAAAGAGCACGCTTTGCGCAAGCGATCGCGGATGAGGGCGCCGGCACGGCGTTCATCGGAGAGGTCCCGTGGCGGAAGCCGGGCTGGTCGCCGCCAGCGAAGCGCGCGCCAAGCACCATGATCAGGCGCATGACGTCGGGCCGGGACGATCACTCATCCGTATGATCGACGCGACCGGTCGCGAGGGTCGTTAGAGTATTATTCACGGTCGCATGCGGAGGGCCGCGGGAACGCCGGAAGTCCCTGTCCGGCAGCGTGGTCACCCGGCATCCCGCATGCATCCCGCACGTTTCAGATCGACTGTCCGGTCGCCGGAAACGTCGCCGTCAGACCGCATACCGGCGCAGACGCGGCGCCTCATCGAGCGCCCCATTCACGAGGATTCCATGGAAGAAAGAACGGCCAAAGGCCAGGCTGCCGACAAGAACGGCGCCGGCAGCGACAAGAGCAAGGCGCTCGCCGCCGCGTTGTCCCAGATCGAGAAGCAGTTCGGCAAGGGCTCGATCATGCGGCTCGGCGCCGGCGAGGTCATCGACGACATCGAGGTCGTGTCGACCGGTTCGCTCGGTCTCGACATCGCGCTCGGCATCGGCGGTCTGCCGCGCGGTCGCGTCGTCGAGATCTACGGCCCCGAGTCGTCGGGCAAGACCACGCTGACGCTGCAGGTCATCGCCGAGATGCAGAAGCTCGGCGGCACCGCGGCGTTCATCGACGCGGAACACGCGCTCGATCCGCAATACGCGCAAAAGCTCGGTGTCGAGCTGACCGATCTGCTGATCTCGCAGCCGGATACCGGCGAGCAGGCACTCGAGATCTGCGACGCGCTGGTCCGTTCGGGCTCGGTCGACCTGATCGTCATCGACTCCGTCGCGGCGCTCACGCCGAAGGCCGAGATAGAAGGCGAGATGGGCGACTCGCTGCCGGGCCTGCAGGCGCGACTGATGAGCCAGGCGCTGCGCAAGCTCACCGGCTCGATCAAGCGCACCAATACGCTGGTGATCTTCATCAACCAGATCCGCATGAAGATCGGCGTGATGTTCGGCAACCCGGAGACAACCACCGGTGGCAACGCGCTGAAGTTCTACGCGTCGGTGCGCCTCGACATCCGCCGTACCGGCTCGATCAAGAAGGGTGAGGAAGTGATCGGCTCCGAGACCAAGGTCAAGGTCGTCAAGAACAAGGTCGCGCCGCCGTTCAAGGTCGCGCAGTTCGACATTCTCTACGGCGAAGGCATCTCACGCGAAGGCGAGGTCATCGACCTCGGCGCCGAGCTCAACATCGTCGACAAGTCCGGCAGCTGGTATAGCTACGGTGGCGACCGCATCGGGCAGGGCAAGGACAACGCGCGCGAATACCTGCGCAGCAACCCCGACGTCGCACTCGAGATCGAGAACAAGATCCGCGAGAACAAGGGCGTCGCCGTGCGTGGCGCAACGGCCGAAGCCGCGGCCTGACGGATCGCGCTTTCGCGGAAAGACGGTTTCTGGCGAGTCGATCCCCTCAGCTCTGCGCCGGACGATGCCATAAAGAGCGGCAACCCTCTCGACACCGTCGTTTGCGCGCATGCGGAAACCCCGGGTCGCCGCTCGGTCTGCTTCTCGGCATTCGGCGTCACTCGCATATCTCGCAAACGCGCGCGCCGGATCGGCTTTCGCCGGCCTCTCCGTTGATCCTGTTCGGATGAGCGCTACCCGCCGCGGCTCCGGTCCGAGCCTGATGGCGCGGGCGATAGCGCTGCTCGCCCGACGCGAACACAGCCGCGTCGAGATGGCGCGCAAGCTGCAGCGGCATCTCACGCCGGAGCAGGGCGACGACGATATCGACCGCGTACTCGACAGCCTGCAGCAGCAGGACCTCCTGTCCGACGAGCGCTTCGCGGCCGCGCTCGTGCGGCAGCGATCGCAGCGCTATGGCGACCTGCGTCTCGCGTGCGACCTGCGCGAACGCGGGGTCGCGGCCGAGCAGGCCGGCGCGGCGATGGCGCTGCTGGCCGGCAGCGAAGTGCAGCGCGCTTACACGGCGTGGGCGAAGCGCTTCGACGCACTGCCGACGAGCGCGGACGAACGCGGCCGGCAGGGCCGATACCTCCAGACGCGAGGCTTCTCGATGGACGCCATCACGCAAGTGCTTGCAGGGAAAGTCGGCCAGGACGACTGACGTCGGCGAGGGTCGCTTTGGCGCGGCCGAGTCAATAGAGTGCGCGCGCGGCGGATGAATCGAGATGGTTCAGGCATCGCCATTGCGAAAGACCGTTTGCTAGGATCCCCGCTGTGCGTCGGAATGACAGCGAGGCGTTCTGGATGACATGCAAGTAGGAGCTGGGCATGCTTCGCCGATGAACACCGCCGCCCCCGCCGCGCTCGATCGCTGGATCGATGCCCACTTCGACGAGGAAGTCGCGTTCCTCCGCGACATCGTTCGCGTCCCGTCGGATACGCCGCCCGGCGACAACGTCCCCGCCGCCGAACGCGCCGCAACTCTCCTCGAAGCAATGGGTTTCGCGGTCGAACGGCATGCGCCTCCGATCGAAGCCGTCGAGGCCGCCGGACTGACATCGATCATCAACCTGGTCGTGCGCCAACCGTTCGGCAGCGGCGGTCCCGTGATCGCGCTGAACGCCCACGGCGACGTCGTGCCGCCCGGCGCCGCATGGACGCAGGCGCCCTACGGTGGCGACGTCGTCGAAGGCCGCATGTACGGCCGGGGCGTGGCGGTGTCCAAGTCCGACTTCGCGACCTACACGTTCGCGTTGCGCGCGTTGATGGACAACGGCACCGCGCTGGCTGGCGTCGTGGAACTGCACCTGACCTACGACGAGGAGTTAGGCGGCCTGCTCGGCCCGTCGTGGCTGCTCGCCGAAGGGATCACGAAGCCCGACCTCGCGCTCGGCCCCGGCTTCTCGTATGCGGTCGTCACCGCGCACAACGGCTGCCTGCAACTCGCCGTCACGATCAGCGGCAGGTCGGCGCATGCGGCGATGCCCGAGACCGGCGTCGATGCGATCCGTGCGGCGAACGTCGTGATGAGCGCGATCTACGCCGACGCCGAGAACCTGAAGCGCCGGCACTCGAGAGTCGCGGGCATCGGGTCGCCAACGCTCAACATCGGCCTGATCGAAGGCGGCATCAACACCAACGTCGTTCCGGACCGCGTCACGTTCAAGCTCGACCGGCGGATGATCCCCGAGGAGGATCCCAGCGAGGTCGAGGCGTCGCTGCGCCGACTGATCGCGGACGCGCTGCCGAGGCAGGACGGGCTTACGATCGATGTGAAGCGATTGTTGCTCGCGTACGGACTGCGGCCGCTACCCGGCCACGAGCGTCTCGTCGACGCGCTGGTGACGGCATCGGCCGACGTGATGGACGAGCCGATCGCCCCGACCGCGACGCCGCTGTATACCGACGCACGGCTGTACGGCGAGGCCGGCGTGCCGATCGTGTTGTACGGCGCGGGACCGCGGACCATCCTCGAGGCCAACGCGAAGCGCGCCGACGAGAACCTGTTGCTCGAGGACCTGCGCCGCGCGACCAAGGTCGTAGCGCGTGCTCTCTCGATCCTGCTGTTTCGTTAGTTCTGCAACGGTCGGCAAATTTTCTCCCTTGCGACCGTTGCCGGGCTAAGTATTTATATTCGCACGGCGGATCGATCACCATCCGCCGCGGACGCAGGATCCACAGCCGGTCGCGATCTCGTCGCGAACAACTAAGGCGCCGGCAGCCGACCGAGGAGACATCAATGCATCTAGTCAGTAGCCCATGGGGCAAGGCCGCGGTGCGCGTGTTCGCGACGACGATCGGATTGACCGTCGCGACGCTCGCGGCGGCACAGGTCGGGATGAACGCGGCCAAACTCGACATGAACGCGCTCGCGAATTCGGGTAACGGCGGTGCGCCGAGGTACGTCGTCGATCCGAGCTGGCCGAAGCAGTTGCCTAACAACTGGATCATCGGACAGGTCGGCGGCATGGCCGTCGACAAGCACAACCACATCTGGATCAGCCAGCGTCCGCGCTCGGACACCGCCGACGAACTCGGCGCCGATCCGAAGAACGGCCCGCGCTCGGCGTGTTGTATCGCCGCGCCTTCGGTGATGGAGTTCGATCAGAAGGGCAATCTGCTGCAGGCCTGGGGCGGTCCGGGCTATGTGCCCGAGTGGCCGAACAGCGAGCACGGCATCTGGGTCGACAAGCAGGACAACGTGTGGATCGGCGGCAACGCGGGCGGTGATCGCGCGATCCTGAAGTTCACGAACTCGGGACAGCTGCTGATGGTGATCGGCAAGGCCAACGACAAGGCGCCCGAGGACAATGCCGACGTCACGCGCCTGGGTCAGCCGGCCGGTGTCGAGGTCGACGACGCGGCGCACGAGGTCTATATCGCCGACGGCTACCTCAACAAGCGCGTCGTCGTATTCGACTCACGCACCGGGGCCTTCAAGCGGGGATGGGGTGCCTATGGTCAGGCGCTGTCGCAAATCGACAACGCGACGCCTCCGCCCTATGCGAACAGCGGCTCGCTCGACCCGCAGTTCCGCAATCCGGTCCATTGCGCGCATCTGTCGGACGACGGGTTCGTCTATGTCTGCGATCGCGTCAACGATCGCATCCAGGTGTTCACGAAGAACGGCACGTTCGTGAAGGAGTTCTTCGTGCGGCCCGCAACGCTCGGCAACGGGTCGACCTGGACGCTCAACTTCTCGGCGGATCCGCAGCAGAAGTTCCTGCTCGTCGCCGATGGCGAGAACAACGTCGTGTGGGTGATGCGTCGGAACGACGGCCTGATCGTCTCGACGTTCGGCCACAACGGTCGCAACGCCGGACAATTCCACTGGGTCCATCAGGCGGCGGTGACGACCGATGGCAACTACTACACCGGCGAGGTGGATACCTCCAAGCGCATCCAGAAATTCGTCCTCAAGGGCGGGCCGAACGACCCGAACCGCTGAGTACGATCCCGCGCGCGCCGCCGGTTCGGCGGTCGCGGGTGGGTGGCTCCGCGCGCTGTGATAAATTCGCGGGCGTTGCACTGCAACGCCCGCTCGCATGAGCGCACTGCGCGCCGACCCGTTCCGGGTCATCCGTGCCCCCTTCGATGCCCACCCGCCGCCTCGTCCACACGCGATCCATCTCCGCCCAAGTCTTCGCGCGCGACGATGGGCTGTGGGACGTCGAGGCGGAGCTGGTCGACACGAAGGGCGGCGACTTCCGGCTCGCCACCGGCACGCGCCTGGCCGGCGAGCCGATCCATCACATGCGGCTCAAGGTCACGATCGATACGTCGTTGCACGTCGTCGAGGCCGGCGCCACGTCGGTCAGCGTCCCTTATCCCGGCTCGTGCGAGACGATCGCCCCCGACTATCGGCGGCTGGTCGGCCTGAACCTGATGCGGAACTTCCGCCGCGATGTCCGCCTGCTTTTCGGCGGGACGGCCGGATGCACGCACATCACCGAGCTGACGAATGTCCTGCCGACTGCGGCCATCCAGGCGTTCGCCGGCGAGGTGATCCGCACGCGCGATGCGTCGGAGGACGACCCTGCACCCGGTCCCGACGCGCTGCTCGAGCAGAAGCCTTTCCAGCTCGATCGTTGTCATGCATTGAAGTCGGACGGCCCCGCCGTGGCCCAGTTCTACCCGCGCTGGTATCGACGCGCGCCCGATCCATCGAACGACGTCCCCGAGACGAAACCGGTAGCCGAACGACAAACATGAAAATTCACGAATACCAAGGCAAGGACATCCTCAAGAAATACGGCGTCACGGTCCCGCGCAGCATCCCTGCGTTCACCGTCGACGAAGCCGTGGCTGCAGCCGAGAAGCTCGGCGGCAAGGTGTGGGTGGTCAAGGCCCAGATCCATGCGGGCGGTCGTGGCAAGGGCGGCGGCGTGAAGGTCGCGAAGTCGATCGACGAGGTGCGCCAGATGGCCACCGAGATCCTCGGCATGCAGCTCGTCACGCACCAGACGTCCGCGGCCGGGCAGAACGTGCGCCGCCTGCTGATCGAGGAGGGCGCCGACATCGAGAAGGAGCTGTACCTCGGCATGGTGACCGACCGCGCCACGCAGCGCGTCGCGCTGATGGCGTCGAGCGAAGGCGGCATGGACATCGAAGAGGTGTCGGAACACACGCCGGAACTGATCCACAAGATCTTCATCGATCCTGCGACCGGCCTGACCGACGCCGAGTGCGACGACGTCGCTAGAAAGATCGGCGTGCCCGACGCGTCCATTCCGCAGGCGCGAGCGATCTTCAAGGCGCTCTACAAGGCCTATTGGGAGACCGATGCGTCGCTGGCAGAGATCAACCCGCTGATCCTGACCGGCGACGGCCGGGTCATCGCGCTCGACGCGAAGCTGAACTTCGACGCGAACGCGCTGTACCGTCATCCGGAGATCGTCGCGCTGCGTGACCTCGACGAGGAAGACCCGGCCGAGGTCGAGGCCTCGAAGTTCGACCTCGCGTACATCTCGCTCGATGGCGACATCGGCTGCCTGGTCAACGGCGCCGGGCTCGCGATGGCGACCATGGACATGATCAAGCTGTTCGGCGGCGAGCCGGCCAACTTCCTCGACGTCGGCGGCGGCGCCACGACCGAGAAGGTCACCGAAGCGTTCAAGATCATGTTGAAGAACCCGGAGCTGAAGGCGATCCTCGTCAACATCTTCGGCGGCATCATGAAGTGCGACACGATCGCCGAAGGCGTCATCGCGGCGTCGAAGGCGCTGTCGCTGAAGGTGCCGCTGGTCGTCCGCATGAAGGGCACGAACGAGGACCTGGGTCGCCAGATGCTGGCCGATTCGGGGCTGCCGATCATCTCGGCGAAGAACATGACCGAGGCTGGTGAGAAGGTGGTGGCTGCGGCTCGGGGGCAGTAGGCCATCCGTCGGCCATTTTTGAATCCGTCGTTCCCGCGAACGCGGGAACCCAGCGTCGTGGCGAACGCAACGGCACGTTGTACGTCGGCGTCACTTCGAATCCGGTTCAACGGGTCTGGCAACACAAGGAAGGAAACGTCGAAGGATTCACGCTGAAATACGGCACGAAGATGCTGGTCTGGTTCGAGGCGCACGAATGCGCAGAAAGCGCGATCACGCGCGAGAAACGGATCAAGAAATGGAACCGTGCCTGGAAGCTCGAATCGATCGAGGCGATGAACCCGTATTGGAACGATCTCTACGCGTCCGTCACCGCGTGACGACACTGGGTTCCCGCGTGCGCGGGAACGACGAATCGAAGTGAGTACCCCTCGGGGTCGAATGAGTTAAGGGACCATCCATGAGCATCCTGATCGACAGAAGCACCAAAGTCATCACGCAGGGCATCACCGGCAAGACGGGCCAGTTCCATACCCGCATGTGCCGCGAATATGCGAACGGCCGGAATTGCTTCGTGGCCGGCGTGAACCCGAAGAAGGCCGGCGAGGACTTCGAAGGCATCCCGATCTTCGGGTCGGTCGCCGACGCGAAGAAGCAGACCGGCGCTACCGCGTCGGTTATCTACGTGCCGCCCGCGGGCGCGGCTGCCGCGATCTGGGAAGCGGTCGAAGCCGACCTCGATCTCGTCATCTGCATCACCGAAGGCATTCCCGTCCGCGACATGGTCGAAGTGCGCGATCGCATGCGCAAGGGAAACCACAAGACGATGCTGCTCGGCCCGAATTGCCCCGGAACGATCACGCCGGACGAACTCAAGATCGGCATCATGCCCGGCCACATCCACATGAAGGGCCGGATCGGCGTCGTGTCGCGGTCGGGCACGCTGACCTACGAAGCGGTCGGGCAATTGACCGAACTCGGCATCGGCCAGTCGAGTGCGGTCGGCATCGGCGGCGACCCGGTCAACGGCCTCAAGCACATCGACATCATGAAGCTGTTCAACGACGACGACGAGACCGACGCCGTGATCATGATCGGCGAGATCGGCGGCGGCGACGAAGAGGAAGCCGCCTACTGGATCCGCGACAACATGAAGAAGCCGGTCGTCGGCTTCATCGCTGGCGTCACCGCGCCGCCGGGCAAGCGGATGGGCCATGCCGGGGCGATCATCTCCGGTGGCAAGGGCACGGCACAGGAGAAATTGGCGGTGATGGAAGCCTGCGGCATCCGGGTCACGCGCAATCCGGGCGAAATGGGCAAGCTGCTCCAGTCGGTGATCTGAGCGCGGCTGCACGTCGCGCGATCCGCGTTCGCCCGCACGATGGTCGACGACTTCGTCACCGCGCCGTTCTGGCTGGCGATCGGGAAGATCGTCTGGATCGACGTGTTGCTGTCCGGCGACAACGCGGTCGTGATCGCACTGGCGGCCCGCAACCTGCCGGCCGACCGGCAACGGCAGGCGGTGCTGCTCGGCAGCGCCGGTGCGATCGTGCTGCGTGTGCTGCTGGTGTTCTTCGCGGTCGCGCTGCTGACGCTGCCATACGTGAAGCTGGTCGGTGCCGTGCTGCTGGTGTACATCGGCATCCAGTTACTCAAAGGCGAAGACAACGAGAAGAAGATCGATCCGGCACGCGATCTGTTCGCGGCCGTCCGGACGATTCTGGTGGCCGATTTCGTGATGAGCCTCGACAACGTGCTCGCCGTTGCGGCGGTCGCCGAGACCGCACCACCGTCGTCGCGGCTGCTGGTACTGGTACTCGGCCTCGGCCTCACGATCCCGCTGATCATGTTCGGCAGCACGCTGCTGCTGAAGGTGATCGAACGAATTCCGCTGATCGTCACCGCGGGTGCCGCGCTGCTCGGCTTCGTCGCCGGCGAAATGGCGGCGAGCGATCCGATAGTGGAAGGCCGTGGCATCGACGGCGAATGGTTCGCAACCGGGCTGGGCGTCGCGCTCGCGCTGGTGGTCGTCGTGGTCGGGACCGTGCTGGCCCGCAGGGGCGAACGCATGCCGGTGCATCGCTGAACATCGCGTGCCGTCCACAAGCCCTACGCGAGGCGGTGTCGAATCTGCGCGTGGCCCAGGTGGTTTCCCTGATCGCTGCGACGCCGCATCGTCGGTACTTGCCGGCATGGGCGCGCGGACCGGCGGACCGTACCTTGCATGTTGCTGCCGCCACCTGTTGCAGCGGGTCGCGGCGCTTTCGTCCCCCATTCGACCCCGTCTTCTTCAGGAAGATGCTGGATTGACGCCCTTCGACGCCCACTGTCATCATTCAAGCACTTCCGCCGCTTCCGGCACGGTCCTTCCATGCATCGCATGACCCTCGTCCGTCACCTCGGCCCTGTCCGACTGTTCCGCCGCAAGTCGATGCGCGTGCCGAACGCGGCGTCGATCCGCGCATGAGTTCCGTGCCTCAGCCGACGTCGTCGGGCTCGATGCATTACCGGTACGCGCATGCGACGCACCGCGGGATGGTCCGTGAACAGAACGAGGACACGATCGGCATCGCGGAGGAATGCGGCCTCGCACTGGTGGCCGATGGCATGGGGGGATACAACGCAGGCGAGGTCGCGAGCGAACTCGCGGCCGAGTTCCTCATGACTCACCTGGTCGCAGACCTGACGCAGTTGCGGGGCGTTGCGTTGCAGGGCGCAACGGTGGCCCATGGATCGAAGCGGATGCTGCACGCGGTGTTGCGGGCGCGGATCGACGGCGCCAACGAGGCCATCATCGACGTCGCGCGACGCGAGCCCGAATGCGAAGGGATGGGCACCACGCTGGCGATGCTGCTGTTCTCCGGCGATGCTGCGACGACGCTGCATCTGGGCGACTCGCGGATCTATCGGATGCGCGACCGGGTGCTGAGCCTGCTGACCCGCGACCACTCGCTGCTGCAGGAGCAGATCGATGCCGGCGTGCTCACGCCAGGCGAGGCGCGCGCATCGATCAACCGCAATTTCGTCACGCGCGCGCTGGGCGTCGATCTGGTCGCCGACCCCGAGATCAACGATTACGACCTCGTGGCGGGAGACCTGTACCTGATCTGTTCGGATGGACTGCCGGACATGCTGAGCGACGAAGAAATATTCGATCTTCTGCAGATGGAGGTCCGTTCCGATGCCGATGACTCACAGCCGGACGACGAGGAGCCTGTCGACGGGCACGCCGCCGAGCCGGCCGCATTGCAGGAAGTCGCCGCCAGACTGGTCGATGCGGCCAATGCGCAGGGTGGCCGTGATAACGTATCCGTCGTGCTCGCGAGCGTCGGATGGGTGCGCGGCGCGGCGCGCGAGCGACAAGTGGAGAGGCTGGACACGGAAGACGATCCGCCGGACGGTCGCCAGCAAGACGATCGGCGGAGCGCTTGAGACGGCACCGGTCGCGAGCGCGCGCGACTGCGGCAGGCCGGGACACAGGGCGGAGAGGCAGATGCCGAAGTTGATCCTTTCCATGGACGGACTCGTCCTGAAGGAAGTCGAGCTCACGAAGGAGCGGACCTCGATCGGTCGGCGCCCGCACAACGACATCGTCATCGACAACCTCGCGGTCAGTGGCGAGCACGCGGTGCTGATCACCATCCTGAACGATTCATTCATCGAGGATCTCGGCAGCACCAACGGCACCACCGTCAACGGGCAACCGATCAAGAAGCATTTCCTGCAGGGCAACGACACGGTCGAGCTCGGCAAGTACAAGCTCAAGTTCGTGGTCGATGCCAAGCCGGAAAGCGGTTACGGAAAGATCGGCGTCCGCGAGGAGTCCGGTGGCAGCGTCGTCCTGCCGCGCCACCTTTCGTCCACGGCGATGACGCGCACCGTTCCGGGCGGCTCGACGACCGGCGTCAACGCGGCGGCCGACCCGCAGCGGGTAGCGCCGACGACGCGTTCGCGCTTCGGCGAAGAGTCGATGACGAATGGCGCGGCAGTTTCCCGGCCGGCGCCGGCGTCGGCCGCCGCCAGTCCTGCGGCCACGATCCAGATCCTCAACGGACCGAACGCCGGCAAGGAACTGATGCTGTCCAAGGCGCTCACCACGCTCGGCCGCCCCGGCGTGCAGGTCGCGGTGATCACGCGTCGCCAGCAGGGTTACTACATCACGCATGTCGAGGGTTCGTCGTTTCCGGTCGTCAACGGAAAGGCGCTCGGCCTCGACGCGACCGCACTGACCGACCACGACATCATCGAACTGTCGGGAACGAAGATGGAGTTCTTCTTTCGCTGATGGCCGCGCGCTGTCGGGTGCAGGCGCTCCGTGATCCTTCTCGCCCATGAAGCCAGCTCCCTTGCACGGCCTCCATCCTGACGCGACCGAATCGTCGGCGCGGTCCGGCATCGGACGTGCGGGCTCGGCGGATCTGGGTGCGCGGCTGCTGTTCTCTCGCAACATCCAGCACGTCGCGGCGCGCGTGCATGCGATGCCGACCGTCGACGACATCCTGCTCGACGCGGGCGCCGATATCCGCCGTGTGTTCAGCGCGGAGCGTCTGCAGATCTACGTCGTCAGCCAGGACAGGCGCCTGATGCACTCGAAGGTGCGGGCAGCCGACGGCACGGTCAGCGACTTCCGGCGACCGATCAAGACGACCAGCCTGGTCGGCGTCGTCGCGCTCACCCACGCAGAGGTCAACCTGCACGATGCGAGCGACCCCGACGAGCTGGCGGCCGTGCATGCCGACCTGCAGCCGGTCGGCGCATTCGGCATCGAGGCGGGCGAAACGCCGCATCAGGTCCTCGCCGCGCCGATCCTCTACCGCGGCAAGCGGGGCCAGAGCGGAGAACTGCTCGGCGTCGCCCAGTTGATCAACAGCCGGTCCGGGCAGCCGTTCGGACCGACCGAGATCGAAGGCTTTCGCGAGCTGTGCGACACGCTGGCCGTCGCGATACGCCATCGGCGCAAGGAGGCCGAACTCGCGGTGCGGTCCGCTCGTTCCGTGCGGTCGAAATACGATGCGCTCGTCGCGGAGGGGCTGATCTCGGCCGAAGAGATCAGGCTCGCCGAGAGTTCCGCGCGCCGCGATCGCGTCGATATCGAGGAAATCCTGCGCGACGAGTTCCAGGTCGATCGACGCGCGATCGGCAGGGCCTTGTCGACCTTCTTCAGCGTGCCCTACGAGCCGTTCAAGCCCGATCGTCCGAAGCCGCTGGACCTGGTCAGGCAGATCAAGCGTGACTTCGCGCAGTCGGCCCAGTGGGTGCCGGTCGAGGACAGCATCGAGGGCCTCGTGGTACTGACGACCGATCCCGAGCGCATCCAGTCGTCGCGTGTCGTGTCGAACATCTTCCCGCGCGCGCTGAAGATCCAGTACCGCGTCACGACGACCGAAGAATTCGAGCGAACGCTCGACCAGTTCTTCGGCGAGGACTTCGCTATCGGGTCGATCAACGACATGTTGCGCGAGACCGACGCCGGTCTCGCCGAGACCACCGACGAACTCGCTGCCGCAGCGGACAACGAGCTGGTCAAGTTCGTCAACAAGGTCATCATCGACGCGTATCAGCAGGGCGCGTCCGATATCCACATCGAGCCTTACCCTGGCCGTCAGAAGACTCTCATCCGCTTTCGCAAGGACGGCACGCTGACACCGTACGTCGAGGTCCCGCCGAGCTATCGGGCGCCGCTGACGGCCCGGATCAAGATCATGTGCGACCTCGACATCTCCGAGAAGCGCAAGCCGCAGGACGGGAAGATCAAGTTCAAGAAGTACGGGCCGTTCGACATCGAGCTGCGGGTCGCGACGATCCCGTCGGCCGGCGGCGTCGAGGATGTCGTGATGCGGATCCTGTCGGCCGGCAAGCCGATCCCGGTCGACGCGCTCGGGCTGACGCCGCACAACTACGCGCGCCTGATGCCGATCATTTCCAAGGCCCACGGACTGTTCTTCGTGTGCGGGCCGACCGGTTCCGGCAAGACCACGACGCTGCACTCGATCCTCGGCCGGCTCAATACTCCGGAGACCAAGATCTGGACCGCGGAGGATCCGGTCGAGATCACGCAGAAGGGCTTGCGACAGGTACAGGTCAATCGCAAGGCCGGGCTGGACTTCGCGACGATCATGAAGTCCTTCCTGCGTGCCGATCCCGACGTCATCATGGTCGGCGAGATGCGCGACAAGGAGACGGTCGCGATCGGCATCGAGGCGTCGCTGACGGGCCACCTGGTTTTCGCGACGCTGCATACCAACAGCGCGCCCGAGTCGATCGCGCGGCTGCTCGACATGGGGATGGACCCGTTCAACTTCGCGGACGCGCTGCTCGGCATCCTCGCGCAGCGTCTGGCGAAGAAGCTGTGCGTGTGCAAGGAGGCGTACACGCCCGACTCGGCCGAGATCCGTGCGTTCGTCACCGAGTACGCCGAAGACCAGCAGGAGTTTCCGGCCTGGAAGACCGAACCGAAGCTGGAGGCGAAACGGCTCTACGACGGCTGGGTGATGCAGTACGGCGTGGCCGGCAAGCTCGTGTTCCATCGACCGAAGGGTTGCGATATCTGCAACCAGACCGGCTACAAGGGACGCATCGGCCTGCATGAGTTGATGATCGGCAGCGACGCGATCAAGAAGAACATCCAGGACCACGCCCGTGTCACCGAGATGTACGTCACCGCGATCGGCGAAGGGATGCGGACGCTGCGGATGGACGGGATGGAGAAGGTTTTGTCGGGGTTGACGGATCTGAAGCAGGTGCGGGCGGTCTGCGTCCGCTGACGGAATCGCCGTCGGAGGGCCATGACGTCTTGGGACGCGTTGTGACCGCCTCCTCGGACGACAGCACGCGCATGAACGCATGCTCTCGCGACCGCTTCCGTGACAACAAAAATGGCTACAAGTGACAAATTGCGTCGCGAAGTGTCGATCTTCGCCGCAAGTTCGCGGATGAAAAGACGACGCATGGCAGTGAGCGGCGAGGTTCGACATATAGTTGAGCTGGCACGCGGATTGCTTTGCGATTGCTTTAGTCTGCCGTCTACTAATTGGAAGATCACATGAGCAAGATGCAGAAGGGTTTTACGTTGATCGAATTGATGATCGTCGTCGCGATCATCGGTATCCTGGCTGCCATTGCGCTGCCGGCTTATCAGGACTACACCAAGCGGGCGAAGTTGGCGGAAGTGATTCTGGCGGCCAGTGCGTGCCGTACGTCCATCACTGAGGTCTACCAGTCAGCCAACGCGTTGCCGGCCGCCGGGGCGTGGGGTTGCGAAGTTGCCGTCGGTAATGGCTCGAAGTATGTTTCAAAGGTCGACACGAGCACGACAGGTGCGATCACCGTCACGGTCGGCACCGGTATCGATACGGCCAACGTCGACGGCAAGCTTGTCACGCTCATTCCGCGTAACACCGCCAACACGGCGGCGCCCGTCGTCGGCGGTGGCGTGGGCCAGTGGGTCTGCGGTTCGACAACTCTGTTACCAGCCACCACCGTTCCTGCGAAGTATCTGCCTGCATCGTGTCGCGGTTAAGCGCTTAACGCTGGACTAGAGAGGTGCCCGCGGGCACCTCTTTTTATTATGCGTTCGCTCCCCCGCGAAGGTCCGCTTTTATGACAGCGGCTAACGCTTCTTCAATGCTGTTTTCCGTGACGAGATTCGACAGCAGGACTGCCGCGAATACGGCACGACATCACACTGTACGCAACGACGCCCCGGCCCGCATTCTTACGGATAACTGTCACGACGGTATCTCTTTCACAATGGGTCGCACGGGTACTTCACCCTGTTGCCTTCCTACGTCCTGCTCTAAGATTCTCTCGAATGGTGGGCATACCTGTTGCGTAAGCGCCAGCATCCGCCAGTCAAGCACGATCGCGCTTCAACAGCGGCACTGCGAAGCCGACGAAATCGGATAGGACGAACTAGATGTAGCGCGGGACGAAGGGCTCACTGACCCAGCGCATTTCGGTTGCTGCCCGACGATACAGGTGCGTTCTACCGCTTCGGTCCGTAAAACCATCTCGCGATGCGCACATCGATCCTGGCGCTGACGCTGCTGGCGATCCAGCTCGGTCCGGGGGCTGGCGATGACGCGGTCCGCATCCCGTGCGCCAGCACCATCGTGATTGCCGTCATCCTGCTTGCGGTCGGCACAGTGACGCCGTTTATGAAGTTCTCACGCGTTTGGTCGAGCAGCGCTGGCCGATGAGCGAAACCGCAACCGCGCCCGATGTCGCGGGCGGAACCCGCTACCTGTCGCCGATCGAGCAGTCATGGCTGCGACGCTTCTTGCAGCATCCGGAGGTCGCCAGGTCGTGGACCGTACGATAATCGGCCGACTGATCTCCGCACTGCGCGCCGACGCGACGCTCGCGATGGCCACGCGCGCGACCCAGGGTGCCGTGATGGGCCTCGGCGCCGCGATCGTGATCTGGCGGATGTCGTCGACCGGCCAGGGCTACTACTTCGCATTCATCAGCTTCGGCATCCTGCTGCAGCTCTGCGACTTCGGGCTGTCGTACGCGAGCCTGCAGGCTGCCAGTCATCTGCTCGCGATCGGCCGCGTCTCCGCACTGAAGGCACTCGCCGATCGCGCGCTGCGGATCAACGCGCCGATCACGGCCGCGGCCTCGATCGTCGTCGCCGGACTCGGCTGGTGGCTCTTCGTGCGCGCGCCGGACGAATCGGCCGAAGGCTGGACCGCGGCCTGGTTCGTCTTCATCGCGGGTGTCGGAATCAACCATCTAACGGCGCCGTACATCTTCATCGTGGAGGGTGGCCTGTCGGTCGCGCGTGCCTGGCGCTTCCGGCTCGCGCAGGAGATCGCATCCGGCGTCGTGCTACTCGTCGTCCTGGCGTTCGGCCAGGGACTGTGGGCGCTGGCAGCGTATTTCTGGGCGCGCTTCGCGTTCGCTGCGGGATGGATGCGTCGCATGTCGCTGTCGGTGCCGGACGTAGCCGGCTTCGGCGAACCAATGCGTTCGTGGCGCGAGGACCTGTGGCCGTTCCAGTGGCGCGTCGGGCTCAGCGCGATCGCCAGCTATCTCGTTTTCCAGGCATTCGGGCCGATCCTGTTCGCACTGCGCGGACCCGACGCAGCGGGGCGCTTCGCGCTATCGCTGTCGGTGATGAACGCGATCGTCATGGTCACCACCGCATGGCCGATCAGCCAGGCCGCGCACTTCGGCGTGCTGGTCGGCCGCCGGCAGGTAGCGGATCTCGCGCGGCGCTGGACGCAGTTGCTGGTGCGGTCGACCGCGTTCGCCGCCGTCGGCGCAGTCGCCACCGTGGCCGCGTTCGTCGTGCTGAGCGCAATGGCGCCGGCCGCGATGGCGCGCTTCGCGGGGCCGCAGACGACGGCCCTGCTGATCGCGAGCGCGGTCGCTCATCATGTGATCGCCTGCATCTCGGTCGTGCTGCGGTCCGAGCGCCGCGACCCGCTACTCGGCCTCAGCATCGTAGGCGGCCTGGCCACGCTCGGTCTGATGACCGTAGCCGCCGTACGCGGCGAACTGCAGTGGGTCGCGCTCACCTACCTGCTGTGCACCGTCGCGACGATTCCGATCGCAACCCTAGTCTATCGACGCTTCGCGGCGCGACAGCGCTTGCCGCAGGCCGCCTGACGCGTCACGCCGCCGGCCACGTCCCCGACTTCCCGCCGCGCTTCTCGCGCAGCCCGACGTCCATGATGGTCATTCCACGGTCGACCGCCTTGCACATGTCGTAGACCGTCAGCAGGCCGACCTGCACCGCGGTCAGCGCTTCCATCTCGACGCCGGTCTGGCCGGTGCATGCGACCGTCGCGGTACAGGTCAGCGACGACGTCTCGTCGTCGATCGCGAAGTCGATCGCGATCTTCGTGATCGCGACCGGATGACACAGCGGGATCAGCTCGCTGGTGCGCTTGGCGCCCTGGATCGCCGCGATCCGTGCGACGCCGAGCACGTCGCC
>JBDTIS010000204.1:0-6189 GCA_039936235.1 Burkholderiaceae bacterium | reverse complement strand
CCATCGACGCGATCCAGATGTTCTTCGTCTGCCTGAGCGGCACGCTGATCGGTCTGTGGTGCATCGCCCGCTACATCAAGCCGATCGGCCTGTTCGCGCTGATCGACGGCTGGGGTCGTGTCTGGGTGTCGCTGCTGATCGTGTGGTTCGTGGCCGTCGAAGGCGCGCCGCGGGTACTGCTGCTGTTCATCGTCACGGAGATGCTCGGGGCCGTCGCGCAGCTGTACGAGGTCTACGGCCGCAAGTCGCTACCCGTGGCTGCGCGAAGCGCTCAGGGTCACTAGCTGGCCAACTTCTCCAGCATCGCCCTCGCCCCCGCGGGCGCCCGCTCCTTCGCGCCGTTGATGAAGAAGACGAACACGTCGCGCTTCTTCGTCGGCGCCTTGGGGCCTGGCAGCTCGGTCACCCGCGGCGTACCACCTGCCGCCCAGACCCGGACATGCGCCGTCCACGTCGCGATCTCCTTCGGCGCATAGCCGGTGACGATCTCGGCCTTCGCGCGCATCAGCCGCGCATAGACGAAGTCGGCAGTCACGTCACCGATCATCGGATAGTCGTCGGAATCGCTGCAGACGATCGCGGCCTTGTACTTGCGGGCGAGCGCGACGAAAGCCTCGCTGCGAAAACTTTCGTGGCGGACGTCGAGCGCATGCCGCAGAGCCAGCGACCCGACCTTCTTCGGCAGCCGGTCGAGAAAGGCTTCGAAGTCATCGGGATCGAACTGCTTGGTCGGCATGAACTGCCACAACAACGGTCCCAGCTTGGCCCCGAGTTCCTCGAGGCCGCTGCCGACGAAGAAGTCGATCGACTCGCCGGCGTCAGCCAGCACGCGTCGATTGGTCGCGAAGCGCGATGCCTTGACGGCGAACACGAAACCGTCGGGCGTCTCGTCGCGCCAGCGGGCAAACGTGGCCGCGGTCTGCGTCCGGTAGTAGGTGGCGTTGACCTCGATGGCGGTGACCTGCGAGCTCGCATACGCGAGCTCGGCCTTCTTCTTCACGTCGGCCGGATAGAAGGTCTCGTGCCACGGGTCGTAGCTCCAGCCGCCGATGCCGACGCGTATCTCAGTTGCCTTGGAAGTGCGCGTGGCCAAGTTTCCTCCGGATGTCTGCCTCGATCGGATAACGTCGGACTTGCGAGGCGTCCGAACGCGGCGCCACGTTAACACCGGCCGCCCGCAACGCCGTGATGCCGTAGACGGGGCATCCGCCTATATCCGTTGTTGCGCCGTCGAAGGCACAATGCGCGTCGAGCCGCTGTATGCAACGCTCGCCATTCAACCCAGGAGAACACCATGATCCAATCCATCCGCAAGGCCGCGGTCGGCATCGCTTTCGTCGCCGGCGCGCTCGTCGTCTCGGCCTGCTCGATGTTCCCGTCGATGGGCGGCGACACCAACAAGGTCACGCTGACCGGCGCGAGCGAAGTGCCGGCGGTCACGACGCCGGCCACCGGCACCGGAACGATCATGATCGCCGCCGACGGCAGCGTCACCGGTTCGATGACGGTCACGGGGATGGCGCCGACGATGGGGCACATCCACCAGGGCGCCGTGGGCATCAACGGTCCGGTGATCGTTCCGTTCACGCAGAGCGGCAACGTCTTCACCGCACCGGCGGGCGCCAAGCTCACCGAGGCCCAGCTCGCCGCGTACCGCGCCGGCAATCTGTATGTCAACGTCCACAGCGCCGCGCACCCGTCCGGCGAAATCCGCGCACAGCTCAAGCCGAGCTGATCGCACGGGCAATCGAAGGACGTCGAAGGCCGATGGCCTTCGAGGCGCCGCAGTCGACGATGACGGAGTGACGCACGATGAAATGGGATGACGGCCAGCAGAGCGACAACGTCGAGGACGTGCGCGGTTCGGGCGGCGGTGGCCTGCCGTTCGGCGGCCGCACCATCGGCATCGGCACGGTGGTCATCGCCCTGCTCGGCTCTTACTTCTTCGGCATCGACCCGCGCGTGATCCTCGGGCTCGCCGGTGGCGGCGGAGGCGGCGACACCACTCAGGTCCAGCAGCAGGCGCCGCGCGATCCGCAGCAGCCGTCGGCGGACGATCGCGACAAGCGCTTCGTGTCGCGAATGCTGCTCGACACCGAACAGAACTGGACCGAGATCTTTGCCCAGAACAACCGCACATACGTGAAACCCAAGCTCGACCTGTTCAGCGGCTCGGTGCAGACCGCGTGCGGACAAGGCGTATCGGCGGCCGGGCCGTTCTACTGCCCCGGCGACGAAAAAGTCTACATCGACACCAACTTCTTCAGGTTGCTGGCACAGCGCTTCAAGGCACCCGGCGAGTTCGCGCAGGCCTACGTGATCGCGCACGAGGTCGGCCATCACGTGCAGAAGCTGCTCGGCACCACGGCCAAGACCGACGCGTTGCGCCAGAAGATGTCGGCCACCCAATACAACCGCATTTCGGTCCAGATCGAACTGCAAGCCGACTGCTATGCCGGCATCTGGGGCCATCGACTCGCCGCCGGCAAGAGCGCGATCAAGCTCGACCCGGGCGACGTCGACGAGGCCCTGAGGGCGGCGACCGCGATCGGCGACGACACGCTGCAGGAGCAGGCGCGCGGCACCGTCGTGCCCGACAGCTTCACGCACGGCACGTCGGCGCAGCGCGTCACCTGGTTCAAGCGGGGCATGGACAGCGGCGACGTCCGTCAGTGCGACACGTTCAGGGCCGGAAGTCTCTGAAGCTGGTATTGCGAGGGAGCGGCATGCGATTCGCCGGGCGTCGTACGATGTCGCCGCCGCGGCCTGTCGGTCGCTTACAAGACCAGGGAGATGTCATGCAACTCGCAAGAACTTTGAGCCTCGTCACGCTGGCCTTCGTCGCCGGTGGTTTCGCCTCGCGGATGGTGCCGCTTGCCTTCGCACAGGCGCCCGCGCCCGCCCCGCTGGAGGCGCAGATCATCGACGTGAACGCGCTCGACGGCGAAGCGCTCGGACCGATCGTGCCAGGCACCGAGTTGCGCTCGAAGCTGCTGGTCGTCACCGACAAGGCGACGATCGCCGTGCAGCAGGGCAACGTGGGCAAGCACTTCCACGCCGGCAACGATGAGATCCAATACATCCTCGCCGGCACCGGTACCATGTGGGTCGGCGACGCGCAGCGGGCCATCAAGGCGGGCGACCTGATCGTCATCCCGAAGGGCGTCAACCATGCCGGCACAGTGCCGACCTCGGGCACTTTCAAGGCGATCGCGATCAAGATTCCGCCGCAGGCCGCCGGGGACACGCACTTCGTGAACTAGCACCGGATGGCGATCGACGCGGCGCGTACCGGCTGAGCTTCCTCGAACCTGTCGATCGATAGCGTTCCCGGCAGGAGGCCATCGGATCGGTCGCGACCTGCAGCAGCGTCGCGACGCTCGCCTCCATGCGCACCCCGAAACCGGATGCGCCGACACGCAGCGGCACCGATCACTCGCCGGGTTGCGCGGCGCTGAACCACGCGCCGTGAAGAGGGACATCACGCGGCGGAAGCTTTATGCGCGCACCGCCAGCGGCAACGACGCCGAGACCAGGAGCAGGCCCGCATAAACGATGCGCCACCGTGCACCGTTCGGTGGCCGCTCTTCGTTCGCTGGCACCAGGATCGCGGTGTCCGCGACCGGTGGCGTCTTCGTACCACGTCGAGTCGCGAACACGACGGCGATCGTCGCGCCGACCGCGGTGCACGCGAGCAGGCCCAGCGCCGCGTCCATCGCATCGGTCATCGCGACGCCGCCGGCGTCCGCCGACATCAGCACGGTCGTTCGCAGCACCTGCACGATCGTCACGACGAGGGCGACGACCGGCAGCCGAGCGAGGAACGCGCGATTGCGCAGGCCGAACATCCAGGCGGTCGCACAGGCGACGAAGCAGCCGACCCACGCGAGCTGGGGGCCGCCACGGAACGCCGCCGCGACCGCGTGTCCGTCGATCGTCCACTGTGCGCCGTCGCCGCTCACTTCGGAGCCCGATGCGATCAGGAGCCAGCGTACGGCGGCTGCGAACGCATCGCCTGACAGCACGTTCCCGTTCGCCTGCAGGGATTGCAGCAACGGCAGTGCCAGCAACACGAGTCCGGCATACGGCGCGATCGGTTCGTCGCGATCGGCGATGGCCGCGAAGGCGACGACGATGGCGACGTTGCCGAGCAGGCCCCGAACGAGTGGGGACAATCCGGATATCGCCAGGTTGGCGACGAACACGAGCGCCACGGCGACGCCGAGCAGCGCCATCCGGGGCGGTCGTGCGAAGCGCGCGCGCCTGCCACACCGCCAGTCCCAGCGCGCACCAGGCGACGACACCGAGCGGATCTCCTGCGTCGTCGAGCAGGTGACGAGTACCCCACAGCGCATCGGGCCACGCGGCGACGGCGACCAGCAGCGGCCAGGCCCGGGACGGCAGTTGCTCGACGAGGGCCGCGCAACGGCGCAGCCACGCGGACACGCGGTCGATCAGGCCCGACACGACGGCCGAAGCGCGCTGTGAGCGGCTCGGAGACAGCCGGATGAAGCTGTACATGATCGCCGGCCTCAGTCGCGGTGCATGCCGACCGGGACCGCCAGCGGCCACGCGCCGCTGAGGACCACGTAGACCAGTCCCGCGACCGCGGCGAGACGACCCACCCACACATCGAACGTTCTCATGCCGATCTCCTTCTTCGCGCGTCATGCAGAACGCATGGCGACGGGAAGAAGCATCGACGATCGATGTGCGCGGACGATGAAGCGAAACGCCTGTCGTACGTGCTTGTGTGAAGTCTGTGTGAAGTGTGCTGGCTAGTAGCGCGTCAGTGTCAGCGTCGCCACCGCGCCGCCGTCCGGATGATTCGCGAGCGCGATGCTGCCGCGATGCAGTCCGGCGATCTCGCGGACGAACGCGAGCCCGAGCCCCGTGCTCTTCTTCTGCGTCCGCGGCCGCTGCAGCGAGAAGAATTTCTCGAAGACCTTGTTGCCTGCGTAGTCGGGGATACCCGGTCCGTGGTCTCGAACGCGATAGACGATCCGCGATCCGTTGCCGTCGAGCGTCACGTCGACCGTACCGTCGTCCGGCGAGAAGTCGATCGCATTGTCGATCAGGTTCGCAAGTGCACGGCGCAGCAGGAACGCGTCGCCTTCGATCTCGGGCCTGCGGCCGATGGTTTCATTGACGAAACGCACGCGGATGCCACGACCGCGGCCGGCCGCCGTCGACACGACGTCCTCGCCGAGCACGACCGCGTCGACGGCATCGATCGCATCGAGCCGGTGGCGTTGCTCGAGAACCGCGAGCTCCAGCATCCGATCCGCGAGTTCGCGGATGCGGTCGGTCTCGCGCGCGATGTTCGCCAGGAAACGGCGTCGCTCCGCCTCGGGCATCGGCTCCTCGAGCAATTCGGCTGCGCCCTGGATCGCCGACAGCGGACTCTTCAGCTCGTGCGTCAGCGTCTGCACGTAGTCCTCGACATAACTGCGGCCCGATACCGCGTCGCGCATGTCGCGATAGGCCTCGCGGAGAGCCCGCGGCGTACGCCGCACCTGCCGCACGAAGCGCTCGAACGAGCCGGCGCGCCGGTCGCGTGTCATCGCACGCGCGGCGTCGCCGACCAGGCCGAACGGTCGCACCAGCCAGATCGACACGATGAACGCGAACATCAGCACCGCGAGCGCGGAGCCGATGCCGACCAGGATGATCTTGTTGCGCGCGGCCTCGACGAACTGGCCGAAGCTCTGTGTCGGCTTCCCGGCCGCGAGCGCGCCGACGATCGCATCGCCGGCGTAGATCGGCGCGGCGACGTACATGACCGCGGTGCGCTGGTCGCCGGCGACGTCGGGCGTCGTGCGCGCGCCGTAGAAGCCTGCGAGCGTCAGCGCGACGTCGCGCCAGCCCGAGTAGTCCGCGCCGACGGCGCGGCCGGTCGAGTCGTAGATCACGCGGCCGGCACGATCGACGACGTAGACACGCAGGTCGACGTGATTTTTCGCGAAGCCGAACACCTGCGCATCGAATTGGCGGGCATACGCGGCCTTCATCGTCGTCGCCAGCGCGGCGGTGTCGATGACGCCGTCGTGAACGTCGCGCTCGACGCCGGCCGCGAGCACCTGCGCGGTCTCGACCAGGGCTTCCTCGGTCGCTTCGCGATAGCGCGGATCGAGGTCGCGGACGATGTCGTACAGCAGGAACGCGATGCCGATCACGTAGACCAGCAGG
>JBDTIS010000203.1:0-12435 GCA_039936235.1 Burkholderiaceae bacterium | reverse complement strand
CCGACCCGCGCGACGACCGGCACGCAGCCGTAGCGCAGACCATACAGTTGTGTCAGTCCGCACGGCTCGAAACGGCTGGGAATCAGGATCGCGTCGCACCCTCCCTGCATCAGATGCGACAGTCCTTCGTCGTAGCCGATCCGGACTGCGACGCGTCCGGCCTGTCGCACTGCCGCCGCGCGCAAGGCCTCCTCGAAGGCGGCGTCGCCGCTGCCCAGAACGACCAGACGTGCGCCGATAGCGACGATGGCGTCGAACGTCGCGATGACGAGGTCGATCCCTTTCTGCGCGGTCAGTCGCGTGATCATGCAGAGGAGAGGTCCGTCGCCGTGCGGCAATCCGAAGCGCGTCTCGACGGCGTGCTTGTTGACCGCGCGTGCAGACCAGTCGCCCGTCGCGAAGAATTGCGCGAGCAGCGGATCGACCGCCGGATCCCATACGGACGTGTCGATGCCGTTGACGATGCCGCACACGGCGGACCCGCGCCAGCGCAGCATCGCGTCCATCCCCATGCCGCCCGCTTCGGTGCGGATTTCGTGGGCGTAGGTCGGACTCACCGTCGTGACCGCATCGGCCGTGAGGATTCCGGCCTTCAGGAAGCCGACATCGCCGAAGTACTCGAGCCCGTCCGCTGTGAACGCCGCGTCGGGCAGGCCGAGACGATCACGAACGGCGGGCCCGAACTGCCCCTGGAACGCCAGGTTGTGCACAGTCAGCACGACCTTCGGATGCCGACGTCCCCGGCCGAGATGGCGCAGATAGACCGGCACGAGCGCCGCCTGCCAGTCGTGCGCGTGGATCAGGTCGGGGACGAATGCGGTGAGATCGCCCCAGCCGATGCGGGCCGCCGCGCATGACAGCGCAGCGAACCGTTCGGCATTGTCCGGCCAGTCGATGCCGTCGGCGTCGAGATAGGGATTGCCGCCGCGCGCGTAGAGATGCGGCGCGTCGAGCACCAGCAGTTCCAGTTCGCCGTGGTGCCCGGTGAGCAGTTTTGCCGGCCCGCCGAACCAGTCCGGCCACGATGCGACCGTGCGCGGCGCCTCGATCGCATCGACGACCGCCGGGTAGCCGGGCAGCAACGTCCGCACGTCGATGTCCAGTGCGGCCAGCGCTGGCGGCAGAGCGCCTACGACATCGGCCAGGCCGCCGGTCTTGACCAGCGGATACATCTCGGAGGCGACCGCAAGGACTGCCAGCGGTGCGACGGCAGCGGTCATCGCGCGATCACGCGGACAGGCGGTCGATCATCGGCTGCGTGATCAGGCAGACCCCTTGTTCGGTACGCCGGAACCTCCGGCCGTCGGCCTCGGCATCTTCGCCGACGACGAGGCCTTCGGGGATCACGACGCTGCGATCGATGATGACCTTGCGCAGGCGGACGTGGCGCCCGATCGTCACGTACGGGAGGATCACCGCTTCGTCGATGTACGCATACGAATTCGTGCAGACGCCGGTGAACAGCAAGGAGCGGCGCAGCTCGGTACCCGAGACGATGCAGCCGCCGGACACCAGCGACGAGATCGCGGTGCCGCGTCGGGAGGGCTCGTCGTGGACGAACTTCGCCGGCGCCGTCAGTTCACTGTAGGTCCAGATCGGCCACTCGGTGTCGTACAGATCGAGCCCCGGCGTGATGGCGGTCAGATCGATGTTGGACTTCCAGTAGGCGTCGACCGTGCCGACGTCGCGCCAGTAGGCCTCGGCCTCATGGGCCGAGCGCACGCACGAGTCGTTGAAGTTGTGCGCGACCGCCTTGCCTTCGGCGACGATGCGCGGGATCAGATCCTTGCCGAAGTCGTTGCTCGACGATGGATCTGCCGCGTCGCGCTCGAGCTGCTCGAACAGGTACTTCGTGTTGAAGACGTAGATGCCCATCGACGCGAGCGACGTGTCGGGCTTGCCCGGCATGGACGGCGGATCGGCAGGTTTCTCGAAGAAATTCTTGACGACGCTGTGCTCGTCGATGTGCATCACACCGAATCCGCTGGCCTCCTCGCGCGGAACCTCGACGCAGCCGAGCGTGACGTCGGCACCGGTCTCGACGTGCTGCTGCAGCATGCCTTCGTAGTCCATCTTGTAGATGTGGTCGCCTGCCAGCACGATGATGTACTCGGGCGCATAGCTGTCGACGATGTCGATGTTCTGATAGACCGCGTCCGCCGTGCCGCGGTACCAGAGGTCTTCGGAGATGCGCTGGCTCGCCGGCAGGATGTCGAAGCTCTCGTTGCGCTCCGCGCGCAGGAAGCTCCAGCCGCGCGTGAGGTGACGGATCAGGCTATGTGCCTTGTACTGCGTCGCGACGCCGATGCGGCGGATGCCGGAATTCAGCGCGTTGCTCAGCGCGAAATCGATGATGCGGGTCTTGCCGCCGAAGAACACCGCGGGCTTCGCGCGGCGGTCGGTCAGCTCCATCAGCCGGCTGCCGCGTCCACCGGCGAGCACGAAGGCCATCGTGTCGCGCGCGAGTCGCGCATTCTTTTTTACATGAAGCACGCTCTCTCCTTGGTCGTCGCTTGCCGCGGTGAATCGGACAATAGCGGAAGCGGGGTCGCCCCGGGCAGGCCCGCGCCAGGATCAGCGAGTTTCCTACCAGCCGAGTCCGATGTGCAGTGGGAGATAGACGGCCATCCCCGCGACGATCGTGCCCAGCACGTCGCGCTTCCATACGTAGCATGCGACGCCCGCGGCGATGGCGAACAGCCGCGCGTCCTGCCAGGTCGTGATCAGGTGACCCTGCGCCATCACCGACTCCGGCGCGATCACCGCGGCGAGCGCCGCGACCGGCGCGTAGTGCAGGCCGCGCTGCGCCCATCCCGGCAGCGTCCACGGGCGATTCGACAGGAAAAACAGCGAGCGCGTGACGATGGTGATCGCCGTCATCGCGAGGATCGTCACCGTCGTGCCGACGTCGCTGTCGGTCACGAGCGGTCCCCTTGAACGACGGTGGTCCTCCGTCGCGCGAGGCCGGGCGCCTCGAGCAGCAGGCAGGCCGCCACGGCCGCCGCGATCGCGACGACGATGTTCAGCTTCAGCGGGAGTGCATAGGCAGCCACGGCGGCGGCACCGGCGACGCCCGCGGAGACCAGCCTCAGCGGCGTCGAGACCAGTGAACAGGCGATACCGAGCAGCGCGAGGATCCCTGCGAAGCCGAGACCCCACGACAATGGCACCGAGTTGCCGAGGACGATGCCGACCAGGCTCGGGACGACCCAGGAGATCCAGGCGGTCAGTCCGAGGCCCAGCCAATAGGCGTCCTGCCGCTCGCAACCGGCCTGGTCCGACGCCGGCACATGGAAGCGCTTCGTGAACAGGACGTAGTTGATGTCGGCCATCAGATAGCCCATGGCCATACGCTGTACCAGCGGCCGATGCATGACGTAGGGGCGCAGGTGCGCACTGAACACGACGAAGCGCAGATTGACGCAGAAGGCGGCGGCGAGCACGACCCAGATCGGCGCACCCGTCGCGATCAGCGGAATCGCCGCGAGCTGAGAACTGCCTGCGAACACCAGCACGCCCATCAGCAGCACGTCGACGGTGCCCATGCCGGACTTGACCATCGCCACGCCGGTCATCACGCCCCACGCGGCGATTCCGGCCGCGACGACGACCATGTCGTGGACGCCGGAGCGGAACATCGGGTGTTTGAGCAAGCCGTTCAAGGCCTTTGTCCAGCCGGTCAGGCGTCCGGCTTCTTCAAAGGCAGGAAGCCACGTTCGATCATCGCCGCATGGACGAGCCCCAGGCGCTCGATGACTTCGTCGAACTGCGACTGGACCGGCGCCTGCGCACCGGGCTCCTGCGACTCCACGATCCGCTGCAGCTTGGCCAGATTCTTCATGGTCTCGCGCAGGTAGCGATTCTTGTTGTCTTCACTGGTCGGCTGGCCGCCTTCGCTGAATGTTTTCATTCGGGTACCTGCTGTGGATGTGTGATTCGGTGGATGGCGGACGACATACTGCGCGTTGTGGGAAACGTCGATGGGTCGCGATCGGTGACACTGCGCGATACCGCGCTCCGGGCGCGTCGGAAAAGAGGAATCGCCTTGAAAGACGAAGCACCGACACTCGAACGCATGCGCTGGGATACGGCCATCCTGGTCTGCAGGGCATGCGGCAAGCGCAGCAACGGGCCGAAGGGGATGAAGCCGAAGGCCCTCGTCTCGATCATCCGGCGCGATGCCAAGGCCGTGCAGCCGCGGCCGCGCGTGTTGCTGACCGGTTGTCTCGGCCTGTGCCCGAAGGGCGCCGTCGCGGTCGCGGTGGTCAGCACGTCGTTGCCACCGCGTCTGATCGCGGTCCGGTCGGTTGCACAGATGGAGGCGGCGATGCCGCTCCTGATCGGTGACGCCACGCTCCGCTAGCCGACTCCCTGCAACGGCCCGCGTTCAGATCGCGAACGCCGCGCGGTCCTTGCCGTCGAGCCAGCGCGGTGTGCGGCCCCGGCCGCTCCAGGTGGCGCCGCTGACCGGGTCGCGGTACCTGGCGGCGACCGGGCCTGCCGCGCGCTTGCCGGGCATCGTGAAGCCCAGATCGCTCGGCAGGATCTGATAGGTGATGATCAGCGTGCGGATCTCCTCGAGTGCAGCCGCCACTTCTTCAAGGCGCGCCTGCTCTGCCTGCACTTTCAGTTGCTCGATTTCGGTCTTCAGTTCCTGGTATGTGCTCATCGGGGTCCGTGGGTCGAATGCGGGTGGCGACGGTTTGCCGTTGCCGGGTCGCGATTCTACGTGGTCGCGTCCCGATCATCGGGCGACCGAGCTCCACCGTTATTCGCACGCGCCACCCTTTTCGGGGAGGGCCGGATCCGTCTAACGGAGGATGCGCACGGTCGTCCCCGCCATCACGATGGTCGGGGATCGAATGACCAGCAATCCGCCGCCCATCGTCCGGAGCGCATCCCCTTCGTCGACACGTTCAGGAAACTCATCATGCACAAGCAATTCGCAGCGCTGGCTATCGGGACGCTTCTGGCTTGTTCGGCAATGGCGCAGGGGGTCGACCCGAAGGACTACGACCGGAAGATCGATCTCAAGAACGGAGAGACCGTCTACATCTTCAAGGACGGGAGGATGGCGTACGAGGACAGTTACGGGCGTCCTGTCCGGGTCAAGAAGGGAGAGGTTCTCGAAACGCGACAGGGCGAGAAGCTCACCGTGCGCAGCGACGACGAAGGGCGGCTTTTGCAGCTACAGCCGAAGAACTGAGGCCGATTGCAAGCGGGGTGACGGGCGACTCGCGCGTTTGCCGGCCGGGCCATCCGACCGCGCCGGCAGGAAAGCCAGCCGCCACAGTCCGCCGACTGCTAGACTCCGACGCTGCATGAGGTGCCTGCCCCCCGCACGAGGGTCGGGTTAAACGGGAAGCCGGTGCATCGCGGTCCTTCGGGCCGAGACCATTCCGGCGCTGCCCCCGCAACGGTCAGCGAGTAGCGAGCGACATCGCAGCCACTGGGTCTCTTATCTGGGAAGGCGTCGCAAGCTCCCGGTATGCCACGTCGGCGTACCGGCACTCGCAAGCCCGGATACCGGCCTGATGCAAGGCGCTGGCATCGCGGAGGGCGATGCGGACCGGGTGGATCCTCGTCTCGCGCGCTTTCCTCCGTTCCGCCGATCTTTCCGCCGCCGGTTTTTTTTCGGCTGGATCCGCACGGGGCGTGCGATCGGAGAACCCATGTCTACTCGTACCAGGGGTCGCACTGCGATCCCCTTCGCCCCTGTGCGCTTCGCAGGCTCATTCGCCGTTTCTCTCGGTGTCGTCGCCTTCGCTTCCGGCGCCATCGCACAGCAGGACGCGCGCCAGCAGCTCGACCCCGTCGTCGTCACCGCCACCCGCGTGCCGCTGAAGGTGTCCGAGGTCGTGGCGGACGTCACGGTCATCGACCGCGAGATGCTCGACCGCATCGAAGGCCGAACGCTGGTCGAGGTGCTGTCGCAGGCGCCCGGCGTGCAGTTCTCTTCGAACGGGGGACTCGGCAAGCCGTCGTCGCTGTTCGTTCGCGGTCTCGAGGCGCGCCACGTTCTGCTGCTGGTCGACGGCGTACGAGTCGGCTCGGCGACGCTTAACACGCCGTCGTTCGACAACCTGCCGCTCGACCTGATCGATCGCATCGAGATCGTTCGTGGCCCGATGACGTCGCTGTACGGCAGCAACGCGATGGGCGGCGTGATCCAGATCTTCACGCGTCGTGGCGGCCAGGGCGTGTTCGGCAACGCGCGCGTCAGCGGCGGCAGCCACGGCTACAGCCTCGAGTCGGGTGGCGTCGGCTATGCAGCAGACGGCTTCGACATCGCGACCCAGGTGCAGCATCTGCAGAACACCGGCATCTCGGCGACCAAGCCGACGGTCCCGTTCGGCAGCTACAACTCCGATACCGATGGATTCCGCCAGAAGTCGGGCAGCCTGCGCGCCGGCTGGTCGTTCGCGCCGAACTGGCGCGTCGAAGGCCTGTTGCTGAGCTCGGTCGGCAAGACCCAACTGGACGACGGCCCCGACGTGGACTCGCGAGCCCGGATCCGCAACACGGTCCAGTCGGTCCAGCTCGACGGCACCGTGCTGGCCGGCTGGCGCACGCGGCTCGCGGTCGGCCGCTCGCTCGACAGCTACGACACGACCGCGTCGACCAGCGCCTTCAATCTGGGCGCGATCGAGACGGATCAGAAGCAGTATTCGTGGGAGAACCGCGTGACGCTGCCGCTCGGCGAAGCGCTGGTGCTGCTCGAGCGGATCGAGCAGGCCGTGAGCCGGCCGGTGACACCGTTCGCGGTGAGCGATCGCAACACCGACGCGGTCGCGCTCGGCTATACCGTCAATCTCGGCGCCAGCGACCTGCAGGCCAGCGTCCGTCGCGACGACTACACGCAGTTCGGCGACAAGACCACCGGCGCGGTCGCGTACGCGTACAAGTTCACCGACGCGTGGCGGGTCGGCGGCTCGTACGGCACTAGCTTCACGGCGCCGAGCTTCAACCAGCTCTACTACCCGGGCTTCGGTAATCCCGACCTGCTGCCGGAGACCGGCAAGCATGGCGAGATCTTCGTCCAGTGGACCGGCGGTCCGCACCACGTCCGGCTGACCGGCTACGAGAGCAGCTACGATTCGTACATCAGCAGTGGCCCGCAACCGGTCAACGTGCCGAAGGTGAGGATCGAAGGCGCGACGCTGGCGTGGGATGCGCGACTCGACGCGTTGAGCCTGTCGGCTTCATACGACTACGTCGATCCGATCAACGACACGGTCGGGACCAGCGCGTACAGGAAGCTGCTGCCGCGTCGGGCCAGGCAAGCTGCCAAGGCCAGTGCGGATTGGCAGATCGGCAAGTACAGCGTCGGTGCGTCGCTACAGGCGTACTCGCATCGCTTCGACGACACGGCCAACACGGTCCGGCTCGACGGCTACGGCATCGTCGACCTGCGCGCGGACTGGGCGTTCGCGAAGGACCTGTCGCTCGGCCTGCGGTTGAACAACGTCGGCGGCAAGGATTACGAAACCGCCTATGGCTACGCGCAGCCGGGTCGGGAAGGGTTCGTCACGTTGCGATGGAGCATGCAGTGAGCTGGCAATGCGTGAACTGATTCTCGTCGGCCTCGAGAGCGGCCTGGCGGCGCTGCTCGTCGCCGCCTCCGCGCTCGCCGCACCGGTCACCATCACCGACGACCGCGGCCAGCACGTGCGCTTCGCTCATGCACCGACCCGCATCGTGTCGCTGCTGCCGTCGATCACCGAATCGGTCTGCGCGCTCGGTGCCTGCGACCGCCTCGTCGGCATCGATCGCTATTCGAATTCACCGGAGCAGGTGCGTGCGTTGCCGAAGCTCGGCGGGCTAGACGACGCGCAGGTCGAGCGGATCGTGGCGCTGAAGCCGGACGTGGTGCTCGCCGGCAAGTCGGCGCGCGTGACCGACCGGCTCGAGGCGCTCGGCCTGAAGGTGGTGCTGGTCGAGTCGCAGTCGCATGCCGACGTGATGCATTCGCTCGTCCTGATCGCGCAACTGCTCGGCACGCCGGCCGAGGCCGATCGCGTGTGGTCCGGCATCGAACGCGACTTCGCCACGGCGACGGCGCGCATCCCGGCGACGGTGAGCGGCCGTAAGGTCTACTTCGAGATCGCATCGGCACCATATGCGGCGAGCGCCGGGTCGTTCATCGGCGAGACGCTCGCACGGCTGGGAATGGGGAACATCGTGCCCGCGACGCTGGGTCCGTTCCCGCGGCTGAACCCGGAATTCGTCGTGCGCGCGGATCCCGACATCGTGATGGCGGCGCAGCGCGAACTCGCGACAATGGCGACGCGGCCCGGCTGGGATGGCATGGCGGCGCTCAAGCACGGCAGCGTCTGCGGCTTCGACACGGCGCACTACGAGGTCCTGATCCGTCCCGGTCCGCGGCTCGGCGAGGCGGCGCTGGTGCTGGCCGACTGCCTAGCGGGCCTGCCTGCGCGTTGACCACGATGGACGTGCTGGCTTCAGTCTCCGCTAATGACCGACGCGTCCAGCGTGTCCGGCTGCTCGCGGTCCTCGGCATCGCCGCGTTGCTGCTGATCGCGCTGGGTCTCCTCGCCGGCAGCGACGGGCTCTCGTGGCGCGCGTTGAAGGTCGACATCGCGAGCGACCAGGCGACGCTTATCCTTGGTCAGATCCGTGCGCCGCGGACGATCGGCGCGTTGCTGGTCGGCGCTCTGCTCGGGCTCTCGGGCGCGCTGGCGCAAGGACTGTTCCGCAATCCGCTGGCCGATCCGTATCTGCTCGGCTCGGCGGCCGGCGCATCGCTCGCAGTCGTCCTCGTGCTCGCAGCGGGGTCGTTCGCCGGCCATGCGATCAGCCTCGTGACAGCCGCGTGGCTCGATCGCGTCGGTCTCGTCGCGGCTGCTTTCTGCGGCGCATTGGCGGGCGTGGCGATCACACTGATGCTCGCGCGCGGTGCGCAGCAGACCGTGCGCCTGCTGCTGGCCGGCGTGGTCGTCGGTGTCATCCTCGGCGCAGCGAGCGATCTGCTGACGCTGGTTTCGGCGGATGCGTTGCGCGGCAAGCAGATCTTCCTGCTCGGCACGACCGGCTTCCTCGGCTGGCAGAGCGTGGTGAGCCTCGCCGTCGGACTCGCGATCGCGTTGCTGCTCTCGGTCAGGTTCGCCCGCGTGCTCGATGCGCTGACACTGGGCGACGAAAGCGCGGCCAGCCTGGGCCTGCCGATCGCCCGTCTGCGAACGCTGCTCGTCATGGTCTTCGCGCTGGCCACCGGTCTCGCGGTCTCGCAGGCGGGCCTCGTCGCGTTCGTCGGCCTCGCTTCGCCGCATCTGGTGCGACGGCTGGCACCGGGGGCCCACGGCCATCTTCTGTTCGCCAGTGCCGCGGCCGGCGGTGTGCTGCTGCTCGCGGCAGACGTGATCGCGAGGGTCTTGCTGGCCCCGCAGGAGCTGCCGGTCGGCGTGGTCACCGCTCTGGTCGGCGGAATCTATCTGCTATGGCTGTTGCAGCGTCGAGGCGTTTCGTGACGTCGGTGCTCGAGGCGCATGACGTCGGCGTCTCGCTCGCTCGCAGGCGCGTGCTCGACGGCGTGAGCTGTCGCTTCGAGCGTGGCTGGACCGCAATCGTCGGTCCGAATGGCGCCGGCAAGTCGACGTTGTTGCGCATCCTCGCCGGGCTCCTCGCGCCGGACGACGGCACGGTCACTCTCGACGGCGTGCCTCTGTCTGAGATGACGGCCCGCGAACGCGGCAGGCGGCTCGCATGGCTCGCACAGTTGGGTCATATCTCCGGTGACCTCGACGCGCGCGAGACCGTCGCGTTGGGCAGGCTGCCGCATCTGGGACTGTTCGATGTCCCGGGACAGGCCGACGAGGCCGCCGTGGATCGCGCGATGGCAGCGACCGAAAGCACGGGCTGGCGAGACCGGCCGCTGACCGAACTGTCCGGTGGCGAACGTCAACGCGTGCTGCTCGCGCGCGCACTGGCGACCGAGGTGACGACGTTGCTACTGGACGAACCGACGACCCATCTCGACCCGCCGCACCAGGTCGCGATGGTGAGGCTGGCCCGCCGTCTGTCGACGACGCATGCGGTGATCACCGTGCTGCACGACCTGCCGCTCGCATTGCATGCCGATCGCGTGCTCGTCCTTCGGCAGGGCAGGGTGCTGGCAGACGCGACGTGCGACGACCCGGCACTGCATCGCGCGATCGTCGACGTGTTCGATGGCGCGGTCCGCATCGAGACCGATCGCGGCAGGCCGACGGTGCAGCCGAACATCTGAACGAGGAGGGTGCGACGGAGATTGGGCACTCCGCCCCGTGCTCGACTTCGCACTGTGCTGTCCCGAAAATGCGGGTCGGGCATCGACTGTGGAGGTTGCCATGAAGATGTCGCTACGGCACCGTCGCGTCGCCTTCAGCGTGGCGGTCGCATCGTTGCACGAGGCGCGAACGTCGATGCGGCGCGCGTGGGGCGACGAAGGTCATGAGATGGTCGTGCGGTCGCGACCCACTTCCTGCAGCAGGCGGTGCGTCAGCGCGTGTTTGCCTTGCTGGCGACCGACAGCGACCCGCTCACGGCACGCGACTTCATCAGCGAAACCACGTGGGACGATCGCCATCGCGATTCGGATCGAGACCGCACGAGGCTCCATTTTCTGCACACGCGGCAATGGCACTTCGTTGACATCGACCTGGCTCATGCCGATATCGACAAGGCCTGCTTCGGCCATCCTCCGGTGCCGCCCGGAGCGCCCGCGTCCCACGGGGTGGCCGCCGACTGTGCCGTCGACAAGATCGACGAGTTCGTGGCGGAATTGCGATCGCCTTCGACGACCGCCGTTGAAAGGCTGCTCGCGCTCGAGTTCCTCATGCATTTCGTAGGCGACATCCACCAGCCACAGAATTCGAGCGACGACAACGACAGCGGCGGCAAGGCGAAGAACGTAACCGCTGCGGGACTTCGAAGCGTGACCTTGCACGGTTTCTGGGATACCCAGTTCGTGATCAGGCTGGCCAACAATCCGATCCTGGTCGGCGACACGCTGGCGGCGAAGATCACGCCAGCACAGGTCACGGCCTGGTCCTCGGGAACGCCGGCGAGCTGGTCGATCGAGGCCTTTCAGGTGGCGACGACGCAGGCCTACGGCAAGCTGCCCGAGCCCGGTGCCTCACGCACTTATGCGCTGTCGACGGCGTATGTCAAGGCTTCCACGCCTGTCGTGTCGATGCAGCTGTCACGCGCCGGCGTACGGCTGGCGACGTTGCTGAATCGCGCATTCGCAGCGACCTAGCCTGCCGGGTCACTTCACGTCGGCCCGCATCTATCGCCGCCGCTGCGACGCGGTTCGTGCGAGTCTGGGCGGCCCGTCCGAATGCGTACGACGGCGCCTTGATCGGCGTGGTATCCCGATCGGCTTACCTGTGCAGACAACCCCTGGATCCCGGCGTCGCCGGCGTGACATGTTGCTGAACATGACGCTATTCAACCTGAGGTCCTGGCTACAGCGGTCGGAGTAGCGCGCGGGTGTCAAGCACGGTCACGCGCCCGGTGAGCCGCTTGACCTCGTCCACCATGTGCGCGGTACCGCCGCAGCCGTCGCCGCGGCCGCCGTCCCACAGCGCGATGAACCGTACTTTGTGCACGCCGATCGCGAGCGCACTGTAGAGCAGCCAGAGGTTGCAGCGCTCGAACGGATCGACACCGTCGGGGGCCGGCCCGAGTTCGGTCGGCATCACGCGCAGCGTCGTATTTGCAGCGCCGAGAGCCGCAAAAAAGCGATCGCTCCAGCGTACCCCATCGGTTGCCGGGAGAACGGAGCGTTCGAGAAACTCGGGCTCGTCGAACGGCAGAAGCACCTGGCAGCGCAAGCCGCGCTGCTGGCAGGCCTCGAGAAACAGCAGGTCGCCGCCAGCGGCGGCCTGGCAGAGGGCGAGGTCGCTGCGGTCGGCACGCAAATGGTCGAGCGTATCGGCGATCATCTTTGCCGCCAGCGGCTCGGCAACTGCGGGAAAGCGCGCCGTCTTGCGACGCGGGCTGTCCACCATGTGCCCACTGAAGAGGATCACGTTGCGCGGTATCCAAGTGTCCTCGGGACGCTCCAGGCACTGCAGCTTGCGATCGAACACCCGTAGACCGGCAGCGACCGCTTCGGGCCGGAAGCCGAGTTCCAGCAGCAACAGCAGCTGATCGCGCGACGAGTGCAACTCGAACCAGCTCGCGCCCGCGACCGCGACGGCTTCCCGGTAGGCGCGCTGCACCGCTTCCGGCGTTCCGTTCAGGACTTCGAGATCGCCCAGGGTGGCCAACGACCAGAAACGCTGCTGCAGATCGGCTTCGTTCTCGGCTGCGAAACGCACCGCGCCGGCCATCATCTCGCGTGTATGCACGCTGCCGTTGCCATCCGCCTCTAGGTGGACCGCCAAATGCATCAGCATGAGCGCATTGATGCCCGAGAAATAGTGACCCGGG
>JBDTIS010000202.1:0-19029 GCA_039936235.1 Burkholderiaceae bacterium | reverse complement strand
CCGCCTCGCCGACGGGGCCGTCGGTCTCCTGGGTGGTTTCATGGGCGGTGCAACGAGCCTCAACGGCCTCTTTCCCACGATGTGGTGTGGCTTGCGGGGCTGGAACAAGAACGAGCAACGCGGCGTATTCCAGCCTTACCTCTTGATCGTCCATGGGATGACGCTGATCTGGTTAGGCGGTGTCGGCGGACTCAACATGGGAACCGGCCGCGACGTTCTGCTATGCGTTCCGGCGCTCCTCATCGGGGGTTGGCTGGGTTTCAAGTTGTTCCATCGAGTCAGCGACGACGGATTTCGCAAGGTGATCCTTACGCTGTTCCTGCTTTCTGGTCTTTCGCTGGTAATTTAATCGAGCTGAAGAGCGTTCATGACGTTCGACCAACGCGTCGCCTAAGGTCCTCGGATCGTAAGAATTGCTTTATCAAGTAGTCGAGTTTAGTTGCTTGCGTGAGAATGACGTTCGGCATCCAATACGTAATCGTATCTTGTGTTGCAGGCTGTCGAGAGGTGGATACCCCTTCGGGTCCATCTCTTTTTTGTGTTTTCCAACCGTGCCTCTTGAGCGCGGTGTTATCCAACTTTTTGCAGGAGACATCTTCAAATGAACTATTCCAAGCTCTTGTCATCGCTGTCGCTTGCGATGGCACTCAATCTTGCCGTGGCCACCCATGCCGCTGCGGAAATGTCGGAGATTCGCATCGCGCAGCAATACGGAATCAGTTATCTGCCGCTGATGATCATGGAGGAGGGCAAGCTTCTGGAAAAACACGCCAAGGCGGCCGGCCTGGCCGATCTGAAAGTCGGTTGGTCGAAGTTTGCCGGCGGCAACGTGATGAACGATGCCCTGCTTTCCGGCGACCTGCAGTTCGCCTCGGGCGGCATCACCCCTCTGATCACGCTGTGGGCGAAGACCCGCGGCAATCTCGACGTCAAGGCGGTCGTGGCCATGAATTCGATGCCGCTGTACCTGAATTCGAGAAATCCGGACATCAAGACCATCAAGGACTTCACCGAGAAGAACAAGATTGCGCTGCCGGCCGTCAAGGTTTCGATACAGGCCATCACGCTGCAGATGGCGGCGGCAAAGGCCTTCGGTGCCGACAACTACCAGAAGCTGGACAAGTTCACCGTCACCATGGGACACCCCGATGGAATGTTGGCGCTGTTGTCCGGATCGAGCGAAGTCGACAGCCATTTCACTTCGCCGCCATTCCAGTATCAGGAGTTAGAGAAGGCTGGTGTGCATACCGTTCTCAATTCCTACGATGTCACTGGCGGCCCGCATACCTTCAATGTCCTCTGGACGACGAAGAAGTTTGTCGATGCGAATCCGAAAGTCTATGCCGCATTTCTTGCGGCCTATGACGAGGCCACGACGACGCTGAATGCCGACAAGAAGGCGGCCGCCGAACTTTATCTACGAGTTTCCAAAGACAAGGACTCCCTCGAAAATATTGTCAAGATGCTCAATCAGCCCGAAATCCAGTACACGACGACGCCAAAGAACGTCATGAAATATGCCGACTTCATGTTCAAGGTCGGCACCATCAAGGTCAAGCCCGCATCGTGGAAGGACTTGTTCTTCCCGAATGCCCAAAACCTCCCCGGCAGCTGATCTCGTCGCGCAACACGAGCGAACGCGTTTTGCGGTAATGCAGCCAACCTCCCGAGGGATCCATGATTAACGAAAAATTGCCCCAACCGCTGTTGGAAGTGCAAGGCGTGACGCTGCAGTACAAGACCAAGGAACACTTGGTCACTGCAACCTATCGGGTCGACTTCCAAGTGTTTCAGTCGGATCGCTACATTCTGTTGGGCCCGTCAGGTTGTGGCAAGTCGACGCTGATGAAAGCTGTCGGCGGCTATATGAAGCCGGTAGAGGGTTCGATCAAGCTGAAGGGCAAGGAAATCACCAAGCCCGGACCGGAACGAATGATGGTGTTCCAGGAGTTCGACCAGCTGATGCCCTGGAAAACAGTCAAGCAGAATGTCATGTTTGCGCTCACGGCCAGCGGCAAGCTACGAGGCAAGGCGGCCGAGGAGAAGGCGATGCAATATATCGAGAAAGTTAATCTGACGCGTTTCGCGAACAGTTATCCGCATACCTTGTCCGGCGGCATGAAAGCGCGCGTCGCGATCGCTCGAGGGATGGCCATGGAGCCGGACATACTGCTGATGGATGAGCCGTTCGCCGCGCTCGATGCGCTCACACGGCGCAAGATGCAGGAAGAATTGTTGCAACTGTGGGATGAAACTCGGTTCACCGTCATGTTCGTGACGCACTCGATTCCTGAGGCGGTCTTACTCGGCAACCGAATCCTGCTACTTTCACCACATCCAGGTCGGGTGAAGGCGGAACTCGCCAGCGACGGCACCGATGAAGTTGATCCCGCGACAGGCCAAAAACAGTCGGACAGGATTCACGACATGCTGTTCGTCGACGAGATCGAAGAAGAAGGAGCTCACAATGGCTGAGTCATTGATATCCCGCCCCGAATTCGTCCGCGAACAATCGGCCGACCAGGCCTTCGGAGTCGTCGAAAAGCCGCTGACAGCGTGGGAGAAGATCTATAACCAGTCGCCGGTTCGCAAGGCGCTGATCCTGATCGTTCTGGCTGTTGTCTGGGAGGTCTACGCACGCGCGATCAACAACCCGCTGCTCTTTCCTACTTTTAGCGCGACGTTGGCGGCATTCTGGGAAGCTATTGTGAACGGCGGACTGCTGCAGAAGAGCTGGACCTCGATCAGGGTACTGCTGATAGGTTACGCGACGGGCTTGTTGCTGGCCGCCATCTTAACCGGCATTGCGATCAGCTCGCGCATCGGCACCGATCTCCTAGAAACGCTGACCTCGATGTTCAATCCCTTGCCGGCAATCGCATTGTTACCGCTGGCCTTGTTGTGGTTCGGATTAAACACAGGGAGTCTGGTTTTCGTGCTTGTCCATTCCGTGGTGTGGGCAGTAGCTTTGAATACCCATTCGGGATTCATGTCCGTCTCCAATACGCTCCGCATGGTTGGTCGGAACTACGGCCTGGGCAGTGTGGGTTACGTCACCCGAATCCTCATTCCAGCGGCCTTCCCTTCAATCCTGACCGGGCTCAAGATTGGTTGGGCATTTTCGTGGCGCACGCTGATCGCGGCCGAGCTAGTCTTCGGAGTCAGTTCCGGTTCCGGCGGTCTCGGCTGGTTCATCTATGAGAACAAGAACCAGCTCGAAATTCCTTCGGTCTTTGCCGGCCTGCTCACGGTGATTCTGATCGGCCTGCTGGTGGAGAATCTGATCTTTCGCAATATCGAGCGGATCACTGTACGGCGTTGGGGAATGCAGACCTGATATCTATTTAACCGGTATTGGCGATTTCCGGGACGGTGTTGAACCGTTGATGGCGGCGGCTTCAGGTTAAGGATGTTCGCTGCCTTGGATCGGCCGTCGACGAGATTGCTTTGGATCACGTTGGTTCAATGCGTCGAGCAATGTCTTCATGTCCCTGAAGTCCCGAGTTTGCGGAAGCGTCCAGCGGCATCGCTGGGAGCGCTGCCAATCCATCGCAGCGTCAACGACACTGCCCTCTTCGAGGCCGAAAGCGCTCGTCCGGCGGCGGCAGTTCGTATTGGGTGCCGGGGTAGCGCAGTGTTGATACGCCGGCAGCGATCGCCGACAGGGCGTCACCTTCGAGGGATCGCGCCGAGGGAGTGGCGAACTGAGCCAGGCAGCGTGCCATGAGATCGGTGGGTTATTCCGGCTCTCGGTGATGTCGCGTAGCGCCAGCCAGATCGGCTTGGTGGCCCCTGATCGCTCGGTAAGTGACCTTTGTTGCGGACCACTTTACTCACCGAAGCGCTCAGGCTTTCGATCGTGTTGGTCGTATCGATGATCCGGCGGACCTCGGCGCGGAAGGCGAAGAACGGGATCACGACCTCCGAGTTGCGTCGCCAACTTTGCGTGATCGGCGGGTATTTCCGATCCCAGGACCTGCGATCGAAGGCATTCGGTTCGAGGGCTGGCGCGTCGGCGATATCGGCCGGTAGATCGTCTTGGGCACGGCGCCAACCGCCTTGCGTTCCTTTCAGGACGCGAACTGCTCCGACTTAAGGACCAGCTGCACGGCCGCCCCGCACCACGCGGCTATCCGTGCTTCCGCAGCGCACCGCGTGGCGACCGCAATCGGGAATCCTCATAGCGCCGCACAACGCGACCCGGTCGGCTTCCTGTATCTACGCCAGAAACTCGCGTCGGGCGTCGGCCGGTCAGGAGACAAGCCGTAGAACGCATGCTTGACGATCTGCACGACACCATGCACGGGGACCGTGATCTGCACTCGAGCAGCTGAAAAAACCCGCACTGCGGGCTTCGTGAGAGACTTCACTTCGGTGGTTTTTTACTTTGCTTAGCAGCGACTGCATGCTCACGTGCAGGCAAAAGGAACCGCCACCTTCAAGTCATTCGTTCAACCGACTCTCGGACATCGCCCCGATGTCATTGCGGCAACTGAAGACGCTCATTGCGGTCGCTGAACTGGGAAGCTTCGGGAAAGCTGCGGAAGCTATTTTTCTCACGCCGGCAGCCGTTAGCCAACAGATGAAGGCCTTGGAGACCGAGCTCGGTGTGGCGCTGTTCGATCGCCACAAACGAACGCCCGGACTGACCCCGCTGGGATACGCTCTCGTGCCCAAGGCGCGTGAGGTGGTCAAGGCCTATGCGGCGATGATCCGCCCGTCGGTCGCCGACTTCCAGTTGCACGATGAAATCACCATCGGAGCGGTGCCAACGACAATGACCGGGCTGATTCCCAGAACGGTCAAGGCCTTGCGAGACATCTATGGCGGGCTGCACATCCGGATCGTCCCTGGCTTGTCGTCCGAACTGCTGCGGCAGGTCGAACGCGGCTTTCTCGATGCGGCGATTCTGAGTTGGCCGGCCAACCTCTACGGGCATCTGCACTGGCGTGTCTTTGCCGAAGAAGAGCTCATCGTGATTGCGCACCGCGACGAAATCGAAGACGAAGCCTGCGCCTTGCTGCAGAACCGTCCGTTCATCCGCTTCAATCGACGAGCCTGGGTGGGTCAGCAGATTGAAGCGTGGCTCCTGGAGCGCAAGATTTGTGTCCGCGAAAGTATGGAGTTGGACACGCTCGAATCGATAGACATGATGGTGCACTACGGCCTGGGCGTATCCATTGTCCCGCGGCGCTGCGTGCTGCCGCCGCATACGCTTGATCTCAAGTACGTCTCGCTCGATCCACCGTCAGCACCACGACTGCTCGGTTTGCTGTCGCGCCAAGACACCGAGAAATCGGCCCTGATCGACATCGTCCTTGCCGAACTCGCTCGACAGGCGCAGTTGGGCTAGGCCATCGGCGAAGCAGCGAATCTGTGTATCAACGCGCCGCGTAAGGTAGTTGACGTCGACACGAAGGCGATCACTAAGGTGCGCGTGGTATCGAGCCCGCTGTCGCCTTGACTTGCAACCGACTCGATCAATCAAGCTTCAGTCGAGCCGCGAGTACCGTGCGCAGGTGAGCAACCAGGGCATTCACCGCCTTCGGCGTGTGTGGGCTCCATGGGCGAATGGCCCAGATCGCCTCGCCAAAGGCGCCGACCGGGCGCCAGTCGGTCAGAAGTTCGCACAATTTGCCGCTTCGCAGCGCTGGACTTGCGCTGAAAAGCGGCAACACCGCCAGTCCGAGGCCGGCTAGCGCCGCGTTGCGCAACACCTCGCTGTTGTTGGCTCTCAATGGCCCTGACACCGCGACCCTGACACGTTCCGGTTCCTCGCCTTGTGGCCCTGCCACCCGTTCGAATGGCCAGCTGGCCGGGCCGGGACGAAGATAGCTCAGGCATGCGTGTTGGGCCAATTCGTCCGGATGGGTTGGCGTGCCACAGCGGCGCAGATAGCCGCTGCTGCCGACCAGCAGTGAACGTGAGCTGGCAAGTTGCCAGGCCACATAGTTGTCCGGTGGTGTGCTGGCATGTCTGATTGCCAGGTCGAAGCCTTCGTTGGCCAGGCTGAGCAGCCGGTCAGACAATTCAAGTTCGATCCGCACGTCGACGTGTTCGATACAGAAGGCTTCGATGGCTGGCGCGATTTCCTGCCTGCCCAGGGCAACCGGTGCGCTGATCCGGATCAGGCCGCGTGGGCTTGTCGCGAGCTCCCGCGCTTCGGCGACGCCGCGGCTGATCTGCGCAAAGCTGTCGGCAGTCTGGGCGACCAGCCTTTCACCGGCTTCGGTCAGCCGCAATGACCGAGTCGTGCGATGGACCAAGGTCTGGCCGATGTCGCGTTCGAGATCGCTCAGCCGTTGGCTGACGGCGGCCTTGCTGATAGCCAGCCGCAGGGCAACGGCCGTGAAGCTGCCGAGCTGCGCCAACAGGCTCAGCGCATGGACCTGCGGCCACAACAGATCGACGCGCTGATCCGTTGACTGGACCATTACGGAGGATTTGTTGCTGTGTGACTTGCTATTGGCCTTGCGCATGATTGTTCAGTCTAACGAACAATGAAGTCAGTCGGGGCGGATTGGCGGCGTTTCCTGTAACGCCTAGACTCCTCAATCACTACTCACAAGGAGATCCGATCATGGGCGCACCTGAAAGCTTCACCGCCACTACCGAGGTTGGCCATTTCATCAACGGCCGGGCAGTCTCCAGCAGCAGCGGCCGTCGCCAGCCGGTCTACCATCCGGCCAGCGGCGCTGTGGCGCGGCAGGTCGCGCTCGCTTCGGTCGAGGAAGTCAATGCCGCAGTCGCTGCAGCCCAGGCGGCACAGCCGGCGTGGGGCAACATGCCGCCGATCCGACGGGCGCGCATCCTCAACAAGTTTCTCGAGCTGATGAATCGGAACAAGGACACGCTGGCCGCGATGATCACTGCCGAACATGGCAAGGTCTTCACCGATGCACACGGCGAGGTGTCGCGTGGCATCGACATCGTCGAATTCGCCTGTGGTATTCCTCAGTTGCTGAAGGGCGATTACACCGAACAGGTCTCGACCGGCATCGACAACTGGACGATGCGCCAGCCATTAGGTGTAGTTGCCGGCGTCACGCCTTTCAATTTCCCGTGCATGGTGCCGTGCTGGATGTTTCCGGTGGCGATTGCGGCTGGCAACAGTTTCGTTCTGAAACCCAGCGAGCGGGACCCCTCGGCCGCAATGTTGATGGCCGAGCTGTTGACGCAGGCCGGTTTGCCGGATGGTGTCTTCAACGTTGTGCAGGGCGACAAGGTCGCAGTCGATGCTTTGCTGACCCATCCCGACGTCAAGGCGCTGAGTTTTGTCGGATCGACGCCGATCGCCCAGTACATCTACGAGACGGGAGCCCATCACGGCAAGCGGGTGCAAGCACTTGGCGGTGCGAAGAATCACATGGTCGTAATGCCCGACGCCGATATCGAACAGGCAGTCGATGCGCTGATCGGTGCCGGGTACGGCTCGGCAGGCGAGCGATGCATGGCGATCAGCGTCGCCGTTCTGGTCGGTGATGTCGCCGACAAGATCGTGCCCAAGCTTGCCGAGCGTGCAAGAGCCTTGAAGGTGAAGAACGGCATGGAGCTCGACGCCGAGATGGGCCCCATCGTCACCAAACAGGCATTGCAACGCATTGAAAGGTATATCGCACAGGGTGCGGCCGAAGGTGCAAGTCTGGTGGTCGATGGCAGACTCGACCCGCACACAGGCAAGGCATTCAAGGTCGCCGGTCATGACGACGGGTTTTTTACGGGCGGCACGCTGTTCGATCATGTAACGCCCAGCATGAGTATCTACAAGGACGAAATTTTCGGGCCGGTGCTAGCCTGTGTGCGAGTGAGCGACTTCGCGGCCGCGCTCGATCTGGTCAATGCCAACGAGTACGGCAACGGCGTGGCCTGCTTCACCAGCGACGGCAATGTGGCACGAGAGTTCTCGCGGCGGGTTCAGGTCGGAATGGTCGGCATCAACGTGCCGATTCCGGTGCCGATGGCCTGGCATGGTTTCGGCGGTTGGAAGAAGAGCCTGTTCGGCGACATGCATGCCTACGGCGAAGAGGGTGTCCGCTTCTACACCAAGCAGAAAAGCGTGATGCAGCGGTGGTCGTCGAGCATTGCCAAAGGCGCTGAGTTCGTCATGCCGACAGCCAAGTGAGTGGTCCCGTGCCGGCTCGGTGTTGAACGCCACGGCGCCCATCGGGACGACGTCGCGCGCCGATGCTCCGGCAGGGAGCGCCTCGCCTCGGTCGCGACTCAATCGCAACGCCGACGCCATGAACAGCGCACACGACCACTGTGATGCCCGTCCCGTCGTCCACCTGGCCGGCCGGCTCCGGGTTCAGGTCCGTGGCGAGACGCCGGGCACGGCACTTGCTGCGGCGATCGCGATTGCCGCCACCTCAGTGTCGACCTCGCACGGCGCGCGCACGATGTCGCGCTAGGACGGTGGGCTTCCCAGGCGTGCGCATCGCGGCCACGCAAAATCGCCGGTCTGGGCTGGGAAACCGCGGCCAGCAGATCTGTGGCCGCAGGCACTGCAGCGCGTGCGCATGACTGGCGCCATGGAATTGGCTCGACATCTGATGGCAGGCCTGTATCAACAGGTCCGTGCCCACCGCGCTCGCCGCACTGCTCGGCACCCTCACCTTGGGCAATGGACTGCACCTGCACCTGCGTCACTAACCAAGTGCCGGCAATGACTTGTCGGGTCGACAAGAAGCGCCTGGTGCAAGTTCTTGTCTTCCAGGGAGCAAAGCCCCGTTTGGGCCATCGCAATGGAGAGTTCTTGGCTCAAGACATCCCATAGACGCAGAAGTCCCTCTTCCCCGGCGGCGGCGATTGCGAACTGCAGAATGCGCCCGAAAAACGTGAAATCCGCCCCGAGCGCACAGGCTTTCAGCACGTCTTCTCCCGAGCGCAGGCCGCTATCGTAGAACAGTGGAAAGTCAGCACCGACGGCTGCCCGGATGTTAACCAGCGCGGTAATGGCAGGGGGAGCGCTTTCGAGCTGGCGCGCGCCGTGGCTTGAAACCTGGATCGCATCGACGCCCTTGGTCTTGAGCTTTTGCGCGTCTTCGACGTCCAGTACGCCTTTGACCACGAATTGCCCCTTCCACATTGCTCGCAGCTTTTCAAGCGTTCCCCAATCGGCCCGCGCGCGGCTTTCCGTACGGTCAAAGGTATAGCCGTCCATAAGGAAATTCGCCATCTGCGGGCGACCATTGATGAGACCCGCCAATGACCAGCGCGGATGCATTGCAAAGTCGAAGAACTGGCGCGGGCCGATTCGAAACGGCATGGTAAATCCATGGCGCAACTCGCGCGGACGACGACCCACTTCGGCCACATCGACGGTCAGAACGATTGTTTTATAACCTGCGGCCTGGGCGCGTTGCGCCAGTTTGAATGTGTCGGTCCCATCGCCACTGAAATAGAGCTGAAACCACGCGTGTCCCTCGGCGGTTTCAATCAACTTCTCCAGCGGGGTGGAAGCAACAGTGGAAACACCGAGCGGTACAGCATCACGCGCGGCGAGGCGCGCCAACATCAGATCGGCGCCGGGGGCTGACAGGTTGCACATCCCCATGGGTGAAATGCCAAAGGGTCGTTCGGTGCGCGCACCGAAGAGCGTTGTCCCGAGCGCTCTCTGGCTGACATCCGTCAGGATGCGAGGCCTCAAGCAGATTGACTCGAATGCGGCGCGGAGGCGATGCAGCCCGGTTTCTTGCCCCGCAGCGCCGTCGATATAGTCGAAGACCATCCACGGAAGGCTCTTTGACGCAAGGCGCCGCGCGTCCTCGGCAGAATGAATTCGCGCAGCGCCGCCCATTACGCCGACACAGCTTTCATGAAGCGGTCGCGGATCACCACAGGGTCCATCGTGATCACGGGCACTTTGATGTTGCCGCTTTCGCACTTGGCGACGATGATCGTCATCTTGTCGCCGGCGATCGCCTCTTTCAGTGCCTTGCCAGTGTCTTCGGCCTTCACTTCGACCACGTTGTCGCACCCACAAGCACGGGCTACCGCCGTCAGCGAGGTTTTCTTGCCCGCATAGGTGGGTTGATCACCCGTAGAACCATAGCTGCCGTTGTCGATGATTAGCAGGATGTAGTTATCCGCGACGTTGTTGGCGATCGTCGGCAGGGTGCCAAAGTTGGTCAGAACCGAGCCGTCTCCGTCAATCGAGATCACCTTTTTCTTTTGCGCCAGTGCCAGGCCAAAACCGATGGACGAAGCCAGCCCCATCGTGCCGAGCATGTAGAAATTGGTCGGCTGATCATCGAACATATGCAGCTCCTGACTGGGCAGGCCGATATTGCACACCACCAGTTGGTCCCGGAGGATTGGTGCGATGTCTTTCAAAATGTCAGAGCGAATCATTCTCCATACCCTCCCCAGAAATTGGCATCGGTCAGGATGGCGACCGGTTTGTTACACATGAAAGTGTATTTCAGGATCATGTCGAGCTCTTCGACGTCGGATTTCTTGTGAAAGTGATATGTCGGTATGTTCAGCTGCGCGAGCAGCGCTTTGGTGTGCACCGCCATTTCAACCTGGCAGGCCACGGGTTCGCGCAGCTCGCCGCGATAGCTGATCAGCATGGGCAGCGGTATCCGGTAGAACTGGATGAGCGTCGCCAGCGTGTTGATGGTTACGCCGATCGCCGTGTTCTGCATGATGATCGCCGGGCGCTTGCCGCCCATATATGCGCCCGCGCACAACCCCATACCTTCATTTTCATTATTGGAAGGAACATGCAAAATCTCGTCGTGCCGGCCGATCTCTTCGATCACGCCGGCAAGCTGCTTGCACGGAACGGTTGTCACGAACGAAATGTCGTTCGCAACCAAATCATCCGCGATCTTCTTGTCTAAATTCATTTGCTTACTCCTGGTTTTAAGTATTGCACTGACGGCGGTCGTGCAGACAGCCATGCCAGCCAGGTCGAGAAGAGGTGCCGTGTCAGCCGTCTACAGTCAAATCGAACATTTTGTTCGAGACGTAGGGGTAGACCAAGCAGTCGTGCCACCAGCCGCCATTTAACAGTAGGGTGATTCTAGGTTATCAACACTCACTCTACAAATAATGAAAGAGGTCGCGGAATAGAGCGTCGGCCGTTAATGCTGAACAGTCTTTGCGACGCCCCGCGCATTACACGACATTCGCGCTCCTCATTTCAACAGCGCTCCCGGGTTGAGAATGCCGTTCGGGTCGAGCGCCTTCTTGATCGCCCGCATCGCGCTCAGCTTCGCTGCGCTGGCATAGGTCTGTAGATCGCCCACTTTCAATCGTCCGATGCCGTGTTCAGCGCTGATCGAGCCGGCGCACTGCACCGTGGCCTTGTCGATGGCGATGCGGATCGCGTCGATGATGCCGGGGTTGGCGGCCGTAAACCCCGCCTTCGCTACACCTTCGGGAGGAAAAACATTGTGGTGGATGTTGCCGTCGCCGATATGCCCGTAGCTGTTGATCCGAAGACCGGGGTAGACCTTCGCCACCGCCTCAGTAGCTAAGTTGATGAACTCCTCGACACGAGAAATGGCGACCGATGTGTCGCTGCTGCAAATAGCGCCTGTCAGTCGGTTAGCCTCGGGTGTGTTCTCGCGCAGCGCCCAAAGCTTCATCCGCTGGCTTTCCGATTCAGCCAGAACCGCGTCGGACAGAAGGCCATCCTCCATGCAGACCGAAAGCGCCTCTTCGACATCGACGCGCAGACCGGCGCGCCCGCTGGCCTCTACGAGCAGATACCACGGGTAATGTTCGGACAAAGGCAGGCTTAAATCTGAAAAATGGCCGGTCACCAAGTTGATGCCGAAATCGCTCATCAGCTCAAGCGCGCCGATGCTGCCGCCTAGCGTCCGGGCGAGACGGTGATAGAGCCGAAGTGCGTCGCCGGGCGAAGCGATTGCGCAGAGCGCAGTGACGGTTTCGGGATCGACAGGCTTCAGAACCAGCGTTGCCGCGGTGATGACGCCAAGCGTGCCTTCGCTGCCGATAAGCAGATGCCTCAGGTTGTATCCGGTGTTGTCCTTACGGAGCGGTTCGAGCTCGCTAATCACCTCGCCGCTGGCCAGTACCGCCTCGATCCCGAGACAGAGATCGCGCGCATTGCCGTGCCGCACCACCTGAATGCCCCCCGCGTTGGTCGCCAGATTGCCGCCGATGGTACAACTGCCCTTCGACGCCATGCTAAGCGGGAACATCAGGCCGTGCGCCGCCGCCGCATTGTGCACGTCCTCCAGAATGCAGCCCGCTTCGACGACCATGACCCCGTCCTCTGCATTGATTTTGCGCACCCTGTTCATCCGCTCCAGCGACAAGATGATCGCATTGCCGCCGTCGATGGAAAGCTGGCCTGCCACGACGCCGGTCCCGCCACCGTAAGGGATGACGCCCGCACCGGATGCCGCGCAAAGCCGCAGGATGGCGGCGACCTCCTCGGTCGAGCGGGGCAGCGCGACCAGACAGGCCGAGCCAAGAAAGCGGTCGCGCGGATCGCTGAAATAGCGCTGCGCATCCGCCCCCACCTTCCAGCCCCGATCGCCGACAACAGCCTTGATCGCATCCAGAACCGCGGCTGCCGGCTCCCCGAAATCCGTGCTCATGACTTTCATGTTCCTCGTTCTCCGCGCGGCCGGCCTCGACACTCAGATTGTCACGGCGGCTTCCGTGTCGGTCAGTGCGAACGCCTCGTTCGCGCCCGCCAGCACATGAAGCGTGTCGATCACGCCCACGCCTCTGCCGCCACCACATCCGCGGAAACCGCCGTCAGGCTACTTGGGCACGGCCAGACGAAAGGGGCGGATCACAGATAAGCCTCACATACCGCTGCCGTGCCACATCTGGACTGTGTAGTTTGGCACGGAAAAACGAGTTTTTCGGAACTGCGAGTTCTCTATCAACTTGCATCGGCGCCGACGACTTCCACGGGGCGGCGGTGGCGCTGGCCGAAACTATTGCGCGAATCGTCTGGGCACTGCAGGCTCACGATCGGCGCTACGAGGCTGGCTTCATACGACCGGGCGAGGCGGTCTGAACGACATCGCAATACAGCAAAGCAAGAATGAATGCAGGGAGAACAAACCACCGATTGCTCAGGCGATCATGAAGTGATGGCAAGACAGGTCAGACCGTCGTTGACAAATCCCGGAGTCGACTACGGTCGCCGCAATTACCACACGCAGCGCGAGTTCGTCGTCGGCGCCATCCAGGCCGCTGCGACCGGGCGCTACGAGCCGAGTCACGCTGGCTTGCATGGTCGCGTTGCTTGCCGCCTCGACGAGGATGCCTGGTCCCTGAAGCACTACGTCCATGCCCATGTCGTGCGGATGCACACCGGCGGCATCACGGGAAGCGGGCGGCGGATCTCGACCTGCAAGTTCATGGCATAACGTGACGAGGCAAATCAGCATGACAACACACAAGGAATTGGTCGAAGCACTGCGGGCGCGGTAGAGCGGCGCGGCGTTCGGCGAACGGATCATGATTCTCGACGAGTCTGTGGCGCTGACCGGCTATCACCGCAAGCATGCGATCCGAGTGCTACGTGACGAGGTTACGAAGACGGGCGCCGCGAGCACGGAACCGTCTTTACGACGAGGCGGTTCGGCAGGCAGTGACGATGCTTGGGAGGCGGCTGATCGGGTTTGCGGCAAACGGCTGAAGGCGATGACCGGGTTGGTCTATGTCATGGAACGTCACGGCTGTCTCAGCATGGACCCGATCATCAGGAGCAAGGTGCTGCAGGTCAACGCAGCGACCAGCGACCGCATGCTCGCCGCCGCGCCCCTGCACATCGACGTGCTGCGCAAGCGCGGCAAGGGAGTGGGCTCGGCCATACGGCGCATTATTCCAGTGCGCACCTTCGCCGACTGGCGAGACCAGGCGCCAGATGTCGGTTACTTTCAATCTGTCAGTTTCGATCTTTCAATTGGCAGCGTTGACCCTCTCAATGTGTCAGTAAGCCTCAAACGCCGGTCGGGTAGAGATCAGCGTGGGCCTCGTCATGCTGCTCGGCAGGGATTGTGAGAAATCCCGGCACGGCCGGTCGAGAATCGAAACGCCGGTGAACTCCGTCTCAGTCGGGTCCGCGACTACGGCGACAGCATCGGGAACTGCTTGAGATCGGTCCATCTGCGTCACGCCGATGTGCCGGCGCACATGCTGACGTATCGAAGGGGAAAAATGCAAGCTTCTGCGAATTGAAGGGTCAGGGTCTCCGGCCGTGCCGGCGACCGCCGCAGCTTGTTTATTGACATGGGCAGCGACATCATGAAAGAGCGAACCCGACACATTCAAAGGCAATCGACAGCAATCGCATGGATGAATCAATGCACGAACAGGTCACTGGTTACCGACTAAAAGCCGCCTGAAGATCGCCCTGGCTACTGAAACCGCTCTGCAACAACAACATAAGAAGAATGCGAGCCTTGGCCGCTGGTAAATCATCGGCCATCACTGCGCCGGCTTCTGCCAATGTCTTGCCACCTCCCTCAAAGCCGTAGTTCGGCAGCACTCGGCCATTCGGCACGCGAGTCGAGATGACGATCGGGACGTTCTTGGATAATGCGTACTTGACTGCGTTGAACATGGGGATGTTCATATTGCCCCAGCCAAGCGCCTGAACCACGATACCCTTGGCGCCATTGTCCACCGCGGAGCGCAGCAATTTTCCGTCGGCGCCGCCATACATTGCGACGATTTCCACTTCCGGCATCTTATCGGTGCGCAGCGCTATGAACTGGCGGCGCAACGGTGCGCGCGAAAAGGTGATGCGGTCGAAATCCACCACGCCGAGGAAGCCGAAGTCTCCAGATTTGAAAGTCTCGACACTAGAAGTGTGGGTCTTGGTGACATCGCGGGCTGCATTGATCTGGCTGTTCATTGCCAGCATCACGCCCTTTGACTTTGCCGATGGGTCGACAGCGATACGTACCGCATTCAGTAGATTATGCGGACCATCGAAATCCGACTCGGACGCATTGCGCTGCGCGCCTATCAATACTACCGGCTTCTCCGATTTAACTGTTAAATCGAGCCAATATGCGGTTTCTTCAAGCGTGTCGGTACCGTGGGAAACGATAACGCCAGCGACTTCTGGACGATTTAGCGCATCCTGAACGGCCTTAGTCAGACCAACCCAACGCACCGGGTCCATATAGTCGGATGGAACGTTGGAGATATTGTTGACTTCTACTTTCGCATATTTGGCGACGTCAGGGACGGTAGCAAGTAGGTCTTCACCGGAGATAGCAGGAACTGGCGCCTTCTTCACCGGGTCGATTTTCATCGCGATCGTGCCACCAGTAGCAATCAAGGTGACGACAGGTTGTACTTGCTGCGCGTAGCCCGTGACGGTCGTGAGCATGACGACAGAAGCCGCAAGAAACTTTGGTTTTATCATATTAATTTAGTGGGTTAGGAATGCGCGTTTGCTAACTATTTACTTGTGAAACGTTTAAAACGCTAGTAATCCTCATGATACGGTCTTAAAGGCGGGTCGATAGTCGGTTGCGGCATACGCTGTGCTTGGCGTCGCCTGAACCGCATCGATGGAAGGCTTTTTTCTCCCTGCTGCGACGCTGCTCGCTTCAATAAAGCCGGTGAATTGCGGGTGGAACACGGAATCAAACCCGCGTCCGTACGCCGAACCAGATAGTAACGCTCTGGCTCGCGTGCCGGCCTGGGCTTTTGGCCGGCCGAAGTGGGCGCCTCTCCGTTGCGATCAACGCTTGCCCACCGACGCGATACTGCACTTACATCGGCTTCCTCTATACAAGGCGTCCCCCGACATGACGAACCAGTCGGCACACTGCGCAACCCAAAGGCACATAGCTAGCCAAAAGCTTTGCATAGCGATCCGAAGGCGACAATCGTCTGCACGGATTCGCTGTGCTCGATCACGTCAATCTGTCGAGTCTGAGCCCAGCCCTTCTTCGGGGCCAGTTCGGTAGCAGGGGGCCGGGCCTTCACGGTTTGTTGGCCACGCCGGCCACCACCGCATACGACGCCAGCCGAGTCAGCCGCTGTGACCTGCAGCGGCCGCCGCCGCATCGTCCAGCACGAAGAAGGCCGCGCCGTGTTCTTAGAACTGCGCTTCGGCGTCGTCGAGGGAACCGGTGAACGGCGTCTTCCAGGTGACGGATTCGCGCGCCAGTCAGGATGAAGGCTTGCGTTTGCGCCGGCAAAGCTTCCCGCCCGAAAGCAAACGCCGGCGGCGTTCGAGGTTCATCATGCTTGATGCCCAACGCATTCGATTTTTCATCGTCGCCGTTCGACTGCCTCGCCCCCGATGAACAGCGCCTCGTGCGCGACGCCGTCGACATCGCCTACTTCCGCGAGGGCGGGGTAATCCTCGAGCTCGGCGCCCTGCCGACCCATCTGTTCGTCGTCATCAAGGGACATGTCTCGCAACTCGAAGAGGGCGAGATCGTCGCCACCTTCGGACCGCGGGATTGCTTCGACGGCCGCGCGCTGGTGGCGGGGCGCGCGCGCAGCCGCTTCGTCGCCACCGAGGAAGTGCTGGTCTATGAACTGGCGAAGGCGGCCGTCAACGAACTGATTTCGCGCAACGCGACGTTCGGCGCGCTGCTGTTCTCAGACCTCTCTGACAAGCTCGGCGCACTGGCGCAGCGCCACAGCGAGCGCGAAATGAATGCCCTCGCCATGTCGCCGGTCGCCGAGGCATTCCTGCGGCCTGCGCATGTCGTCGAAGGCAGTACGGATATCGTCAGCGTCGCCGAGCTGATGCAAACCAAGCGTACCAGCAGCGTGCTCGTACACGATGGCGAGCGCATGGGCATCTTCACCAATACCGGGTTGCAGCGCGCCGTCCTCGACGGCCGTGACCTTGCCACGCTGGCCGTGGGTGAACTGGCGACGTTCCGGCTGGTGTCGATAGCGTCGCAAGCCCCGCTCTTCGATGCACTCACGCTGATGATTCAGCATCAGGTGCATCGGCTGGTCGTCGAGGACGGCAAGCGGATCGTCGGGCTGCTCGAGCAGCTCGATCTGCTGAGCTTTCTTTCGAACCATTCGTACCTGATCACGGTGCAGATCACCCAGGCCCGCGACCTCGATGCCCTGCGCGTGCAGGCCGAGAAGATCACCCGCTTCGTGGCGCTGTTGTTTCGCGGCGGCACGCGGGTCTTCCAGATCGGCGCGCTGGTGCAGGCGCTGAACGCCAAGCTGTTCGAGCGTACCTGGCAGCTCGTCGCCCCGCCACAGTTGGTGGCCGACAGCTGCCTCTTCGTCATGGGCAGCGAAGGGCGCGGCGAGCAGTTGCTGAAGACCGATCAGGACAACGGCCTCATCCTGCGCGACGGCGCCACTTCCAGCGAAGCCGTCGTGGCAGAGGCCTGCCGGCGGTTCTCAACGGCGTTGCGCGACTTCGGCTATCCCGACTGCCCCGGCGGGATCATGGTCAGCAATCCGTTGTGGCGGCGCAGCGCCAGCGACTTCGGGAACACAGTGCGCAACTGGTTGCTGCGCCCCGATCCGCAGGGCTTGATGGCGCTGGCGGTCTTCATCGACGCCCATTCCGTCGCCGGCGATGCCTCGTTGTTGGTCGGGCTGCGCGCCGAAGTCGACCGGCTCATCGTCGCAGATGACGCGTTGCTCGGGAGCTTCGCCACAGCTATCGACGCGTTCCCGGACGAAACGGGCCGCTGGTGGAACCGACTGCTGCTGGTCGGCGACCATTCAAAGCAGACACTGGACTTGAAGAAGGCGGGCATCTTTCCGATCGTGCATGGCGTGCGCAGCCTCGCGCTGCGCGAGCACGTGCAAGCGACCGGTACATCGAAGCGGCTCGATGCGCTCGTGACGGCCGGCCGCCTGTCCGCCACGTTTGCCAGCGATCTCGCAGACAGCCTGCAGTTCCTCATGGGACTCAAACTCAAGGCCGGACTGGCCGAACTGGATGCCGCCGGCGCGGTGAGCGGTGGGGTGCGGACCGAGCAACTGAGCGTCCTGGAGCGCGACCTGATGAAGGATTCCTTCGCGGTGGTCAAGCGCTTCAAGGCAATGGTCCGAAATCAGTTCCATCTGGAGGAACGGTGACTAGGCGCACGGCCGTGACGCCATGGCACGCTCTGCAGCGCGGGCTTCGAGCGCTGCGGCGTAGCTGGTTCCTGCATCGCCTGCGCGACGCGCACTTCTCGTTCATGATCGACCCGCCGCCCGAGGACGAATGGGTGGCACTGGATTGCGAGACCACCGGGCTGGACGTCCGCCACGACCGGATCATCTCGATCGGCGCCGTGCGAATCGTCGGCAATCGCCTGTTGACCAGCCAGCGGCTGGAACTGCTCGTCCGGCCCGAGCGCCCGCTGGAAGTCGCCAGCATGCGCGTGCACCTTTTGCGCGAGCACGACGTTGCACAGGGTATGGAGCCTGCCCAGGCCATGCGGCTGCTGCTGGAGTTCGTCGGCAGTCGGCCGCTCGTCGGCTACTACCTCGAGTTCGACGTGGCGATGATCAATCGGGAAATCCTTCCGCTTCTCGGCGTGCGTCTGCCACAGGCGAAGATCGAGGTCTCGACGCTGTACTACGACTTCAAGAATCGCCAGCGACCGCTCGACGCACGCGGCACAAGCATCGACCTGCGCTTCGCGACGCTGATGACGGAGCTTGCGCTGCCACCGCGAAATGCGCACGATGCCTTGAACGACGCGGTCATGGCCGGGTTGGCATTTCTCAAGTTGCGCGGAGACTGAGAAGCATCGAACTGGCGGGACATTCGGGCATTCCCGCAGCCAGCGCCGTCACGCGGCGGGCCTACCATCGCGCCAAACACGCGAAGGGTGACGTTCATGTTCAACTGGCTCAACCAGCTCGACCGGCACCTGCCGGTGCGCTATTCGGTGTGGCTGCTGTGCGCGGTCGGCATGATCGCGTGCGCGGTGATGTGGGCGACGATGGGCATGGGCGGCTGGCTCGCGCTGGTGTTCATGTTTCTGGTCGGGCTGGGCTTTCGCGACACCCACCAGACGCGCCACTCGGTGCTGCGCAACTACCCGGTGATCGGGCACTTCCGCTTCCTGCTCGAGTTCATCCGAC
>JBDTIS010000201.1:0-54428 GCA_039936235.1 Burkholderiaceae bacterium | reverse complement strand
ATCAGTTCAACTGCGTGACGAACTTGGTCGTCAGATATCCATCGAACGTCTCGGTCCCGCCTTCGCTGCCGTAGCCGCTGTCCTTGATCCCGCCGAACGGTGTCTCGGCCAGCGCGAGGCCGATGTGGTTGATCGACACCATGCCGGCTTCGAGGCCGTTCGCGATCGCGGTGGCGTTCTTCGACGAGCTGGTGAAGGCGTACGACGCGAGGCCGAACGGCAGGCTATTCGCGCGCTTCAACACCTCGTCGATGGTCTTGAAGCGGACCATTCCCGCGACCGGACCGAAGGGCTCCTCGGTCATCATGCGGCTGTCTTCGGGGAGGTCGGCGATCACGGTCGGCGCGTAGAAGCTGCCGGCGCCGTCCAGCGTCGCGCCGCCGGCGAGAATGGTCGCGCCGCGCTGATGCGCGTCCTCGATGAACCCCGAGAACGCCGGGATGCGGCGCTTCTGGGCGAGCGGACCCATGCGGTTGGCCGGGTCGCTGCCGGGACCGACCTTGATCGCCCTGGTCTTCTCGACGAAGCGCGCGACGAAGCGGTCGTAGGCGCCTTCCTGCACGTAGAAGCGCGTCGGCGAGATGCACACCTGGCCCGCGTTGCGAAACTTGAAGCCGACCAGGATGTCTGCCGCGCGCTCGACGTCGGCGTCGTCGCAGACGATCACCGGCGCATGACCGCCGAGTTCCATCGTGCAGCGCTTCATCAGGCCACCGGCCATCGCGGCGAGCTGCTTGCCGACGGCGACCGAGCCGGTGAACGAGACCTTGCGGACGATCGGCGAGTTGATCAGGTGCGTCGAGACTTCGTGCGGCACGCCCCAGACGATGTTGAGGCAGCCGGCCGGCAGCCCGGCGTCGTGGAACAGGCGGGCGAGGGCGACGACGCCGCTGGGCGCATCTTCCGGCCCCTTCAGCACGATCGTGCAGCCGGCGCCGAGCGCGGCGACGACCTTGCGGATCGCCTGGTTGAACGGGAAGTTCCACGGCGTGAACGCGGCGCAGACGCCGATCGGTTCGCGCAGCACGAGCTGCCGCACGCCTTCCATTCGCGGCGGGATCACGCGGCCGTAGATGCGGCGGCATTCCTCGGCATGCCACTCGGCATGCTCGGCGCACATCATCACTTCACCAACGGCCTCGGCGATCGGCTTGCCCTGGTCGAGCGTCATGTTCGCGCCGATCGCCTGTGCGCGTTCCCGCGCCAGGTCCGCGACCTTTCGGAGGATCCTGCCGCGCTCGATGGGTGACGTCTTCTTCCACGACTCGAACGCGCGTTGCGCGCTGGTCAGCGCGAGGTCGAGGTCTTCGGTGGTCGCGTGCGGCAGCCTGCCGATGACCGAGCCGGTGGCCGGATCGAAGACTTCCTGTTCACGGCGGCCGCCGCCCTTGACGAACCGGCCGTCGATGTAGAGCGAGAGGTCTTCGTAGGTCGTGGCGGGTTTCGGTTGAGCGATCGTATCGGGCATGGTTTTTCCTCAGGAGAGCGGGGGCGCGACCCATGGTCGCGACGGCTTGCAGTGCGATGTCGCGGTTCGGAGACCGACATCGACAGGATCGGTGCACGCGGCGCTGATGCCCGGCCACCATCCGTGAATCATAGCGTCGGATCAGACGATCGAAAGACCGGCCGCTACGGTTTCAGGACGGCGCGTCCACGCACGCGACCCTTCTTCAGGTCGTCGAGAGTCGCGCTCGCCGCGCAGAGCGGCACCCTGACGAGCGGCAGTTCGGGCAGCGATGCGTTGCGCGCCATCGCCATCAGTTCGCCCATCTCGGCAGGTGATCCGACGTAGGAGCCGATCAGCCGCACCGCCTTCATCGCGATCAGCGCCGGCGAGATCGACGTGGCGCCGCCGAACAGGCCCACCGAAACGAGCGTGCCACCCTTTCGCAACGCACCGAAGCCGAAGGCGAATGTCTCGCCGCTGCCGACGAAGTCGATCGCCGCGGCCACGCCGCCGGCTGTGGCCTTCATCAGCGCGCGGCTCGCCCCGTCGGCCTTCGGGTCGATCACCTCCGATGCGCCGGCCTCGCGCGCGATGTCCCACTTCGAGCGGTCGACCTCGGCCACGATCGGCGCGGGAAACCCGAGTTGCGCGGCCATGCGGATGCCGGACAGGCCCACGCCGCCGGCACCGATGATCAACAGTTTCCGGTCGCGGTCGACGCCTGCGAAGCAGGCCGCCACCTTCTTCAGCGCACTGAACGCGGTCAGCCCGGAGCATGCGTAGGTGCAGGCCTGCTCTTCCGACAGTGGCGCGTAGTCGAACAGGTAGCGCTGGTCGGAGACCAGCACGTGGTCAGCGAAACCACCGTCGACGTTGACGCCGATCGCCCGCGACTGGTTGCACAGATGTTCGTCGCCGGCGACGCACATCGCGCAGTGGCCGCAGCCGATCCAGGGATAGACGACGAAGCGGTCGCCGACCGCGATGCCGCTCACGTCGCTGCCGAAGGCGACCACGGTACCTGCGATCTCGTGGCCGAGGGTTCGCGGCGGCGCGACGCTCGCTGCCAGCCCGATGCGGTTGCCGTTCCCGAGATCGAAGTAGCCATCTGCGAGATGGACATCGCTGTGGCAGACGCCGCAGCTGCCGACGCGGATCAGCACTTCGCGCCCGCGCGGGACGGGCGTGTCGGCGCGCTGCTCGACGAGTGGCGTGCCGAAGGCTTCGAGGCGATAACTGATCATGGGGACACTCGCGGTGGACATTACACGCCGAGGAAGGCGATGAGCGTTTCGTTGCCGTGCAGGCTCTGCGACGATCCCTGCAGCACGACGCGGCCCTTCTGCAGCACGACGCAACGATCGGTGTGCGCGAGCACCGCGCGATAGTTGCGATCGACGATCAGGGACGCGATGCCGCTCGCACGGATCACGCCGATGATCTTCCAGATCTCCGCAACGATCAGCGGTGCGAGGCCTTCGGTCGCTTCGTCGAGGATGACGATGTCGGGGTTCAGCATCAGCGCACGTCCGATCGCCAGCATCTGCTGCTCGCCGCCGGACAGCGCGGCGCCGCCGTTGCCGATCCGTTCGGCGAGACGCGGAAAGGTGTCCAGTACGCGTTCCAGCGTCCAGGCACTTCGCGCGTCGTCACGCGACGATCGGGCCGCCATGATCAGATTCTCGCGAACCGACAGGTTGGGGAAGATGCCGCGGCCTTCGGGTACGTAGCCGATGCCGAGCCGCACGATGCGGTCGGCGCGCTGGCGGGTCACGTCGCGACCGGCGACGCGGACCGTGCCGCCGCTCGCGCGATGCAGGCCGAGTATCGTGCGGATCAGCGTGGTCTTTCCCATCCCGTTGCGACCGAGCAGTCCGATGGCCTCGCCGGGCGCGATCGCCAGCGAGACGCCGTGCAGGATGTGGCTCTGCCCGTAGTGCGCGTGGACGTCGTCGGCGACGATCAGTCCGGTTTCTGCCCCGGTCATGCAACGAACTCGTCGCCGAGATACGCGAGCTGGACCTCGGGGCTCGCGCGCACGGCAGCCGGCGTATCGCTCGCGATCACGCGGCCGTTCACCATCACCGTGATGCGGTCGGCCACGCGGAACACCGCGTCCATGTCGTGTTCGATCAGCAGCACCGCATGGCCGTCCTTGAGCGCATGAAGCAGCGCCAGCATCCGCTCGGTCTCTTCGGCGCCCATGCCGGCGAGCGGTTCGTCGAGCAGCAGTACCTGCGGATCGGTGGCGAGACACATCGCGATTTCGAGCTGACGCTTCTGACCGTGCGACAGCGAGCCTGCGGGGCGTTCGACCACGCCGCTCAGGCCGGCGCGCTCGATCGCGCGCAGCGCCGCGTCGCGACTGTCGACGCAACGCGACGTCGGCGTCCACCAGTCCCAGACGCGCGGCCAGCGTGCCTGCGCCGCGAGCCGGCAGTTCTCGAACACGGTGAACCGCGGAAATATCGTGTTGCGTTGATAGCTGCGCCCGAGCCCGGTCCGCGCGCGCCGCGGCTGCGTCCACGTCGTGACGTCGTGGCCGAGCAGCGTGACCGTGCCCGACGTGACCGGGATCTCGCCGGACAGCACGTTGACGAACGTCGACTTGCCGGCGCCGTTCGTGCCGATCACCGCGTGCAGTTCGCCACGCGTCAGCGTCACCGACACATGATCGACGGCCTTTAGCCCGCCGAAGTGACGCGACACGTCCGTCGCGACCAGCAGGATATCGGGCGCGTTCATGTCGAAGCGGGCTTCCGGCTGAACAATCCGATCAGCCCGCGCGGCAGCGCCGCGACGAACGCGATGATCGTCAGTCCGAGCATCAGCTGCCAGTGCTTCGCGAAGCTGCCGAACAGCGCCTCGGACTGGTAGACCTCCTGCAGGACCGTGAACGCCAGCGCGCCGAGCATCGCGCCGCGCAGATGGCCGAGGCCGCCGAGGATGATCATCAGCAGCACCGCGCCGCTCTGGTTCCAGGCCAGCAGCTCGGGATTGACGACGCCGTCCTTCATCGCGAACAGGACGCCGGCCAGCGACGCGATCATCGCACCGAGCACGAACGCGCCGAGCTTGTACGGATAGGTCGAAAAGCCGGCGGCACGCATCCGCTGTTCGTTCGACTTGATGCCGGCGAGCGCGCGGCCGTAGCGGCTGCGCAACAGCACCGCGAGGAAGCCGAAGGTTCCGACCAGGCAGACCAGCGTCGCGTAATACACGGCTCGGCCTTTCTCGAAGTCGACCAGCACGAGACTGCCGAGCGTCAGCGCCGGCTTGTAGTAGAGATAGATGCCGTCGCTGCCGCCGCCGAAAGGCGTGTCGTGGAAGACGAAGAACGCCATCTGCGCGAACGCCAGCGTGATCATGATGAAGTAGACGCCACGCGTCCGCAGCGACAGCGCGCCGACGATCGACGCGTACGCGCCGGCCGCCAGCAGCGCGACCGGCAAAACGAGCCACAGGCTCGCAGCGTCGACCTTCGCGGTGACCAGCGCCACCGCGTAGGCACCGATGCCGAAGAAGGCCGCGTGCCCGAACGAGACCAGACCGGTCTGCCCGACCAGCAGCTCGAGGCTCATCGCGAAGATCGCGAGGATCATGATCTTGCCGACGAGGTCGGTGTAGAAGCTGGAACCGAACAGCGGAAAGATCGCGAGCGCGGCGAACGCGATCAGCACCGGGATCAGCTTCTGCCAGTTCGAACGCAGCGTGTCGTTCATCATCCGGCCTTGAACATCCCTTCGGGCTTCCACAACAGCATCACGGCCATCAGCAGGTAGATCAGCATCCCCGACAACGACGGGAACAGAACCTTGCCGAAGGTGTCGACCACCCCGACCAGCAGCGCGGCGATGAACGCACCGCGGATCGAGCCGATGCCGCCGATCACGACGACGACGAAACAGATGATCAACACCTGGTTGCCCATGCCCGGATAGACCGACGAAACCGGCGCGGCGACCAAGCCTGCGAGTGCCGCGAGACCGACGCCGATCGCGAACACGACGCGAAACAGGAAGCGGATCGGGATGCCGAGCGCCTGCACCATCTCGCGGTTGGTGGCGCCTGCGCGGATGCGCATGCCGAGGCGCGTCTTCGTCATCACCAGCCACAGGGCGAGCGCGACGATCGCGCAGACGACGGAGATGAAGATTCGATAGACGGGATAGGTCATCACGTCGGACAACGGAAAACTGCCCGCCAGCCAATCGGGCGTCGCGACGCCGTGTACCTCGTCACCTACGAGGATGCTGCGCAGTTCCTCGAACACGAGGATCAGCCCGTAGGTCATCAGGACCTGCTGCAGGTGTTCGCGCTCGTAGAGATAGCTGAAGAAGCCCCACTCGAGCACGTAGCCGAACGCGACGGCCAGCACGACGCCGAGGATCAACGTCGTGAAGAAGCCGCCGCCGAGATACCTGTCGACAAGCGGCGCGAGTGCGTATGCGAGATAGGCGCCGAGCATGTAGAAGCTGCCGTGCGCGAGGTTGATCACGCCCATGATCCCGAAGATCAGCGTGAGGCCCGACGCGACGAGGAACAGCAACAAGCCGTACTGGACGGCGTTGAGGCACTGGATGAGGAAGGTAGGGAAGTCCATCGGACGATGTCATGCCGGCCGAGCAACTGTCGTCCCGACGAAGGAGGGATCTTGACCGGCAAACATCACGTGCGGACCCCTGCGTTGCGGTAGCGGCTCCTCACATGCGTTCGGGACGACATGCGAGGCCGGGACGACTTTCGATCGAAGCGGTGCTACGACGCCTTGCAACCCCGTGCCGGATCCGCCAGGGCCTTGATCGCGATCCCGTCGACCTGGTTCTCCTTGCCGACGACCTTGCGCAGATAGATGTCCTGCACGGGGTTGTGCGCCTTGCTGATCGTGAACGTGCCGCGCGGGCTGTCGATCTTCGCCTTCTCGAGCGCCGCTGCGAACTCGGCCTTCTTCGACACGTCGCCGTTGACGGCTTTCAGCCCGATCGCAAGCATCTGCGCCGCGTCGTAGCCCTGCACCGCATACACGTCCGGCTGCAGCTTGAACGCCTTCGCGTACGCGAGACGGAACGCGTTGTCGCGCGGGGTGTTCAGGCCGTCGGCGTAATGCAGCGTCGTATACATCCCCTGCGCCGCATCGCCCTGTGCATCGAGCGTGCCGTCGGTGAGGAAGCCCGGGCCGTACAACGGAATGGTCCGGTTGAGGCCCGCGGCCGCATAGTCCTTGACGAACTTGACCGCGCCACCGCCGGCGAAGAACGCGTAGACGACATCGGGCTTGATCGCGGCGATCTCGGTCAGGAGTGCCTGGAACTCGACACCCGGAAACGGCAGGTTCAGCGCCTTGACGACCGTGCCGCCGCCCTTCTCGAACGCTTCCTTGAAACCGTTGGTCGATTCGTCACCGGCCGCGTACTTCCACGAGATGGTGACCGCCTTCTTCGCGCCCTTCTTGGCCGCGACCTCGCCCATCGCGTAGGCCGGCTGCCAGTTCGAGAACGAACTGCGGAAGATGTTCGGCGCGCACATCGGGCCGGTGATCGCATCGGCACCGCCGTTCGGCACGATCAGCAGCGTGTTGCTGTCCTTCGCGGCCTTCGCCATCGCGAGCGCGACGCCCGAGTGGACGGTGCCGACGATGACGTCGACGTTGTCGCGCTTGATCAGCTTGTTGACGTTGTCGGTCGCCTTCGACGGCTCGGACTCGTCGTCGACCTTGACGTATTCGATCTCGCGGCCACCGAGCTTGCCGCCCTGTTCGTCGACGTAGAGCCGGAAGCCGTTCTCGATGGCGACGCCGAGCGCCGCGTAGGTGCCGGTGTAAGGCAGCATGAAGCCGACCTTGATCTTCGGGCTCTGTGCCGGCGCCGGGGTCGCGAACGCGATCAATGTCGCGGCGCCCGCGGCCAGCGCCGTTAGCAGTACCTGGTTAGGTCGTTTCATGTCGTCTCCTCGTCTATGGTCTTGTCGTTCGATTGTCGCGCGGCTTCGATCGAGCCTTCGTGCCGCTGGGCGCGAACGAAGTGTACGGTCGCCGCGATCACCGCGGCCGTCTGGTCGCGATGCGGCGAATGGCCGCATTCGTCCAGCTTCACCAGCACGGTTCCGGGCACCACGTCGGCGATCCCGTCGATGTGGGCCATGGTCCCGTACTCGTCATCGACTCCCTGGATCGCGAGCACCGGGCACGTGATGCGCGAAAGCAATTCGCGAATGTTCCAGTCGCGGAAGGCCGGCGCCAGCCAGATGTCGTTCCAGCCCCAGAACGCAGAGTCGACATCCGCGTGATGCCGCGCGAGCCGCTCACGAAGGGTGCCGTGCAGGTAGGCCTCGCGCGCCACCGCGATGCTGTCGATGCCGAGCTGCTCGACGTCCAGATGCGGCGCCATCACGACGACCCCCGCGACCTGCGTCGGGAAGCTCGCGGCGTGGATCAGCGCGATCGAGCCGCCGTCGCTGTGTCCGAACAGCCATGGCGGATCGACGATGTCGAGTGCGGCCAGCAATGCCGGCAGCACGCGTTGCGCCTGCCGGTGCATGAAGTCCGGCACCCACTTCGCGTCCGGCGCGCGCGGCGTCGAGTTTCCGTAGCCGGGCCGTGAATAGACGAGGCCGCGGAAGGAACTTTCTGCACACAGGCGTTCTGGGAAATCCTTCCACATCGCGACCGACCCGAGTCCCTCGTGCAGGAACACCATGAGCGGCGCGGTGGCCGGGCCGTCGATCAGGCGAACCTCGATATGGAGAGTCTCGTCGTCGACGACGATCGCAACGCGGCGGTCCTGTGGCATCGCGTGCGCGTCAGCCGATGCCGGACGGGTTCGACATCTCGCGCAGCCTGAAGCGCTGGATCTTCCCGGTCGCGGTCTTCGGCAGTTCGCTGACGAACTCGATCTCGCGCGGATACTTCACCGGAGCGAGCCGTGCCTTCACGAAGGCTTTCAGTTCATCGGCGAACGCGGACGACACGGACTGGCCCGCCTTCGCGACGACGTAGGCCTTCGTCCGCGTCAGTCCGTTCTCGTCGGGCACGCCGATCACCGCGGCCTCGAGCACGGCCGGATGCTCCATCAGCGTCGACTCGACTTCGAACGGTGAGACGTACTGTCCGCTGACTCTCAGCATGTCGTCGCTGCGGCCCGCGTAGATGTAATAGCCGTCGGCGTCGCGCAGGTACTTGTCGCCGCTCTTGGTCCAGTGGCCCTGGAAGGTTTCGCGGCTCTTCGTGCGATTCGACCAATACATCAGCGCGGCGCTCGGCCCCTTGATATAGAGGTCGCCGACCAGCGCAGAGCCTTCGATGACGTGGCCGAGGTCGTCGCGCAATTCGATCTCGTAGCCGTCGACCGCCTTGCCGGTCGTGCCGTAGCGCACGTCGCCGGGTCGGTTCGAGAGGAAAATATGCAGCATTTCGGTCGAGCCGATGCCATCGATGACGTGGCAGCCGAAATGGTTCGTGAAGCGCTCGCCGACGTCGCGCGGCAGCGCCTCGCCGGCCGACGAACACATCCGCAGCGCGACCTGTTCGCGCGGCGGCAGGGCAGGAGATGCGAGCATGCCGGCGAAGCCGGTCGGCGCGCCGAAGAACACGGTTGGATGATGAGCGATCAGCCGCTTGAAGCACGCGTCCGGCGTCGGCCTCTCGGCCATCAGGATCACCGTCGCGCCGACCGTCAGCGGAAACGTGAGTCCGTTGCCGAGTCCGTACGCGAAGAATAGTTTCGCGGCCGAGAACGTGACGTCGTGTTCGGTCAGGCCGAGAATGGGCTTCGCATAGAGCTCGGCGGTCCAGTAGAGGCTGCCGTGCGCGTGGACGGTACCCTTCGGCCGGCCTGTCGAGCCCGACGAGTACAACCAGAACGCCACGTCGTCGGCCGTGCTGTCGACGGCGGTCGCCATCGGCGCATGCGGCGCGATCCAGTCTTCGAAGCTCGTGCTGTCGTCGGTCGGCTTCGATACGATCACGGTCGCGACCTCGTGGGGAGCCTCCGCCATCGCGGCCGTCAGCACCGGCACCAGCGCTGCAGACACGAGCACGGCCTGCGAGCGGCTGTGCTCGACGATGTAGGCGTAGTCGTTCGCCGTCAGCAGCGTGTTGATCGCGACCGGCACGACCCCGGCGTAGAGCGCGCCCAGAAAGCACACCGGCCAGTCGTTGCAGTCCTGCATCAGCAGCAACACGCGGTCTTCGCGGCGGATGCCCGAAGTGCGCAGCGCAGTCGCCACCTGGCGCGAACGTCGTTCGAGTTCGCCATAGGTCATCTCGCCGAGGTCGTCGATGTATGCGACCTTCGTCGAACGGCCTGCATTCAGTTCGAAGAGGTGACGGGCGAAATTGAACCGCTCGCTGGGCGGCGTTACCGAGGTCTCCGTCATGCGCTCCTCCGTGGCTGTCCCGACTGCACGACACTGCATGTTCACGCAACGCTGCCTTGGCTTGCATGTTGAATATTTCAGGCTATTGTCGGAAACTAAGCGACGCCGCCAACCTACGTCAAGCAACATATTGCACGTTACGGGTTTGTCCCGACGGTCCCTATTTTCGTCACTTTCGCTCGAAGGCAGCCCGCGGTCAGCCGCGCCAGATCCCATGAACATCCGTGAAAGCGCGGGACTGTCGATCGACGATGCGGGCGAAGAAGCCGCGTCGTCGCGCGAGCCTTTCCTCGTCGCGCTCGGCGAGCGGGTCCGGACGCTGCGCGCCCGCAAGGGCATGACCCGACGCTCGCTGGCCATCGCGTCCGCCGTCTCCGAACGCCACCTCGCCAACCTCGAACTTGGTGTTGGCAACGCGTCCATCCTCGTGCTGCGCCAGGTTGCTTCCGCGCTCGACTGCACGCCGGCCGACCTGCTCGGCGACGAGATCGAGTCGCCGGAATGGCTGCTGATCCGCGACCTGCTGCGCCGTCGCGATGATGCGCAACTGCGCCGCGCGCGCCTCGCGCTCGCCGACTTGTTCGGTACTGCTGCACGGCCCGAAGCGCGCAAGCAGCGAATCGCGCTGATCGGCCTGCGCGGCGCAGGCAAGTCGACGCTCGGCAAACGACTTGCAGGCGACATGGGCGTCCCGTTCGTCGAGCTCAATCGCGAGATCGAACGGGTCGCCGGCTACGGACTCACCGAGATCCACAACCTGCTCGGCCCGGCGGCTTACCGCCGTTACGAGCGCCGCGCACTGGAGGAGGCGATGGAACTTCATCCCGACGCCGTGATCGCGACGCCGGGCGGCATCGTGTCCGACCCGGCCACGTTCAACCTGCTGCTGTCGAATTGCTACACCGTGTGGCTGATGGCGGCGCCGGTCGATCACATGCAGCGCGTCGTGGCGCAGGGCGACACGCGGCCGATGGCGGGCAACACCGAGGCGATGGAAGACCTGCGGCGCATTCTCGCGGGGCGCGCGGCCTTCTATCGAAAGGCGGACCTGACGTTCGATACGTCCGGGCAGTCGCTCGACGAGGCGTATGTGGCTCTGACTTCCGCTTTATCGAAAGCGTTGGGCAAGCCGATCGACGCCGGGGCAGGGAACATGCAATAAAGTGCAATTAATCGTTGACAAGTCGCATGGATCAACGGCAATATGCTGCCAGTCATGGCGCCTCCTGCACGATCGTGCATGCAGGTTCCCCTTCGAAGGACCAGACAGGAGACGTGCATGGAAGCAGCCACCATCAGCAGCCCACCGGAAGTCCAGCCCACGTCTGCCCCGGGCACACCGATCCGCGAAGCCGGGCAAAGCGCCGCCAACACGTCGATCACCGCGGTCGACTATCGCATCGAGCCGTCGCGCTACCGCCACTGGTCGATGAAGTTCGACGGCCCCATCGCGACGCTGAGCCTGAACATCGACGAGGACGCCGGTATCCGGCCCGGCTACAAGCTGAAGCTGAACAGCTACGACCTCGGCGTAGACATCGAACTCAACGACGCCGTCAACCGCATCCGTTTCGAGCATCCGGAAGTTCGCACGGTCGTCATGACGAGCCTGAAGGACCGCATCTTCTGCTCGGGCGCGAACATCTTCATGCTCGGCGTCTCGTCGCATTCGTGGAAGGTCAACTTCTGCAAATTCACGAACGAGACGCGCAACGGGCTGGAAGACTCGAGCACGTACTCGGGTCTGAAGTTCCTGGCCGCAGTCAACGGCGCGTGCGCCGGCGGCGGTTACGAACTCGCGCTCGCCTGCGACGAGATCCTGCTGGTCGACGATCGCTCGTCGGCGGTCAGCCTCCCCGAGGTGCCGCTGCTCGGCGTGTTGCCCGGAACCGGCGGCCTGACGCGGGTCACCGACAAGCGTCACGTGCGCCACGACCTGGCCGACGTCTTCTGCACGACGACCGAAGGGGTGCGCGGCGCGCGTGCGAAGGAGTGGCGCCTCGTCGACGACATCGCGAAACCCGCGGTATTCGCGCAGAAGGTCGCCGAACGCGCCGCCGCGCTGGCCGCGAAGAGCGACCGGCCGGCCGACGCGAAGGGCGTCGCACTGACGATCATCGAACGCACGGTCGACGACCACGGCCTGCATTACAGGCACGTCGACGTGGTCGTCGACCGTAGCAAGCGGCTCGCGACGTTCACGATCAAGGCGCCCGAAGGCGTGCAGCCCGACACGGTCGATGCCATCGTCGCGGCCGGCGACGCGTGGTGGCCGCTCGCGATGACGCGCGAGCTCGACGACGCGATCCTGTCGATGCGCACCAACGAGCTCGACACCGGCACCTGGGTGCTGAAGACGTCGGGCGATCCCGCCGCGGTGCTCGCGTCGGATGCGATCCTGCTCGCGAACCAGGACCACTGGTTCGTCCGCGAGACGATCGGCTTCACGCGCCGCACGCTGTCGCGGCTCGACGTATCGTCGCGCACGCTGTTCGCGATGATCGAGGAGGGGTCTTGCTTCGTCGGCACGCTGCTCGAACTCGCGCTCGCCTGCGATCGCAGCTACATGCTCGCGCTGCCCGACGATGCCGATCGCGCACCGAAGATCATCGTCAACGCGCTGAATTTCGACTTCTATCCGATGGCGACCGAGCAGTCGCGGCTGGGCCGTCGCTTCTACGACGAGGAGCCGGCGATGGCGGCGGTCCGTGCGCAGCTCGGCGTGGCGCTCGACGGCGACGCGGCCATGCGTGTCGGGCTGGTCACGATGGCGCCGGACGACATCGACTGGGCCGACGAGGTCCGCATGGCGATCGAGGAGCGCTCGTCGATGTCGCCCGATGCGTTGACCGGGATGGAAGCGAATCTGCGCTTCAACGGCAAGGAGACGATGCATACACGCGTCTTCGGTCGGCTGACCGCCTGGCAGAACTGGATCTTCAATCGCCCGAACGCGGTCGGCGAAAAGGGCGCGCTGAAGCTGTACGGGAAGGGCGAGAAGGCGCAGTTCGACTGGAACCGGGTATGACGCAACACGCGAACGAAGAGGATGTCATCCCGGCGAATGCCGGGACAAAATCATCAATCTTCTCAAACAATTAGGCCCCGGCCTTCGCCGGGGTGACATGGTCAGAGGAACTCATGAGCTCCATAGATTACGCAACCAAGATCCCCAACAACGTCAACCTCGCCGAGGACAAGACGCTGCAGCGCGCGCTCGAGCACTGGCAGCCCGAGTTCCTCAACTGGTGGCAGGACATGGGTCCCGACGGCTCGCACGACCACGACGTCTACCTGCGCACGGCGACCTCGGTCGACTCGGCCGGCTGGGCGCAGTTCGGCCACGTCAAGATGCCCGACTACCGCTGGGGCATCTTCCTGAATCCGGCCATCGCGGACAAGAAGGTCGGCTTCGGCGAGAACCTCGGCGCCGACGCCTGGCAGGAAGTGCCCGGCGAACATCGGGCCAACCTGCGCCGCATCATCGTGACGCAGGGCGACACGGAGCCCGCGTCGGTCGAGCAGCAGCGCCATCTCGGGCTGACCGCGCCGTCGCAGTACGACCTGCGCAACCTGTTCCAGATCAACGTCGAGGAAGGCCGTCATCTGTGGGCCATGGTCTATCTGCTGCATCGCTACTTCGGTCGCGACGGCCGCGAAGAGGCCGAGGCGCTGCTGCATCGCAACTCAGGCGACCAGGACAACCCGCGGATCCTCGGCGCGTTCAACGAGAAGACGCCGGACTGGCTGGCGTTCTACATGTTCACCTACTTCACGGACCGCGACGGGAAGTTCCAGCTGTCGGCGCTGGCCGAGAGCGCATTCGATCCGCTGGCCCGCACGACCAAGTTCATGCTGACCGAGGAAGCGCATCACATGTTCGTCGGCGAGTCCGGCATCTCGCGCGTCATCAACCGCACCTGTCAGGTGATGAACGAACTGAAGACCGACGACCCGCACAAGATCCGCGCCGCCGGCGTGGTCGACCTGGGCACGCTGCAGCGCTATCTGAACTTCCATTACTCGGTGACGATCGACCTGTTCGGCGCCGACGAGTCGAGCAACGCCGCGATCTTCTATAACTCCGGCCTGAAGGGGCGCTACGAAGAAGGCAAGCGCGACGACGATCACCGGTTGCAGGGCCAGACCTACAAGGTCCTCAGCGTGCAGGACGGCCGTCTGGTCGAGCGCGAAGTGCCGATGCTCAACGCGCTCAACGAGGTGCTGCGCGACGATTACATCAAGGACTCGATCGGTGGCGTCAACCGCTGGAACAAGGTGATCGAGAAGGCCGGCCTGCCGCATCGACTGGTGGTGCCGCACAAGGCGTTCAACCGGAAGATCGGTGCGCTGTCGAACGCGAAGATCAGCCCCGAAGGCCAGGTCGTCAGCGAAGCCGAGTTCGCGATGCGCGAGCGCGACTGGCTGCCGACGGTCGAAGACCGTGCGTTCGTCGCTTCGCTGATGGGCTGCGTGGCCGAGCCCGGCAAGTTCGCCGGCTGGATCGCACCGCCGGCGATGGGCATCAACAAGCAGCCGGTCGACTTCGAATACGTCAGGTTCAACTGAAGGCTGTCTATCACCGTGGCAAAGCAAATGTCGTCCCGACGAAGGAGGGATCTTATCCACGCCGCTTGACGCGTACCGGAACGATGGCGCATGGATGAGATCCTTCGCTCAGCTCAGGACGACAGGGGCACGGTGATGAGGATGCCCGACGTCCCACGGAGGAGGGAGCTCATGCACTCTGCCTGGCGCGTAATGAGCGAAAGCACGTGGATGAGATCCTTCGCTGCGTTCAGGATCACAGGGACATTGAAATTCTTCGCTGTGCTGAAGATGGAAAAATGAGCGCCAACGCCGAAATTCTCAAGCAGCACCTGATCGATCCCGAGATCTGCATTCGCTGTAATACCTGCGAAGAGACGTGTCCGGTCGATGCGATCACGCACAACGACGACAACTATGTCGTCGACGCGCTGAAGTGCAACTTCTGCATGGCCTGCATCTCGCCATGCCCGACCGGCTCGATCGACAACTGGCGCACAGTCCTCAAGCCCGCGGCCTATTCGATCGACGAGCAGTTCACGTGGGACGAGCTGCCGGCGGAAAAGGAGATCGATGGCGTTCCGCTCGCCGCCGAGGCGTTGACCTCGATCGACCCGGTGGATGCGGCCGATGACGAGAAGGCGCTCGAACTGGACGCGAAGCAGCTCGCCGATCCGCTGTCGGGCTCGCAGGTACCACCTTGGTCCGCCTCGCATCCCTACGTGAACCTCTACGGCCACAAGGCGCCGGTGACCGCGACCGTCGCCGGCAACTTCCGCGTGACGGCGCTCGGCACCGACAGCGACACCCATCACATCGTGCTCGATTTCGGCGGCACGCCGTTCCCGGTCCTCGAAGGTCAGTCGATCGGTATCCTGCCGCCGGGCGTCGATGCACGCGGAAAGGCCCATCACGCACGTCAGTACTCGATCGCGAGTCCGCGCGACGGCGAGCGCGCCGGCTACAACAACATCTCGCTGACGGTGAAGCGCGTGACGGCCGACTACGACGGCCAGCCGGTGCGCGGCGTCGCGTCCAACTACGTCTGCGACCTGAAGAAGGGCGACGAGGTCCGCATCATCGGCCCGTTCGGCACCAGCTTCCTGATGCCGAACCATCCGAATTCGAACCTGATCATGATCTGTACCGGCACCGGTAGCGCACCGATGCGCGCGATGACCGAACGTCGACGTCGGCGTGTCGCGCTGAACGAAGGCGGCAAGCTGATGCTGTTCTTCGGCGCGCGTTCGCAGAAGGAGTTGCCGTACTTCGGCCCGCTGATGAACCTGCCGAAGGAATTCATCGACATCAACTTCGCGTTCTCGCGCGAGGACGGCGCGCCCGCAGGCACGAAACGCTACGTCCAGCATCTGATGCGCGAGCGGGCCGGCGACGTGGCGGCGCTGCTGAAGGACGACCAGACCTACATCTACGTCTGCGGCCTCAAGGGGATGGAGGCGGGTGTGCTCGATGCGATGCAGGCGATCTGTGCCGACGAGGTCATCGACTGGCCCGACCTGCACGCGCGGATGAAGAAGGAGGGGCGGCTCCATTTCGAGACGTACTGACGGCCGTCGGCAGTTACGACGTCCGCCGTCATCATCGTCCACCGCGTGACGCGACTTCTTCGTTCCGCATCGAGGCGCCGACCGCCGGGCGACGCGAGGCCGGCGGCACGGTACGCACCGTCGCGCCCGTTGCGCTAAGGTAGCGACCCGAACGCTTTGGCGATCCCCGCCTTCCAGCCATGAGCAAGCCTTTGCCTGCTGCCCTCGTCGTCGGCGCCGGCGACGCGACCGGCGGCGCGATCGCTCGACGCTTTGCCCGTGAAGGCCTGACGGCCTGCGTCGTGCGCCGCAGCGCCGGCAAGCTGGCGCCTCTCGTCGAAGCCATCGAACAGGCAGGCGGCAAGGCCCGTGCGTGCGGCGTCGATGCGCGCGACGAGGAGGCGGTCGTCGCGATGGTGGACGAGATCGAGCGCGGCGTCGGACCGATCGAGGTCTACGTCTTCAACATCGGCGCGAACGTGCCGACCAGTATCCTCGACGAGACGTCGCGCAAGTACTTCAAGATCTGGGAGATGGCGTGCCTCGCCGGCTTCCTGACGGCGCGCGAGGTGGCCAAGCGGATGGTGGTGCGGGGCCGCGGGACGATGCTTTTCACGGGGGCGACCGCGTCGCTGCGTGGCAGCGCGAACTTCGCCGCCTTCGCAGGTGCCAAGCATGCGTTGCGAGCGCTCGCCCAGAGCATCGCCCGCGAGCTCGGCCCCAAAGGAATCCACGTCGGCCACGTGATCGTCGACGGTGCGATCGACACCGAATTCATCCGCACGAATTTCCCGGAACGGTATGCGCTCAGGGAACAGGACGGCATCCTCGACCCCGATCACATCGCCGAGAACTACTGGTACCTGCATGCGCAGCCACGCGACGCGTGGACCTTCGAACTCGATCTGCGACCGTGGATCGAGAAGTGGTGACGGGGGTGTGCGAAGCGGTACTTGCGGTATCCATCATCACTCAGGCGGACAAACGAACAAGATGACGAAGGAAGTGGAGTTCTTTTTCGATGTCGGCAGCCCGTCGTCCTACCTCGCTGCGACGCAGTTGCCGACGTTGTGCGAAGCGGCCGGTGCGACGCTGATCTATCGGCCGATGTTGCTCGGCGGCGTGTTCCAGGCCGTCGGCAACAAGTCGCCGATGGAGGTGCCGGCCAAGGGCCGCTATGTGTTCGAGGACCTGCTGCGCCACGCGCAGCGCTACGGCGTGCCGCTGAAGCACAACCCGTTCTTCCCGATCAATACCCTGCTGCTGATGCGCGCGGCCACCGCGTTGCAACTGAAGCAGCCGGACCGCTTTCTGCCTTACGTCGACGCCGTCTTTCGCGCGATCTGGATCGACCAGCGCGACATGAACGACGCATCGGTGGTGGCCGCCGTCGTGCAGCGCATCGGGCTCGATCCGGCCAGCGTGATGGCCGCCGTCACCGATCCGGAGGTGAAGGCCGCGCTGAAGGCCACGACCGACGAGGCCGTCGCGCGCGGGGTGTTCGGGGCACCGACCGTGTTCGTCGGGTCGCAGATGTTCTTCGGCCAGGACCGGCTCGATTTCATCCGTGACGTCCTCGCGCGCACCTGATCCCTTCCATCCAGAAACCGCGAGGCCGCATGTCAGATCCCTCTTACCACCCGCACCACACGGCGGCGCCCGACTCGGTGCTCGACCAGCTGTTCCGCGACGCGCGCACTCACAACGGCTGGCAGGACGAGCCGGTCAGCGACGCGCAGCTGCATGCGCTCTACGACCTGATGAAGATGGGACCGACGTCGGCGAACTGCTCGCCTGCCCGGATCGTGTTCGTGCGCTCGCCCGAGGCGAAGAAGAAGCTGGAACCTGCGCTGTCCGAGGGCAACCGTGCGAAGACGATGGCAGCACCGGTGGTGGCGATCATCGGCATGGACATGGCGTTCTTCGAGCAGCTGCCGAAGCTCTTCCCCCACGCCGACGCGCGTAGCTGGTTCCTCGGCAACCAGCCGATGATCGAAGACGCGGCGTTCCGCAATTCTTCGCTGCAGGGTGCGTACCTGATCATGGCGGCGCGGTCGCTCGGTATCGATACCGGACCGATGTCGGGCATCGACAAGGCGAAGATCGATGCCGCATTCTTCGCCGACACTGCAGTCAGGACCAATTTCATCTGCAGCCTGGGCTACGGCGATCCGGCGAAGATCTTTGTTCGCAGCCCGCGACTGACGTTCGACGAGGCGTGCCGCGTCGAATGAAGGAAGCGCCTGCTGTGACGGTCGCCGATCTGCCGGTGCTGGTGACGCCACGCCTGCGCGTGGCACACGTGCGACCGGGCTACGAATCCGAGACCGTCGATTTCTTCACCCGCAACCGCGCCCACTTCGCACGCTGGGATCCGCCTGCGCCCGTGGATTTCTACAGTAGGAAGTTTTGGGAGCGCAGCATCGGCCGGTCGATCGACGACTTCGTCGCCGATCGCGGCGTGCGTTTCGATCTGTTCGACGGGAACGATCCCGGAAGTCGCGTCGTGATCGGTCGCATGGGCTTCTCGCAGATCGCGCGCGGGCCGTTCCAGTCGTGCATGCTCGGTTATCAAATCGACGCGGCCCACGAGGGCAGGGGGCTGATGCGGGAAGGCCTTGCGGCCGCAATCCGCTACATGTTCGACGTCCGCGGACTGCACCGGATCCAGGCGAACCATCTGCCCGAGAACGCGCGCAGCGCGGCCTTGCTAGGCCGTCTCGGCTTCGTCCGCGAGGGCCTCGCGAAGGACTATCTGTTCATCGTCGACACGTGGCGAGACCACGTGCTGAATGCGCTGCTGAATCCGGATTTCGATACGTCGCTGCTGACGCGTTGAGTGCACTTTCGTTCGTGTTCCCACGTTCGCGAGTACGACGAAGCGCAAGACCCGGCCCTGAGCCGCGACCCGGTCATACTGGCCCACCCCGACCCCACGTCACCCGTATGACCCCGATCATCTCGCTCGTCGACGTCTCCAAGACTTACGCCACCGGCTTCAAGGCGCTGGACCGAATCGACCTCGACATCCAGCGCGGCGAGATCTTCGCGCTTCTCGGCCCGAATGGCGCCGGCAAGACGACACTGATCGGCCTCGTCTGCGGCATCGTCAACCCGGGCGGCGGCAGGATCTCGGTCGCCGACCGCGACATCGTGAAGAACTATCGCGAGGTGCGTTCGATGATCGGTCTCGTGCCGCAGGAGCTGACCACCGACGCGTTCGAGACGGTCTGGGCGACTGTGTCCTTCAGCCGCGGGCTATTCGGCAAGGCACCGAACCCGGCCTACATCGAGAAGACGCTGAAGGCGTTGTCACTGTGGGACAAGAAGGACAACCGCATCCGCACGCTCTCGGGCGGCATGAAGCGCCGCGTGATGATCGCGAAGGCGCTCGCGCACGAGCCGACCGTGCTGTTCCTCGACGAGCCGACCGCCGGCGTCGACGTGGCGCTGCGCAAGGACATGTGGGCGATGGTCCGCAAGCTGCGCGAGTCGGGCGTGACGATTTTCCTGACGACGCACTACATCGACGAGGCCGAGGATATGGCCGACCGCGTCGGCGTGATCAGCCACGGCCGAATCATTCTTGTCGAAGACAAGGTCACGCTGATGCGCAAGCTCGGCAAGAAGCAATTGACGCTGCAGCTGCAGAAGCCGCTGTCCGCGATTCCCGCGAGCCTCGCGAAGCATCAACTGGTCCTGAGCGCCGACGGCGATGAACTGACCTACGTCTACGATCCGCGCCAGACCGAAGCAGTCGTCTCGTCGCTGCTCGACGACCTCGGCCAGGCCGGCGTGCGGCTGCGCGACCTGCACACGACTCAGAGTTCGCTCGAGGACATCTTCGTGAACCTCATCAAGGAAACCGCATGAACGTCCACGCCATGCGGGCGATCTACAGTCTCGAGATGGCGCGCACTTGGCGCACCGTCACGCAAAGCATCATCTCGCCGGTGCTGTCCACGGCTCTCTACTTCGTCGTGTTCGGTTCGGCGATCGGTTCGCGGATCGACAGCATCGGCGGCGTGACCTACGGCGCGTTCATCGTGCCGGGACTGATCATGCTGTCGGTGCTGACGCAGAGCATCTCGAACGCGTCGTTCGGCATCTACTTCCCGAAGTTCACCGGGACCATCTACGAGTTGCTGTCGGCACCGATCAGTCACCTTGAGATCGTGATCAGTTATGTCGGCGCCGCGGCGACCAAGTCGGTGCTGGTCGGGCTGATCATCCTCGGGACCGCCGCGGTGTTCGTGCCGTTCCATATCGCCCACCCGATCGCGATGTTCCTGTTCCTCGTGCTGACCGCGGTCACGTTCAGCCTGTTCGGCTTCATCATCGGCATCTGGGCCGACGGCTTCGAGAAGCTGCAGCTGATCCCGATGCTGATCGTGATGCCGCTGACCTTCCTCGGAGGGCCGTTCTATTCGGTCAGCATGCTGCCGCCGCTGTGGCGCCAGCTGTCGATGCTCAATCCGTCGGTCTACCTGATCAGCGGTTTCCGCTGGAGCTTCTTCGACCAGTCCGAGGTCCACATCGGCGTCAGCGTTTCCATGACGCTGGCGTTCTTCTTCATCGCGCTGTCGGTCGCGACCTGGATCATGCGGAGCGGTTGGCGGCTCAAGTCCTAGACCGCGCGCAGATGCTCGAAGAGAATCGCCGAGCCGATGCCGATCAGCACGATCCCGCCGACCGCTTCGGCCCAGCGGCCGGCGATCTTCCCCAGCAGTCGGCCGACCATCACGCCGACCGTCACCATCACGAAGGTCGCGAAGCCGATCGCCGCCGCGATCGGGAAGATATCGACGTCGAGGAATGCGAGGCCTACACCGACGGCCATCGCGTCGATGCTGGTCGCGAAGCCGGTCGTCGCAAGGACCCAGAATCCGTGGGAGGTCGGCTTTTCGGCCTCGGGTTCGCCGGACGTCCTGAAGGCGGCGACGATCATGCGGCTGCCGAGCAACAGCAGCAGCACGAACGCGATCCAGTGATCCCACTGCCTGACGTAGTCGGCGGCCGCACGACCGAGTGCCCATCCGACGATCGGCGTGATCGCTTCGATGACCCCGAAGATCAGCCCGGTGCGCAGCGCTTCGGACCAGCGCGGGTTCTGCAGTGCGGTGCCCTTGCCGACGGCGGCGGCGAACGCATCGGTGGACATGGCCAGCGCCAGCAGGACGACGGCGATGAAGTTCATGGAGAGCCCTGCACGATCGGGCGAACGCGAAGGCGCGCCGGCACGTCCGACTCGCATCGCGCTGGCACGCGCAATGTCTCGTTAACGTCGTCGGCTCGTCGCGCGGGACGAACCGCAGCGATACCTGCGCCACGATGCCGTGAGGCGATCGAGTAGGTTGACGCAGGCGCCTCCGTGACCGAAGGCCGGCCACTGCCCGAAGGGTGGCGAATCTTACCCGTGCTTCGCCGCATCGAGCATCGCGAGGATCTCTGCGCGATGCTCGTCGAGGGCCGGCGGCGGAAGATCGTAAGCCGGCGGCGTCGCCGACATCCGCATCGGATTGCGCACCAGCGCCAGCGTGCCGGCTTCTTCGTGCGGCATCTCGAAACGCATGCCGCGCGCCTGCACCTGCGGATTCTCGAACACTTCGTCGATGCGGTCGATCGGACCGCAAGGCACGTCGGCGGCTTCGAGTCGAGCGATCCACGCCTGCTTGGTCCGGCCCATCAGGATCGCTTCCAGCAGCGGCACGAGCACCGCACGGTTCTTGACGCGCGCCGGATTGATCGCGAAGCGCGGGTCTTCGCCGAGCCCGCTGCAGCCGGCCGCGGCGCAGAAGCGGCGGAACTGAATGTCGTTGCCGACGGCCAGGATCAGATGGCCATCGGCACATGCGAAGACCTGATACGGGACGATGCTGAGATGCGCGTTGCCGACGCGACCTGGTACCTCGCCGCTGTTCAGGTAGGCCGTGTTCATGTTCGCCATCGTCGCGATCATCACGTCGAGCAGCGCCATGTCGATGTGCTGCCCCTGACCGGTCTTGCGCACGTGCAGCAGCGCGGCCAGGATCGCCGTCGCCGAATAGATGCCGGTCAGCAGGTCGCTGATCGCGACGCCGGCTTTCTGCGGCGGGCCGCCGTGACAGGTGGGACAGGCGTCTTCGCGTTCGCCGGTGATCGACATGAAGCCCGACAGCCCCTGTACGATGAAATCGTAGCCCGGGCGCTTCGCCCACGGGCCGGTCTGTCCGAAGCCGGTGATCGAGCAGTAGATCAGCGAAGGTTTGAGAAGCGACAGCGACGCGTAGTCGAGGCCGTAACGCGCGAGCTGTCCGACCTTGTAGTTCTCGAGGACGACGTCGCTGATCGTCGCGAGCGCTTTCACGGTCCGCTGGCCGTCGACGCTCGCGAGGTCGATCGCGATCGACTTCTTGCCGCGATTCGCCGCGACGTAATAGGTCGACACGTCGGTGGAGTGGCTGTCGCGGTCCTTCACGTACGGCGGGCCCCACGCACGGGTGTCGTCGCCGCCGCCATGGCCGTCGGAGACGGGGCGCTCGACCTTGATCACTTCGGCACCGAGGTCCGCAAGCAACTGGCCGCAGTAGGGACCGGCCAGCACGCGGGTGAGGTCGAGGACGCGAACGCCGGCTAGGGCGCCCGGCGTCGGGGGAGGGTTCGGCAAGGCGGATTCGAGATTCGACAAGACGCGTTCTTTCGATCGGATGGGGCCGGGCAGGACGGACCCTGGTCGCTGACTATAATCTGCCTCCGTTTTATCGATCGAGGACGCCCAGATGCATTCGGGTCAGCACCGCCGTACCCCGCCGCAGTTTATCCTCGCCGCTTCGTCGGCGATCGCGTTCGTCGCCGCAGCGGCATTGCCATCGGCCGCGTCGGCCGTTACCGAAGTCCGCGTCTGGCATTCGATGACCGGCGTGCCGGCGACGACCTTCACGGCGATCGTCGACAGCTTCAACGCCGGTCAGAAGAACTATCACGTCGACCTGCTGTTCAAGGGCGACGACAGGACCACGACGACGGCCGGCATCGCGGCGATGAGCCTGCCGAACGGACCCGACCTGCTGCAGGTCAGCGATGTCGAGTCCGGCGACGTGCTGGCCGTGAGGAACGGGATCAAGCCGATGTTCGAGATCCTGCCGCTCGCGAAGTCGAAGGACTTCGAATTCTTCATTCCGGGCGCTGTCGCGTTCATGAAGGACGATCGCAACCGCGTGCGCGCTTTTCCGCTCGAGGCTTCGGTGCCGGTCCTGCTCTACAACGAGTCGGCCTATGAGAAGGCGGGCATTCCGCTCGACGCGCCGCCGGCCACGTGGCGTGCGCTGCAGAACCAGCTCGTCCAGTTGCAGGATGCCGGCAAGGGCATGAAGTGCAGCTACACCAGCAGTGACCAGGCCTGGATCCACATCGAGAATCTCGGGGCGGTGCACGGCGAGACGATCGCGACTAGGAACAACGGGCTCGACGGTCCGGGCGCGACGCTGACGTTCAACGACCTGCTGCACGTACGTCACGTCGCGCTGATGATCAGCTGGGTCAAGAGCCAGCTGTTCTGGCCGTCGGGTCACGGCGAGGAAGGCGACGCGCGTTTCGCATCCGGTGAATGCGGCACGCTGACGACCGCGAGCGGCTCGCTCGGCGACATCGCGAAGACCGCTCGCTTCAAGATCGGCGTGGCACCGCTGCCGTACTACGAGGAGGGTGCGCGCCAACCATCCAGCGCGCTGGTCGGCGGATCCGCCCTATGGGCGATGGAGGGCCGTACGAAGGACGTCTACAACGGCATCGCGACCTTTCTCGCCTACCTCGCGACGCCGGTGGTCGCGGCCGACTGGCACCAGAAGACCGGCAGCCTGCCGTGGACCAGCGCCGCCTACCTCGTGTCCGAGCGTACCGGCTTCTACGACCGGTATCCCGGACTCGCCGGCGTGATGAAGTCCGCCGCCTTGTCGCAGGCCGCAACGTCGCGCGGCATCCGCCTACCGAACTACGAGAAGGTCCGCAATATCATGGACATGCAGCTCGACGCGGTCTGGTCCGGCGAGAAGCCGGCCAAGCTCGGACTCGACGACGCCGTACGCCTCGGCGACGTCGCGATGAAGCAGGTCGTCGTCGCGCCCGTGCAACCGCCGACGAAGACGTCGAAGGTGAAGGCGGCGATCAGGAAGCTGCTCAAGAAGACCTGATCGATGGCCGCACCGTTCTGGCCGGGCCCTCGTCGGATCGCGCATCGCGGTGGCGGCACGCTCGCGCCGGAGAATACGATCGCCGCGATGCGCACCGGTTTCGCACATGGCTATCGCGCGGTGGAGTTCGACGTAATGCTGACGGGCGACGATGTGCCGGTGCTGATGCACGACCCGGACTTCGGCCGCACGATCGCGGGTCGCGGGCGCATGGCGACGACGTCGTATGCCGATCTGGCCAAGCGCGATGCCGGCGTCTGGTTCGGTCCGGCGTTCGCCGAGGAAGGCGTGCCGCGTTACGAGGACGTCGTCGCGTTCTGTGTGGCGAACGGAGTCTGGATGAATGTCGAGATCAAGCCGTCGCCCGGCGCCGAGGAGCGCACTGGCCGGATCGTCGGCGAACTGACCGGGCGCTGGTTCCCGGGCGGGTCCGAACGGGCGGGATGGCCGTTGTTCGCTTCGTTCAGCCGAGAGGCTCTGGCGGCTGCGCGAATCGCGGCGCCGCACGTGCCGCGCGGGTTGCTGTTCGAGACGCTGCCGGCCGATGCGATCGACCTGGCGAGTGCGCTCGGTTGCATCAGCGTGCACGCGAGTCATCGTCAGCTCGATCGGCCGGTGATCGAGCGTTTGCATGCCGCAGGGTTCGCGGTGCTTGCGTACACGGTCAACGAGGTCGCGCGGGTCGAGGCGCTGGAAGTGGCGGGGATCGACGCGATCGTCACCGATCGAATCGATCTGATTGCGGCGGGTAGGGTCGGTTCTATCGCAGGGACGGCGTAACGAGACTGGGCGCCCGTGTTCGCGAGGGCGACGGAGGTGCTTGCTCGAGCGAGCGCTTCCGTCGGTTACGATTCAGGGTTGCGCCGGCCGCGATCTGAGCCAATCGCATCCCCGCCGTCTCTTCGACCCACCCCCTTCCCAGGTCCGCATGAAGTCTGCCGAAATCCGCGACAAGTTCCTTCAGTTCTTCGCAGCCGAAGGGCACACAATCGTGCGCTCTTCGTCACTGGTGCCGGTCAACGATCCGACGCTGCTGTTCACCAACGCCGGGATGAACCAGTTCAAGGACGTATTCACCGGCATCGACCAGCGCGCGTACCACCGCGCGACGACTTCGCAGAAGTGCGTGCGCGCCGGCGGCAAGCACAACGATCTCGAGAACGTCGGCTACACCGCGCGGCATCACACGTTCTTCGAGATGCTCGGCAACTTCAGCTTCGGCGACTACTTCAAGCGCGACGCGATCCGCCTCGCGTGGACGCTGATCACCGAAATCTACGGGCTGCCGAAAGACAAGCTGTGGGCCACGGTCTACGTCGACGACGACGAAGCCTTCGACCTGTGGACGCAGGAGATCGGCGTCCCGCCCGAGCGCGTCATCCGCATCGGCGACAAGCCGGGCGGCAGGCAGTTCGAGAGCGACAACTTCTGGACGATGGGCGATACCGGCCCCTGCGGTCCGTGCAGCGAGATCTTCTACGACCACGGTCCCGACGTCTGGGGCGGTCCGCCCGGATCGCCGGAGCAGGACGGCGACCGCTACATCGAGATCTGGAACCTGGTGTTCATGCAGTTCAATCGCGACGAGTCCGGCACGATGCACAAGCTGCCGAAGCCGTCGGTCGATACCGGTATGGGCCTCGAGCGGCTGTCGGCGGTGCTCCAGCACGTCCACAGCAACTACGACATCGATCTGTTCCAGACGCTGATCAAGGCGGCCGCGCGCGAGACCCGCACGGCGGATCTCGCCGACAACTCGCTGAAGGTCATCGCCGATCACATCCGCGCCTGTTCGTTCCTGATCGCCGACGGCGTGATCCCGAGCAACGAAGGTCGCGGCTACGTGCTTCGCCGCATCGTGCGGCGCGCGCTGCGTCACGGATACAAGCTCGGACAGACGAAGCCGTTCTTCCACAAGCTGGTCGCGGACCTCGCCGGCGAGATGGGCGCGGCGTATCCGGAAGTGGTCGAGCAGGGTGAACGTATCGCGACCGTGTTGAAGCAGGAAGAGGAACGCTTCGGCGAGACGCTGGAGAACGGGATGAAGATCCTCGACTCGGAACTCGCGGCGATCCCGAAGGGTGGGTCGCTCGACGGCAAGGTCGCGTTCACGCTGTACGACACGTACGGCTTCCCGGTTGATCTCACAGCCGACATCTGTCGCGAGCGGGACGTGTCGGTCGACATGGCCGGTTTCGATGCCGCGATGGAGGTGCAGCGCACGCAGGCGCGTGCGGCGGGCAAATTCAAGGCGGCCGGCAAAGTCGACTACAGCGGCGCGAAGACCGAGTTCATGGGCTACGAGCAGCTCCACGAACATGCGAAGGTGATCGCGCTGTACGTCGCCGGCACGTCGGTCGCGCGCATCGGTGCCGACGCAGACGCGATCGTCGTCCTCGATCGCACGCCGTTCTACGCGGAGTCGGGGGGGCAGGTTGGCGATGCGGGCCGGCTGTCGAATGCGAGCGGCGTCTTCGAGGTGCTCGACACGCAGAAGATCCAGCCCGACGTATTCGGCCATCACGGTCGCCTCGTGTCGGGCGCGCTGAAGGTCGGCGACGCGATCGATGCGACGGTGGACGCCGAGCGCCGTGCGGCCACGATCCGCAACCATTCGGCGACGCACCTGATGCACAAGGCGTTGCGCGAGGTGCTCGGCACGCACGTCGCGCAGCGCGGGTCCCTGGTCGACGCCGACAAGACGCGCTTCGATTTCTCGCACAGCGCACCGATCACGAGCGCCGATCTGCGGCGCGTCGAGGTCATCGTCAACAAGGAAGTGCTGGCCAACATCGCGACGCGCGTCAACGTGCTGCCCTACGACGAGGCCGTCAAGAAAGGTGCGATGGCGTTGTTCGGGGAGAAGTACGGCGACGTCGTCCGCTCGCTCGAGATCGGCACGTCGCACGAGCTGTGCGGCGGCACCCACGTCGCGCGGACCGGCGACATCGGGCTGTTCAAGATCGTCGGCGAAGGCGGCGTCGCGGCCGGCGTGCGCCGCGTCGAGGCCATCACCGGCGAGAAGGCGCTCTCGTTCGTCCAGGCGCTCGACGCGCAGATTCACGAGGCCGCGTCGGCCCTGAAGGCGCAGCCCGAAGAGGTCACGCAGCGGATCGGCCAGATCCTCGACAACGTGAAGACCCTCGAACGCGAGCTCGGCCGTATGAAGTCGAAACTCGCATCGTCGGCCGGTGACGATCTCGCGTCGCAGGCGGTGGACGTGTCCGGCAATGCCTCGGGCAAGAGCCTGCGCGTGCTGGCGACGCAGCTCGACGGTGCCGACGTCAAGGCGCTGCGCGAGACGATGGATCAGTTGAAGAGCAAGTTGAAGAGCGCGGTGATCGTGTTGTCCTCGGTCGACGCCGGCCGCGTCAGCCTGATCGCCGGCGTGACGGCCGACCTGATCGGCCAGGTCAAGGCCGGCGAGCTCGTCAACTTCGTCGCGCAGCAGGTCGGCGGCAAGGGCGGCGGCAAGGCCGACACCGCGCAGGCCGGCGGCACCGAACCGGCGAAGCTCGATGCAGCGCTCGCGTCGGTACGCGGCTTCGTCGAGGAGCGTGTGTGATGCGCCGGCTGTTGTGCGGTCTTGTCGTCGCGTGGGTCCCGTTCGCCGTCATGGCAGAGGCGGAAGTGCCGATCGACGGCACCACTGCGAGCGGCGACCGCATCCGACTCCATTCGACCGGCCGCTGGGAATACGTGGACGCGAAGAAGGCCGAAGCCGCGCGGCCCGCGATCGAAAACTACGAAAAGGAGCGTGCGCTCGAACAGGGAGGGCTGCTGGGCATCGGTCGCAAGATCAAGCCCGGCGATCCGGACTACAACCGCGGTTCGATGGGCGGCAAGTCGCGCTAGTTTCGCGAGCGGGGAATGCGTTGTTGCCATCGCGGCGAAGGCCGGCCCGGATTTTGTGTCCACGAGCAACGAGCAATTGGGCCCCGGCCTCCGCCGGGGGTGACGGCGCAGAGAAAGGTGCTTCACTCCCTTTCGTCGTTCCCGCGCAGGCGGGAATCCGGTGGCGTTGAACACGGCACGGACGAAACCGAGCGACGGCGCTGGATTCCCGTGTTCGCGGGAACGACGATCCGAAGCGCGGCGGCAGGTCCAACTTTTCTAAGAATGCACATCGTCGAACGACCATTGGCATGACAACCGCGGAGTGGCGCTTTTGCCCGCATTGCGCGACGCCGCTCGAGCCCCGCGAGACCGGCGGGCGCGCGCGCCTCGCCTGTCCGATCGGTCACTTCGTTCACTGGAGCAATCCGCTGCCTGTGCTGGCCGCGCTGGTCGAATACGAAGGCCGCATCCTGCTCGCCCGCAACGCGCTGTGGACCCACGGGATGTTCGCGCTGATCACCGGATTTCTCGAAGCCGGCGAGACGCCCGAGCAGGGGATGGCGCGCGAACTGAAGGAAGAGACCAACCTCGACGCGGACCGGCTGACGCTGATCGGCGTCTACGAGTTCATGCGGAAGAACGAGCTGATCATCGCCTATCATGTCGAGGCCAGCGGTACGATCGCTTTGAACGAGGAACTGGCGGAGTTCCGCCTCGTCGCGCCGCACCGCCTGCGTCCGTGGCGCGCGGGAACGGGTTATGCGGTGGCCGACTGGATGCGCGCGCGAAACCTCGAAGTCGAGTTCGTCGATCCGCCGCCGCGACCGGCACCCGAACCGGTCGGCCTGCCGGACTGACGGCGCATCTCTACACTCACAGAGCCCAGCATGACGAACGAACTGACCATCGATAGCGAAGTGGACGCAAGGGGCCTCGCCTGCCCGCTGCCGATCCTGCGTGCGAAGAAGGCGCTGGCGACGATCGGCAGCGGCAAGCTGCTGCGCGTGCTAGCGACCGACCCGGGCTCGGTACGCGATTTCCAGGCCTTCGCGCGGCAAACCGGCAACGAGCTGGTCGAACAGAAGCAGGTCGGGACCGTCTGGTTCCACGTGATGCGGCGGCGCTGAACGAGGTCGTCTCAGCGGGACGGCGTCGCTGCCCGCGGCTTCGGCGCCGGCGCCTTCCTGACCTGCGACGCCCTGTCGATGTTCTTCACGGGCGCGCTCTTCACTTTCGCAAGTAACGCCGCGCAGTCGCTATCTCGGCCCGGCCCGGTCTCGATCAGCGGGATCAGTGCGGCGAGCGGATTGATCAGCCCCAGCGCGATCGCGCCGCCGGCCCGCGCGGCCAGCGTGCCGAAGTCGGGCAGGACGCTCGGATTCACGAACGTTCCGGTCACATGAAACGGTGTCCGCAACACGAAGATGCTCTTCTTCTTCGGTAACGGCGTGATCGTGAAGTCCATCTTCTCGGTCTTGAAGTCGGCGTCGCCGACGAACGTGATCACGTTGATGCCGGTGTCGACCAGTGACGTCTTCGTGGTCATGTCGCCGTTCGTCATCGTGAAGTCGCCGATCGCGCAGCTGATCTTCGAGTTCTTGTCGCCGAGCAGGTAGCGGACCACCTGCGGGCCCTGCAGGCCGATCAGCTCGAGCAGCAGCGAACTGGATTCGCCGCGACCCATAGCGATCTGTGCGGTCCCGTCGGCCGATGCCATGATCGCCGCGATCGAATTGCCGCGGCCCTCCAGCTTCACGTCGCCGTTCAGCCGGCCGAGCGATGCCTTGGCCGTATCGGTGACTTTCGGCGTGAGTCGCGCCAGCGACAGGTCGACGAAGCGTGCGTCGACCGTCGCGTGCATCGGCGAGGCGCTGCCGTCGAAGCGGAAGTTGCCACCCATCTTGCCGTCGGCGAAACCGAACGACAGCGGCGTGAACGCGAGAACGCGATCCTTCATCGTCGCGTGGATCTCGAGGTTGTCGAACGGTATGGCGCCTGCGTTCTTGATGCTCTTGCCGGTGAAATGGATATCGGCGTCGAGCGTGTTCCACTTGTCGGTGCTGAACGCCAGTTGCGGCATCAGCGTCTGCGGCTTCGTCGCGTCGATCACCTTCGGGGCTACCGCGGGCTCTAGCTTCTTGCCGGTCATCGGCGCGAGGTCTTTGAGGTCGAGCTGTTTCGACACCAGAGTGCCCGAGACGAACGGTCGTGCTGCGCGCTTCTCGAAGGCGACCGATCCGCCGATGTCGCTGGACCCGAGCTTGCCGGTGAAGTCGTCGTAGTGATAGACGTTGTCCGCGATGCGGACGTGACCGGACGTCTGGTAGGGCGGCGTCTCCGGCAGGCCGACACCGGTGATGCGATACCACTCGGCCAGATTGGAACCCGCGAGCGTCACTTTCAGGTCCGCGGCCTTCAGCGCCGCGACACCGGTGACGGTGCCATCGGCAGAGACACGGCTGCTGCCGATCGTCGCCTTGACATTGAACGGATACGGCGTGTCTTCGTCCTCGAGCTTCAGCAGGTCGCCGCCTTTCGCATCCACCCGCAGCTTGAGGCCGTTCCACGTGCCGGTCGCTTTCGCGGCGATGCCGTTGGTCGCGCCGCCGCCTTGCGTGTCGACGTCTGCACCGGTCAGGCTGGCGAGATCGGCCTGCACGTCGGTTCCCTTTTCCTTCGCGACGTAACCGATGTGGCCCTGGTCGACGGCGAGCGACCTGACGACGATCGACGTGCTCGAGTCGTTCTGCTGCTTGTCAAAGTACCAGCTGCGCTTGCCGTCGGCGCCCTCTTCGAGGTTGACGATCGGCTTCACGACTTCGAGTCTGGTCAGCACGACTCGCTTGTGCAGCAGGTCACCGAGCGAGACCTTCGCGTCGACATGGTCGATCACCGCCATCTGCGGCGTCGACGCCCACGCCGGGTTGCCGAGCCGAAGTCCGTCGAGCGTGACGCGCGGCCCCTGCAGCCAGTACAGCCAGATGTCGCCGCCGATCGTGAAGCTGCGGCCGGTGCCGTCCTCGACCTTCTTCGCGATCGTGTCGCGCAGGAAGTTCAGCTTCCACGGGAACAGGAATGCGATGAAGAGGACGACGAGCACCGCGACGGGCGCCCACCACCAGCCGAGGCGGCGTCGGGGCCGCGGAGTATTTTCGAAGGTTGGCATGGGGCTTGAGATGGTTTGTTTCTTGTCCGGTTCCTCAGCCAAAGTCCTATGTCCTCCCCGAACTGCCGAACCCGCCATCCCCGCGATCGCTTTTGGCGGAGTCTTCGACGATCTCGAAGCTTGCCTGCACGACCGGTACGATGACGAGCTGCGCGATCCGCTCGAAGGGCTCCAGCGTGAACACGTCGCGGCCGCGGTTCCACACGCTCACCATCAATTGACCCTGGTAGTCGGAGTCGATCAGGCCGACGCCGTTGCCGAGGACGATGCCGTGCTTGTGGCCCAGGCCCGAGCGTGGCAACACCAGCGCCGCGAAGCCCGTGTCCTCGATGTGGATCGCGAGGCCGGTGGGCACCAGCATCGTGTCGCCGGGCGCCAGCGCGACCGCCGCGTCGATCACGGCGCGCAGGTCGAGTCCGGCGCTGCCCGCGGTGGCGTACTGCGGCATGCGGTCTGCGATGCGCGGGTCGAGGATGCGGACGGCGAGTTTCATGAACGTGGTGAAAGTCGGTTCATAAGCGCGTCGCCGACGATCGCGCCGATGTATCCCGCATCATCCGCACGGCCCAGACGATCAATGCACCACCGCCGGCGACGATCACGAAGTTGAACGGCTCCCAGAAGAAGCCGGCGAGGATCAGCACGATGCCGATGACGATCGCGCCGAGTCCGATCTTGATGTGCGTCGGCAGCGCGAGACGGTTGCCCATCTGTCCGCTCATCAGGGCCGAAGCGATCGCCGCGGCTGCGGTCTCTCGGGGTGTCACGGCCGTCGTCGGCGCGAACCCGGTGGTCTGTGACGACGCGACGATGCTCGTTCCACCGGGAACCCATTCGCCTGCAGCGGCGTGCGGGCGGTCACGTGCCGCTTCCGCGGCGAGGCGCTTGCGAACCTTGGCAAGCGTCGTGGCGCCGGCGTCGTTGTCGGTAAGGATCCCGGCCGATGCGGCAATCGCGGCGCGCTTGGTGAGCTCGTCGATATAGCGCACGTAGTCGCCGTTGGCAGGGCCGTTGTCGAACGCGATCATCGTGCGTCTTCCAGCCCGGCTGTGGCCATCCGTTCGGCGATCGCGGCGACAAGCTGTCTGGCGAGGACCAGCTTGTCGGCGCGCTCGAGCGTCGTGCGGCCATTCGCGTCGTACAGCGTCAGCGCGTTGTCGTCGCGTCCGAACGCTTCCTGCGCCGCGTTGCCCACGATCATCCGGACCTTTTTGCGCACGAGCTTGGCTTCGGCATTCGCGTGCAGGTCGTCGGTCTCGGCCGCGAAGCCGACGCAGAACGGCGCCCGAGGCAGCGCCGCGACGTCGGCGAGGATGTCGGGATTCGGCGCGAATCGCAGCTCGAGTCCCTTCGCTGCCCTGTCGCCGCTCGTCTTCTTGAGCTTGCGGTCGGATGCGTTCAGCACATGCCAGTCGGCGACCGCAGCCACCGCCACGAAGCAGTCGGCGTCGACGGCCAGTGGCAGCACGACGGCGTGCATCTGTCGCGCGGTTTCCACGGCTATCCGTGTCACGCCGCGCGGGGCGGCGAGTGCGGTCGGTCCGGACACCAGCGTGACCGAAGCGCCGGCCTCGCGGGCGGCCCGCGCGATCGCGTAGCCCATCTTGCCGGACGAATGATTGGTGATCGATCGCACCGGATCGATCGGCTCGCGCGTCGGGCCCGCGGTGATCAGCACGCGCCGGCCCGCCAGCAGCTTCGGCTGGAAGAACGCGATCAGGTCATCCAGGATCTCGTGCGGCTCGAGCATGCGACCGCTGCCGATCTCGCCGCAGGCCTGGTCGCCCGATGCGGGTCCGAGCACGACGACGCCGTCTTCGACGATGCGGTCGACGTTGCGGCGTGTGGCCGGATGCGCCCACATCTGCAGGTTCATCGCCGGCGCGACCAGTAGCGGACACGTGCGCGCGATGCACATCGTCGTCAGCAGGTCGTCGCAGAGACCGTTCGCGAGCTTCGCGATGAAGTCGGTCGACGCCGGCACGACGACGATCGCATCCGCCTCGCGCGACAGGTCGATGTGCGCCATGTTGTTCGGCTGGCGCGCGTCCCATTGATCGGTGAACACCGGACGGCCGGTCAGCGCCTGCATCGTGACCGGCGTGATGAAGTGGTTCGCGCCTTCGGTCATGACGACCTGGATCGTCGCACCGTGATCCTGCAGGCGACGCGCCAGCTCGGCGGTCTTGTACGCCGCGATGCCGCCGGTCATGCCGAGGACGAGATGCCTGCCTGCGAGATCGTTCATCGTGACTGCTGCTTTTCCCGAACTGTCGGACCAGCGCACGATGCTACGCCACGGCGCGCGGTCAGCGCGCACGCTGCACGCGCAGCAGTTCGTCGATCACCACCAGCACCGCGCCCACGGTAATCGCGCTGTCGGCCACGTTGAAGGCGGGGAAGCTCCAGTCGCGGTAGAAGAAAAGCAGGAAGTCGACGACGTGGCCGTGGATCAGCCGGTCGATCACGTTGCCGAGCGCGCCGCCAGCGATCAGCGCCAGCGCCGTGCAGAACAGCTTCTGCGACGCATGGCGCGCGAGCATGACGACGATGAAGATCGCCGCGACGATGCCGATGCCGGTGAAGAACCAGCGCTGCCAGCCGCTGGCGTTCGACAGGAAGCTGAACGCAGCGCCCTTGTTGAATACGAGCGTGAGATCGAAGAAACCGTGGATCAATTCCTTCCGTTCGCCGTAGACGAACAGCTTGCCGATCGCGATCTTCGTCAACTGGTCGACGACGATCACGGCGGCGATCAGGATCAGCCACGGCCACAGGCCGCGACGACTCGAACGAAAGGCTTTGGCCATGAACGGTGATTCGAAGGGTGATGTTGGGGATTGCCGCGGCGTGACATCGACGCCTGGCGCGAAGAGCGGCGGATGATAACCGAGCGTCCGCGACCGCTCGTCCGGCAGAATGAAAGGATGATCCGTGTCACCGATCCTCCCGACGCCGCCCTGCCATCACCGCTGCGCGAGAGCGTCGCGGCGATCGATGCGTTCTGCGATGCGGTGTGGCTCGAGGACGGGCTCGCGAATAACACGCTCGACGCCTACCGCCGCGACCTCACGCTGTTCGCGCGCTGGCTCGCCGAACGATCGGTCGGCCTCGTCGCGGCCGACGAACGGGACCTGACGGCCTACATCAGCGAGCGCCATCCGACGACGCAGGCGAGCAGCGCGAACCGGCGGCTCGCGGTACTGCGGCGATTCTACCGGCACCTGTCGCGCAACGATCCGGCGCGTGTCGATCCCACGCGGCGAATGCGGACCGCGAAGCGACCGCCGCGTTTTCCGAAGACCCTGTCGGAGGCGCAGGTCGATGCGTTGATCGCGGCGCCCGACGGCGCGACGATTCTCGGCCTGCGCGATCGCGCCATGCTCGAACTGATGTACGCGAGCGGCCTTCGCGTGTCCGAGCTGGTCGGCCTGAGGACCGTGATGGTCGGCCTCGAAGAAGGCGTCGTGCGGATCGTCGGCAAGGGCGACAAGGAGCGGCTCGTGCCGATGGGCGACGCGGCCCGCGATGCGATCGCGGCCTACCTGCGCGATGCGCGACCCGAGCTCGCCGGCGCACGTGCACTCGATGCGCTGTTCATCACTGCGCGTCGCGATTCGATCGGCGACGGCGGCATGACGCGGCAGATGTTCTGGAAGCTCGTCAAGCGCCACGCGCTCGTGGCCGGCATCGTTGCGCCGCTGTCGCCGCACACGCTGCGGCATGCGTTCGCGACCCATCTGCTGAACCACGGCGCCGACCTGCGCGTCGTGCAACTGCTGCTCGGGCATGCCGACATCTCGACGACGCAGATCTATACGCATGTCGCGCGCGAGCGGCTCAAGGCGTTGCACGCGAAGCATCACCCCCGGGGGTAGGGCGTCGATCGGCTTGGCAGGATGAGTTCCTCGCTGCGCTCGGAACGACCTATTCCCTTCTTCCCGGCGAGCAACCTCTCCCACCCTGTTCCTTGCCGTCCCGAATGCAGTGAGGAATCTCTTCCACGAGCCCGCTTGCACCGTCCAGACACATGCGCTACGGTCGTCGCCCGACAGACGAGGAGCAACCCATGAACGCACGGATTCCGGCCGCGGCCACCGATCGCATCGACGCGGTCGCGTTGCAGTCCTTCGTCGACCAGCAGTGGGACGACGTCATCGTCGACCGTCTGACCGACTACATCGAGATTCCCGCGAAGAGCCCCGCGTACGACAAGGACTGGGTCGCGCACGGCTACATCGAGCGCGTGATCACCGACGCGGCGAGCTGGGTCGAGGCGCAGAAGGTCCGGGGCCTGACGCTCGAAGTCGTGCGGCTCGAAGGACGCACGCCGGTCCTGTTCTTCGAGATCGCGGCGACCGACGGCTCGCAGCACGCGCCTGACGCGGAGAAAGTGAAGACCGAACATACGGTGGTGCTCTACGGACATCTCGACAAGCAGCCTGAGTTCAGCGGCTGGCGAGCCGACCTCGGTCCGTGGACGCCGAAATACGAGGACGGCAGGCTGTACGGCCGTGGCGGCGCCGACGACGGTTACGCCGTCTACGCGGCGATCACGGCGATCCAGGCGCTGGATCGACAGGGCATCGCGCATCCGCGCTGCGTCGGACTGATCGAGACCTGCGAGGAGTCGGGCAGCTACGACCTGCTGCCGTACGTCGACGCGCTCAGGGACAGGCTCGGCGACGTTTCGCTGGTGGTCTGCCTCGACTCCGGCTGCGGCAACTACGAACAGCTGTGGCTGACGACGTCGCTGCGCGGCAACGTCACCGGCGTGCTTGAAGTGCAGGTGCTCGACGAAGGCGTGCATTCGGGCGACGCGAGCGGTGTCGTGCCGTCCTCGTTCCGGGTCATGCGGCAGCTGTTCGATCGGATCGAGGACTCGAACAACGGTCGCCTGCTGCCGGAAAGCTTCCACTGCGCGGTGCCGGCCGAGCGGATCGCGCAGGCACACAAGACCGCGCAGATTCTGGGCGACCTGGTGTGGAAGCGTTTCCCGTGGTCGTGCGGCGATCACGGCGAGAGCGTCCAGCCGACTACCACCGATCCGATCCAGGCGCTGCTGAATCGCACGTGGGAGCCGACGCTGTCGGTGACCGGTGCCGAAGGACTGCCGCCACTGGCCGATGCCGGCAACGTGCTGCGGCCGCGCACGGCGTTCAAGCTCTCGCTGCGGCTGCCGCCGCTGGTCGATGGTCCGACCGCGCTGGCCGAGCTCAAGCGCGTCCTCGAAGTCGACGCACCTTACAAGGCGAAGGTCTCGTTCAGGCCCGACCGCGGCATCGCGACCGGATGGAACGCGCCCGACCTGCAACCGTGGCTGGCCGAGGCGCTCGACGATGCGTCGAACGCGGCGTTCGGCGCACCGTGCGGCTTTCTCGGGCAGGGCGGCACGATTCCGTTGATGAGCATGCTCGAGTCCGGCTTTCCGAAGGCGCAATTCATGGTGTGCGGCGTGCTGGGTCCGCACTCGAATGCGCACGGCCCGAACGAGTTCTTGCACGTCCCGTATGCGCGCAAGCTCACCGCGGCAGTGGCGCGGGTGATCGCGGCGAAGTCCGGCGGTTGACGCGGATACCGGCCCTCCGGTAGGTCCGCAATACGTCATACGTCTCACGAGGACGGCAGATCGATCATTTCTTAAGTCACTACGCCGCTGCGTTCAACCGATGCGCCGGTCACAGCGTCATGGCGATGATCACGTGCGCCGACAAGGCGTCCTGGCCGTTCGATACGTCTTTGACGAATCTCGCGTCCGCAGAACCACGGTCGCCGTCCGTGGCGCGTGCGAAGCTCTTCACGCTCGATCACCGCTTCGTGATCCGCAACGCAGGGCGGCTCGCCACGCCCGATGCGATGTTCATCGAGACCGCGCTCGATGCGTTGCGGCTATCGAAGAACGTCCAGCGCGGCAAGTCGCGGTGATCGATAGGTTTCGTTGCGGGCCTCCACGACCGCTCGGCGAACCAACGGTCCTCCAGACGAACGAGCAACTGTCTTCTCGACGAAGGAGCGACGGTCATCCCGACGAAGGAGGATCTTAGCCACCAGGCATGACGTGCGGACCGATGCAGGGCGATAGAGGTTCCTCATGCGCCCGCTGGTCGACGTACGCATCCTCCATCCGCGACTCAGGCCTCGACCCAAGCCGATCGCTGCAGGCGACGAGGATCCTCATTGCTTCGATGGGGGCCCGGCTCCGGTCAGGCAACCCGATCGCAGAAATGTCTATCACGCCAATATAATGCCGGCCATGTCGAAGAGCGTGCATGTATCCGAGACGCCGGCGACGCGCTGGTTGCGTGAACACGACATCGTGTTCGACGAGCATCCGTATCCGTACGAGGAACACGGCGGCACGGCCGTATCGGCCCGCGAACTGGGCGTCGACGAACATGCCGTCGTGAAGACGCTGGTGATGGAGGACGACGCCGCGAAGCCGCTGATCGTGCTGATGCACGGCGATCGCAGGGTGTCGACCAAGCTGCTCGCGCGTGAGATAGGCGTCAAGCGGATCGCGCCGTGCAAGCCCGACGTCGCGCAGCGTCATAGCGGCTACCAGATCGGCGGCACGTCGCCGTTCGGCGTGCGCAAGGCGATGCCGACCTATGTCGAGGAGAGCATCCTCGCGTTGCCGGTGATCTATATCAACGGGGGCAGGCGCGGCTATCTGGTCGGCCTCGCGCCGCAGATGTTGTTGGATGTGCTGGCCGCGAAGACCGTGCATTGCGCGATCATCGACACCGAGTGAACAACCTGAAAGCGGCGAAGCGATGAATCCCTTGCTGGCGACCGCGGTCGCCATCGTGCTGGCCTACCTGCTCGGCTCGGTCTCGTTCGCGATCGTGGTCAGCCGCGTTGCCGGCATCGCCGACCCGCGCAGCTTCGGCTCGAAGAATCCCGGCGCCACCAACGTCCTGCGCAGCGGCCACAAGGGCGCCGCAGCCGCCACGCTGTTCCTCGATGCTTTCAAGGGGTGGCTCCCGGTGTGGCTCGTGCAGACCTGGGGCTATCGCTATGGCATCGACGATGCCGGCGTCGCGGGGGTGGCGCTGGCCGTGTTCCTCGGCCACCTGTATCCGGTGTTCTTCGGATTCAAGGGCGGCAAGGGTGTCGCGACCGCGTTCGGCATCCTGCTCGCGATCGCATGGTGGCTGGGTCTCGCGACCGCGATGACATGGGTGATCGTCGCGTTCTTCTTCCGCTATTCGTCGCTGGCTGCGCTGATCGCCTCGCTGTTCGCGCCGTTCTACTATGTGCTGCTGATCGGTTTCGACGTGGTTGCCGCCGCCATCACCGTGATGGGTGCGCTGGTCGTCTATCGCCATCGCAGGAACATCGCGAACCTCCTGACCGGCAATGAGACTCGCATCGGCGGAAAGAAGGTCGTCCGGCGTGCGCGCCGCTGACCGGTCAGCGCTTCACTTCGTAAGCCACTCGCAGACCCAGTTGCTCCCGTCGCTCATGTCCCGCCTCGTCATCGCGTCCAACAATCCCGGCAAGCTGCGCGAGTTCGCCGCACTGCTGGCACCGCTAGCCTTTGAATCCGTCGCTCAAGCCGCGCTCGGCATCGCCGAGGTCGACGAGCCGCATGCGACCTTCGTCGAGAACGCGCTCGCGAAGGCCCGGCATGCGTCGGCCGCGTCCGGCCTCGCTGCGCTCGCCGACGATTCGGGCCTGTGCGTCGACGCGCTGGACGGATTGCCGGGCGTGCGGTCCGCGCGCTACGCGGACGTCGACCCGGCCGACGCCTCGCGTTCGACCCAGGACAGGCGCAACAACGCCAGGCTGATCACGACGCTGGCCGGCGAGACGCGGCGCGATGCACATTACGTCTGCGTGCTCGTGTTCATGCGGCGACCGCACGACCCGGAGCCGATCGTGGCGACCGGCCGCTGGAACGGCCGCATCGTCGACGTGCCCCGCGGCGACGGCGGCTTCGGCTACGACGCGCATCTGCTGCTGCCCGAACTGGGCGTGACCGCGGCCGAACTCGACCTGCCGACGAAGAATCGCGTCAGCCATCGCGCGATCGCGCTACGGCGGCTGGTGGACGCTCTCAGAGAAGGCGCCGGCCGGTGATCCCGATCATTCCGGTCGGGTCCGCGCGGTCGGTTCGCGCGCTCACGCGCAGTCGCGACGCGCCCGGACTGCAGCGCGCGCGGCTGACCACATTGCCGCCGCTGACGCTGTACATACACTTTCCGTGGTGCGTGAAGAAGTGCCCGTACTGCGACTTCAACTCGCACGAGCGCGCCGGCGGTGTCACCGCCATTCCCGAAGAGGCCTATGTCGACGCGCTGATCGCTGACCTCGACCGGGTCGTTCCGCAGGTCTGGGGTCGACGGGTGCACGCGGTCTTCATCGGGGGCGGTACGCCCAGCCTGATCGGTGCGGGCGCGATCGACCGGCTGCTGTCGGCGGTCCGCGCCCGTCTGGTCCTCGAAGCCGATGCGGAGATCACGCTCGAGGCCAACCCGGGAACCGTCGAAGCGGAGCGCTTCGCCGACTATCGCGCGCTCGGCATCAACCGCCTCTCGCTTGGCATCCAGAGCTTCGACGACCGCTATCTAAAGGCGCTCGGTCGCATTCACGACGGTCGCGACGCCCGCCAGGCGGTCGACATCGCAATGCGCCACTTCGACAACGTCAACCTCGATCTGATGTACGGTCTGCCGGGCCAGGACGCGGTCGATGCCGGCTGCGACGTGGCGATCGCCCGGCGTTTCGCACCGTCGCATTTGTCGCTGTACCAGCTGACGCTCGAACCCAACACGCTGTTCGCGAAGTATCCGCCGCGGCTGCCGGACGAGGACGTGGCCGACGCGATCGACGACGCGATCGCCGCCGGGGTCGCCAGCGGCGGGTGGCGGCGCTACGAAGTCTCGGCTTACGCGCATGCCGGCCGCGAATCGCGTCACAACCTCAACTACTGGAACTACGGCGACTACCTCGGCATCGGTGCCGGCGCGTACGGAAAGCTGTCGTTCCCCGACCGGATCGTCCGGCAGACGCGGATTCGCAACCCCGACCTGTATCTGGAGCGCGCGGCGCAGGATCTGTCCGCCTTCGACGAGGAAGAGGTCGACGTCGAGGCACTGCCGTTCGAGTTCATGCTGAACGCACTGCGGCTGGTCGATGGCGTGCCGCTGCGGCGTTTCGAGGAGCGGACCGGCCTGCCGCTGTCGACCATCGAAGCGCCGCTCGCCGTCGCCGAGTCGCGCGGGCTGATCGAGCGCGACGCGGTTCGCGTCCGCGCCAGCACTAGGGGTCTGCGCTTTCTAAACGACCTGCAGGCCCTGTTTCTGCCGCAAGCCCGAGATTGATGCATCGAAACAATCGTTGTTGGTGCGCCGGCACCTTTATGGTGAAAACAATCCGCGAGATCTTGCGCGAGTAATGCTGCCCGGCAGGGAGAGGCCGTATTTTTGCGGTGGCCTCGCCGTCTGGGGAGTGGCATGGAAGGTGCTATATTTTCCGATGGCTGCGGTCCGCCACAACGGTGTTCGTCCCCGTTCATGCGCAACCCGCCCCGTTCCTTCTTCCCAAAAAACCGATTCAGGAGAGTTGTCGATGAGCATGACCGCGTCAGACGTGTTGAAGATGGTCAAGGACAACGAGGCGAAGTTCGTCGACTTCCGCTTCACCGATACCAGAGGAAAAGAGCAACACGTCACGGTGCCCATCTCCCATTTCGGTCAGGACAAGTTCGACGACGGACACGCCTTCGACGGCTCTTCGGTCGCCGGCTGGAAGGGCATTGAGGCGTCCGACATGCTGCTGTACCCCGATCCGAACAGCGCGTTCATCGATCCGTTCCGCGAAGAGACCACGATCTGCATCGCCTGCGACGTGATCGAGCCGTCGGACGGCAAGGGCTACGAGCGTGACCCGCGCTCGCTGGCCAGACGGGCGGAGGCCTACCTCAAGTCGTCGGGCATCGGCGACGTCGCCTACTTCGGTCCGGAACCCGAATTCTTCATCTTCGACCAGGTTCGCTGGGGCGTCGACATGTCGGGCTGCTTCGTCAAGATCGACTCGGAAGAAGCGTCGTGGTCCACCGGCCTGAAGATCGAAGGCGGCAACCTTGGCCATCGTCCCGCCGTCAAGGGGGGCTACTTCCCGGTTCCTCCGGTCGACTCGCTGCAGGACATGCGCTCGGAGATGTGCCTGATCCTCGAGGCGATCGGCGTGCCGGTCGAGGTCCATCACCATGAGGTTGCTGGCGCCGGCCAGTGCGAGATCGGCACCAAGTTCTCGTCGCTGGTCGAGCGGGCCGACTGGATCCAGAAGATGAAGTACGTGATCCAGAACGTCGCGCACTCGTACGGCAAGACGGCTACCTTCATGCCGAAGCCGATCGTCGGCGACAACGGCTCGGGCATGCACGTGCACATGTCGATCTGGAAGGACGGTACCAACCTGTTCGCAGGCGACGGCTACGCCGGTCTGTCCGAGTTCGCGCTGTACTACATCGGCGGCGTCATCAAGCATGCACGCGCGCTGAACGCGATCACGAACCCGGGCACCAACTCGTACAAGCGCCTGGTTCCGGGCTTCGAGGCGCCGGTCAAGCTGGCCTATTCGGCGCGCAACCGTTCCGCTTCGATCCGCATTCCGTACGTGCAGAGCCCGAAGGCGCGTCGCATCGAAGTGCGCTTCCCGGATCCCACGGCGAATCCCTACCTCGCGTTCGCCGCCCTGATGATGGCGGGCCTCGACGGCGTAGAGAACAAGATCCATCCAGGCGAGTCGTCGGACAAGAATCTCTACGACCTGCCGCCCGAAGAAGACGCGAAGATTCCGACGGTCTGCTCCAGTCTCGACCAGGCTCTCGAGCACCTCGACAAGGATCGCTCGTTCCTGACGAAGGGTGGTGTGTTCACCGACGGCATGATCGACGCTTACATCGACCTCAAGCAGGAAGAAGTCACACGCTTTCGCATGACGACGCATCCGGTCGAATTCGACATGTATTACTCGCTGTAAGCGGGCGACGAAGTGCGGACGCGGCGCTTCGGCGCCGCGTTTCGTTCGTGCACCGCAGGCCTGTGCGAGCCGTTGGATTCGGTACGGCGGCGTTATGATGCCGCTCGCTTGTACGCCTGCCTCGTCTCACGGAAAGTCCATGTCCGGTCGCCGTCTCGCCTACCTGATCTCCGCCGTCTCCATTCTTCTGCTCGCGAGCGGAACGGTGCGTGCGCAGCAACAGGACGTGTTCAAGTGCGTCGACGACCGTGGCAACGTCACGTTCCAGAACACCGGCAACACGAAGGGATGCACGCGGCTCGTGGTCGATCCGGTCGTCATTCCCAAGGCGGTCAATACGACGAAGAGCCCGACGCCTTCCGGCTTCCCGAAAGTGGACAACTTTACGCAAAAGGCGCGTGACAGCGACCGCCGACGCATCCTCGACGACGAACTGCGCGACAAGCAAGCCAGGCTGTCGGACCTCAGGCGCGAGTACAACAACGGCGAGCCCGAGCGGCAGGGCAACGAACGGAATTACCAACGCTATCTCGATCGCACCGAGCGGCTGAAGGAAGACATCGCGCGTGCGGAAAGCGATATCGCCTCGATCCGGAGCGAAATCAGCAAGGTGCAGTAGGTCGTGTCCAGCCCCCGGCAGGTCGACTCGCGTGGCGCCGGCTCGTCCGCCGATGCCGGGGCGCTCGCCGATGGTCCGCTCGACCCGAAGCGCTATGCCGGACTCGACCTGCTGACTTCCGCCGTCATCATCCTCGACGAGCAGGGGCGGATCGCCTTCGCGAACATCGCGGCCGAAACGCTGCTGGACTTCTCGCTGAACACGATGCGCGGGCAACGGCTGTCCAGCATGCTGGTAGACGGATCACTGATCGACGAGCTGTTCACCGACGCGCGCCGCCTGGAGTACAGCAACAAGCGCCTCGACTTCCAGCTCCATCGACCGGGCCGCGAGGCGCTGCAGGTCCACGGCATCGTGACGGTGCTGCCCGACGAGCCGCGCACCCCGGTGCTGTTCGAGATGCAGGAGACCGACCAGCAGCGCCGCATCGATCGCGAAGAGCGCCTGCACGACCAGAGCCAGATCAACCGGGAGTTGATCCGCAACCTCGCGCATGAGATCAAAAACCCGCTCGGGGGCATCCGCGGGGCAGCGCAACTGCTGCAGATGGAGGTGTCCACACCGGCGTTCGCGGCCGAGATGTCTGAATACACGCAGGTCATCATCAAGGAGGCGGACCGGCTGCAGAGTCTGGTCGATCGACTGCTGGCGCCACATCGCAAGGCGCGCATCGTCGGCGACGTCAACATCCACGAGGTCTGCGAGCGGGTACGCAGCGTGATGATGGCCGAGTACTCGCGCGGCCTGGTGATCGCCCGCGACTACGACGCCAGCATCCCCGAATTCCGCGGCGACAAGGAACAGCTGATCCAGGCCCTGCTGAACATCGCACACAACGCGTCGCAGGCGCTGGCGCCATGGATCGCACGCGGCGACGCGGAGATCATCCTGCGAACGCGGATCAGCCGGCAGGTCACGGTTGCACGAACCCGCCACCGCTTGGCACTGGAATTGCATGTAGTGGACAACGGCCCGGGAATCGATCCCGAGATCCGGGATCGCGTGTTCCTCCCACTGGTATCGGGAAGGAAAGGTGGCACCGGGCTCGGCCTCACGCTGGCGCAGACGTTCGTAGAGGAGCATCACGGCACCATCGACTTCGAAAGCCGGCCCGGACTCACCGAATTCCGTATCTTGTTGCCCCTGCCATGACGCCTAACGCCCGCACGGATTCACTGTCCCCGACAAGAGCGTTCTTCATCGATACGTTCCGCGACCTGCTTCCCCAACGCTTCGTCGACGGATCGCTTTTGCCGCGGTCCCCCGATCGATGAAGGCCATCTGGGTCGTCGACGACGATCAGTCGATCCGCTGGGTCCTCGAGAAGACGCTTGCGCGCGAGAACCTCGCGTCGCGCAGCTTCAGCAACAGCGCCGACGTGATGGCTGCCCTCGAGACCGATTCGCCGCAGGTGCTGGTGTCCGACATCCGCATGCCGGGAGGCAATACGCCGAACGCCGGGCTCGAGATCCTGCAGGCCGCGAAGGCGCGCTATCCGGGACTACCGGTGATCATCATGACGGCGTTCTCGGATCTCGAGAGCGCGGTATCGGCATTCCAGGGGGGGGCGTTCGAGTACCTGCCGAAGCCGTTCGACGTCGACCAGGCCGTCGAGCTGATCCGCCGGGCTGTCGACGAGAGCCTGCGCGAAGCCGCGATCGAAGAGAAGATCGAGGTGACGCCCGAGATCCTCGGACAAGCACCCGCGATGCAGGACGTTTTCCGCGCGATCGGCCGGCTGTCGCAGTCCAACGTGACCGTGCTGATCACCGGCGAGTCGGGCACCGGCAAGGAACTGGTCGCGCGCGCGTTGCACCGGCACAGCCCGCGTGCGAACGCGCCGTTCATCGCCCTGAACACCGCCGCCATCCCGAAGGAGTTGCTCGAGTCCGAGCTGTTCGGTCACGAGCGTGGCGCGTTCACCGGTGCGCAGAGCATGCGTCGCGGCCGCTTCGAGCAGGCCGAGAACGGCTCGCTGTTCCTCGACGAGATCGGCGACATGCCGTCGGAACTGCAGACCCGGCTGCTGCGCGTGCTGTCCGACGGCCACTTCTACCGGGTCGGCGGCCACAGCCCGATGAAGGCCAACGTGCGCGTCATCGCCGCGACGCACCAGAACCTCGAGGATCTCGTGCGCCAGGGACTGTTCCGCGAGGATCTGTATCACCGTCTCAACGTGATCCGGCTGCGGCTGCCGGCGTTGCACGAGCGTGCCGAAGACATCCCGTTGCTCGCTCGCAGCTTCCTGCAGAAGAGTGCACGAGAACTCGGCGTCGAGTCGAAGCGGCTGTCCGACGCGGCGATGAAGCTGTTCGTGACCCTGCCTTTCCCCGGCAACGTGCGCCAGCTCGAGAACCTGTGCCACTGGCTGACCGTGATGGCGCCGGCGCAGGTCGTCGAGGTCAAGGACCTGCCGCCGGAGATGCGCGGTGCGGCGCCCGAAGGGGCGCGCGTCACTTCGTTGTCCCGTACGCCGGTCTACAACGACGGATCGAACCGGAACGAGTCGACGACCGGCAGCGCGAACGAAGTGGCACCGCAGTCGGACGACGTGTGGCGAATGGAGCTCGAACGGATGGCCGCGCACATGCTCGCACTCGACCGTCACGACGTGATGGACGCGCTGACGCGGCAGTTCGAGGCGACGTTGATCCGGATGGCGTTGCGCCACACCGGCGGCCGGCGCATCGAAGCGGCGCAGCGGCTCGGCATCGGCCGCAATACGATCACGCGAAAGATCCAGGACCTCGGCCTCGACGAGGTCCGTTAGAACGGGCCGTTCAGGGCTCGAAGGTCGCGATCACCGGGGCGTGATCCGACGGCTGCGGCTTCTTCCGCTCGTCGCGATCGATCACGCATGCGGTACAGGCCTTCTGCATGGCGGCGGACACGAGGATGTGGTCGATGCGCAGCCCACGACCTTTCTGGAAGCCGAGCATCCGGTAGTCCCACCAGCTGAACGACTTCGGCGGCTGCTCGAAGAGACGGAAGGCGTCGGCCAGGCCGATCGAGGCGATCGCCGCCAACGCTGCGCGCTCCGCGACCGAGACCAGGACCTGTCCTTCCCACGCCTTCGGATCGTGGACGTCGCGATCGTCCGGAGCGACGTTGTAGTCGCCGACGACGACCAGCTTGTCGTGCGTGGCGAGTTCACCCGCGAGCCACTTCTTCAACGCCGCCATCCAGCGCAGTTTGTAAGCGTACTTGTCGGTCCCCACCGCCTGCCCGTTCGGCACGTAGACACAGACGACGCGGATGCCATCGACCGTGGCGGACAGCACGCGTTTCTGGTCGTCCTCGAATCCCGGAATGTCCGCGATCACGGCGGTCGCCGGCGTCGCGAGTCGCGTGAGGATCGCCACCCCGTTGTAGGTCTTCTGACCGATGTAACAGGCGTCGTATCCGGCAGCTTCGAGTTCGGCCAACGGAAACTTGTCGTCGGTCAGCTTGGTTTCCTGCAGCGCGAGCACGTCGACCGGATTGCGTGCGAGCCAGTCGAGCACGTGCGGCAGGCGGATCTTCAGCGAGTTGACGTTCCAGGTCGCGATTTTCAAGGGAGCGATCAGTCGGCAGTGTGGAATGAATTCGTTGGAACGGCAGGTCGGCTTGCGTCAGAAGCGGAAGCCCGACGGGTTGTCGGCGGGCGGCGTCGACAGTTGCGGCGCTGCTGCCGTGCCACGCCGAGCGGTCGACGCTGCTGGCGCAATGGTTTGCCCCGGTGCGTGCGTCGTCGGCGACAGCGGCGTCGGTGTGGCGTTCTGGAATTCGCGCGGCAGTGTCGACGTGGCCGGATATCCCGCGTTGTCGAGCAGGCTTGCAAGCGTCGCCTGCGAAAAGCCGATCGCCTTGCGGCCACCGACCAGGACCACCGGTGCCGTCCCGTCGGACGACTGCTGCCTGAAGAGCGCGATGTCTTCGTCGCTGGTGACGGTCTTCTCGACGAAGGGGACGCCACGCGAACGCAGGTAACCGCGCGCGTCGTCGCACGGCGCGCACCTGTCGCCGGTGTAGATCGTGACGGGGTACTTCGTCACGGCCTGCCGGACTTCGAACGGAAGTGCCGGCTCCGACACGACGCTGCCGAGCTTCTTCTGCTCGACGATCCGCGCGGGCGGGGGCGGCAGGACGTCGCTGTAGGTCACGCGCCCGTCGACGCCGATCGACTTGTACTGCGCCGAGGCGGCGATGGGGACGAACAGCAGCCCGGCCGCGAGGCCCATCCGGTAACGCGTCGCCATGCCCATCGATGTTCCTCCCGATTCGAAGACCCTGTGTGCAGGTCCTGGCGCGACGCTCAGGCGGTCTCGACCATCCCATTGTGCCGCAGCAGCGCATCGAGATCGGGCTTGCGTCCGCGAAACGAAACGAACGACTCGATCGCCGGCCGGCTACCGCCGACGCCGAGGATCTCGGCGAGAAAGCGCGCACCGGTCGTTGGATTGAGGACGCCGTCCTCCTCGAACTGCGCGTACGCGTCGGCCGACAGCACCTCGGCCCACTTATAGCTGTAGTAGCCGGCCGCGTAGCCGCCGGCGAAGACGTGCGAGAACTGGTTCGGCTGGCGGTTGTAGTCGGGAACCTCGAACACCGCCACGCTGTTTCGCACTTCAGCCAGCAGGTCGGAGACGGATCTGCTGCCGTGCACGTCGAAGCGGCTGTGCAGCTGCATGTCGAACACGGCGAACTCGAGCTGGCGCAGGGTCTGCATTCCTGCCTGGAAGTTCTTCGCCGCCAGCATGCGGTCGAACAGCGCGCGCGGGATCGGCGCGCCGGTGTCGACGTGCGCAGTCATGTGCTCGACCACGTCCCACTCCCAGCAGAAGTTCTCGAGGAACTGCGATGGCAGTTCGACCGCGTCCCATTCGACGCCACGAATGCCAGCCACCGACGACTCGTCGACGCGCGTGAGCATGTGATGCAGCCCGTGTCCGAATTCGTGGAACAGCGTGTTGACCTCGGAATGCGTGAACAGCGCGTCGCGGATGCCGTGGCCGGCCGCATTGCGCAACGGCTCAGAGAAGTTGCAGGTCAGGTAGGCGATCGGCGTCTGTCGGCTTCCGTCGGCGCGGACGCCGCGGCTGCGCGCCGACGCCATCCACGCCCCGCTGCGCTTGCCGACGCGTGCGTAAAGGTCGAGATAGAACTGCGCGACGATCTGCCCGCCCGCATCGATCAGGTCGAAGAACTTCACGTCCGGATGCCACAGCGACGGCGCGTGTGCCCCGACACGCTGGCGCGCATCGACGCCGAATAGGTGTCCGACGACGCGGAACAGCCCCTCCAGGACCTTGGCCTCCTGGAAATACGACTTCACCTCCTGTTGCGAGAACGCGTAGCGGTGTTCGCGCAGGCGCTCGGACGCGAAGCCGATATCCCAGGCCTGCAACGCTTCGATGCCGAGATGCGCGGCGGCGAAGGTCGACAGCTCGCGCATGTCGCGCTCGCCGAACGGCTTTGCGCGGGCCCGCAACTGCTCGAGGAACTGCAGCACGTGTTCAGGCGATTCGGCCATTTTCGAGACCATCGCGAGGCTCGCGTAGTCGGCGTAGTCGAGCAGGGCGGCGGCCTCGGCGCGCAGCGTCAGGATGCGGACGATCAACGGTCCATTGTCCTGCTCCGGCTTGCCGAACTCGGACGCGCGCTTGGCGTTGGCCGCGTAGACGGTTTCGCGCAGTTTGCGATCCTTCGCGAACTGCATCACGGCCAGATACGACGGCATGTGCAGCGTGATGCGATAGCCGTCGACGCCGGCCTGCTCGGCTCGCGATCGCGCCGCCGCCAGCGCATCGTCCGGCAGTCCGGCCAGACCTTCGACATCGGGGATATCGATGAAGAACTCGTTGGTCGCGTCGAGGACGTGCTCGGAGAACGCTTGCGACAGCTGCGCGAGTTCGTCCTCGATCCGCGCGAAGCGCGCCTTGGCCGGCGGTGGCAGCTCGGCGCCGCTGAGGCGGAAGTCGCGCAGCGCGTTCGAGACGACGCGGCGACGGGACGGGGACGACTCGGCGAACGCCGGCGACGCCTCGATCGTCCTGTAGCGATCGAACAGTGCGTGGTTCTGCGCCAGCTCGGTCCAGAACGCGGTGATCTTCGGCAGGCAGGCGTTGTAGGCGGCACGCAGTTCCGGTGTGTCGGTGACGGCACTCAGATGCGACACGGCCGACCACACCAGGCCGAGACGCTCGGTGGCCGCCTCCAACGGTTCGACGAAGGTCGACCACGTGGGCGCCGTCGGATCGGCCTGCAGCCGCGCGACGGACGTAGCCGCTTCGACCAGCACGTGGTCCACGGCGGGCACGACATGCTCGGGCTCGACCGCGTCGTAGCGGATCAGGTCGCCGCCTTCGAGAAGAGGGTTGGTCGACACGTCTGTGGGCATGGGATCGCTTCGCGGAGTCAGGGGCGGGGCATTGCGGCGCGTTCGGCCGCGAGCACCGTATTCTCCAGCAGCACCGTGATCGTCATCGGGCCGACACCGCCCGGAACGGGTGAGATCCAGCCGGCGACCTCGCGGACTTCTGGGAAGTCGACGTCGCCGACGAGCTTGCCGGCGGCGTCGCGATTCATGCCGATGTCGACGACCGTGGCGCCGGGCTTGACCATGTCGGCGGTCACCGTCGACGCGCGACCGACAGCAGCCACCACGATGTCCGCCTGACGGACGAAACTCGCCAGATCGCGCGTCGCGCTGTGGCAGATCGTCACCGTCGCGTTGCGAGCCAGCAACATCAGCGCCATCGGCTTGCCGACCGTGTTGCTGCGGCCGATCACGACCGCATGGGCGCCGCCGATCGGGACGTCCGCCGCGTCGAGCATCTTGATCACGCCGTAAGGCGTGCAAGGGCGGAAGCCGATCCCGGCGTCGATCCGGCCCGTAGCCAGCGCACCGGCCGACAGCATGTGGAAACCGTCGACGTCCTTCGCGAGCGCGATCGCCTCGATGACCGTGGCCGGATCGATCTGCGGCGGAAGCGGCATCTGGACGAGGATTCCGTGGATCGTCTGGTCGCGGTTCAACGCGTCGATCACGGCAAGCAACTCGGACTCTTTCGTGGTCGCCGCCAGCACGCGCATCTCGGAATGCATGCCGGCCTCCGCGCAGGCCCTGGCCTTGTTGCGAACATAGATCTGCGACGCCGGATCGTCGCCGACTAGGACGACGGCGAGTCCCGGTACCGTGCCCGATGCCGCGAGCGCGTGGACCCGTTCGGCGAGGCCGGCGCGCAGCGACGTCGACAGGGCGATGCCGTCAAGCAGTCGTGCCGTCATCGAAACGCAGTCATCGAAAGGTTTTTCGGAAGATGCAGACGCCGCCGCGCCCGCGTATAGCCTGGCGGGCCGGCAGCTTAGCATGTGCAGCCCTGCGCAACAGAATCTGGGTCGCCGTAGGAAGACGACCTACAAAAAGTGTCGGAATGCTTTCCAATTCGGCCGCATTTCAGTCTCCGGAAAACACGTCTTTATTTATGAATCAATCTCTTGGAATCTCGGGCACAGCGCTTGCATTTATCCCGGACAAGCTTGCATACGCATCAGGCTGAAGATTAATAATCAAACGAGGTTTTGTACTGATGAAGCCCATCCGCTTTGCTCTGGCCACGCTAGCGGTCTGTCTTGCTACATCGGCCGTAGCGGTTCCCACCACAGGCACCTACACGTTCACCGGCACACCGGCGGCCGGTTCGAGCACTTGGAATTCTGCGAAAAGCGGATGGAACGCCACGAACGGAACGAATTACGGCAATTCGCTCACCTTCAACGCAAGGGGTATCACCAACGCGGTGACCGCCACCGCTTGGGCGAGCACGGGTGGCAGCGGTCACTACACCGGAACGCTCGAGCAGGGTTTCGTTTCACGCTACGCCTACAGCGGATCGACGTTGAACGAACTGGCGATCACCAGTCAGCCGGGCACCGGCAACACCTCCGAGCTCACGGGCTCGGGAAACACCAGGAACCCGAACTCGGGCGACAACGAACACGCCATCGACAACATGGGCTCCTACGAGGCGATGATGTTCTCGTTCGCGAGCGCTGTGCAACTCAACAGCGTATCGGTCGGCTTCCCGTCAGGCTCCTCGAGCATCGATGCCGATGCGACCGTGCTCGTGTATACGGGAACCGGCTGCTCTCCCAGCCCTTGCGCAACAGACCCGACCAGCGGCCTCACGGCACGCACCTTCCAGGACCTGCTTTCCAACGGCTGGAATATCGCAGGCAACCTGCAGAACCTGCAGAGCCAGCCGGGCGGCACCGGTTCGCTGTCCGCATCCGTCGCCTCTTCCAAGTACTGGATGGTCGGTGCCTACATGTCCATCGGGGCCAACGCGACCAACGGATCCAACGACGGAACCAAGGACTATTTCAAGATCGACGGCTTGTCCGTGACGCAAGGCGCGGTGACGCCGCGCGTCGTGCCCGAGCCGGATTCGCTCGCGCTGTCAGGCATCGCCGCGACGGCCTTGTTCGCATCCCGCCGTCGCAGCAAGCGTCGAGCATAGATTTTCAGGGTGGGTGGCAAATTTCCCCGCTTCGGCGGGGGTTTTTTTTGTTGCGCGCTGACGATGCGGGCGGACGCGGGAGCGTCCCTTGGCGTGCTAGCCGCGCGTGAGCGCCAGTCTGAGCAGGTCGGCCACGGTACCGGCGTTGAGCTTGTCCATGATGTTGGCGCGATGGGCCTCGACAGTCTTGATGCTGATCCCGAGGTCGTCGGCGATCTGCTTGTTCAGGCGGCCGGCGACGATGCATTCGAGAACCTGGCGTTCGCGCGCCGTGAGGCGCGACAGCAGCCCTTCGCGTTCGCGCTCCCGCTTGCGCGTCTCGGCCTCGTCCTCTGCCGCCGCGAGCATCCGCTCGACCGAGGCACGCAGGTCGGCCTCGTTGAACGGCTTCTCGATGAAGTCGACCGCGCCCTTCTTCATCGTGTCCACCGCCATCGGCACGTCGCCATGCCCGGTGATGAAGAGGATCGGCAGATTGACCCCGCGCGTGACCAGCTGCTCCTGCAGTTCGAGCCCGCTCATCCCCGGCATGCGGACGTCGAGGATCAGGCAGGCGGTACGCGTCGGCTCGTAATGCGTGAGGAAGTCTTCAGCGCGCGCGAAACAGGAGACCTGATAGCGGTGCGCCTCCAGCAGCCAGCGCAGCGAGTCGCGGACGGCTTCGTCGTCGTCGACGACATAGACCAGGCTGGCGGGTCGAGCCGGTTCGCGGCGGGGGTCTGCAGGAGGTTCTCTGAACATGCGCCGATTGTATGCGACGCGGCTCATTGCTCGTCGGAAGTTGCGGCGACGCGCGGCACCGTGTCGGTGACGGGCGCTGCCGATCGCGGCAGCGTGAAACGGAAGATCGTCCCACCCGCCGGGTTCGGCACAGCCCACAGACGGCCGCCGTGGAACTCGACGATCGACCGGCAGATGTTCAGACCCATCCCCATCCCCTCGGCCTTCGTGCTGTAGAAAGGCTCGAACAGCTTCTCGTAGAGGCCGGCGGCGATGCCCTGGCCGCGATCGATCACCGCGAACTCGACCTGTTCGATCGATCGGCCTTCGCTCCCGACGCCCGAATCGGGCGCGACGTTGCGGACCGTGACGACGATCTCGCGCGTACCGGTGATCGCCTGTTTGTCCTCCATCGCCTCGCAGCCGTTGCGGATCAGATTCAGCAGGACCTGTTCGATCAGGATCGGGTCGGCGTCGATGTCGTCGATGTCGTGCGGCAGTTGCGGGCGAATCGTGATCCGCTTCTTGGACGCCTCGATTTCTGCGAAGCCGACGGCGTCGTCGACGATCGCTTCGATGCGGCAGCGGCGTCGCCGCGGCTCGCTGCGCTTCACGAACTCGCGGATGCGCCTGATGATGTGACCGGCCCGTTCGGCCTGTGCCGACGTCTTCTGCAGCATCGCCAGCAGCTCGACCTGATCGGTGACGGCGCCGGTCGCGATGTTGCGTCTGACGCGCGCGACCGTGCCCATGCTGTAGTTGCTGATGGCCGTCAGCGGCTGATTCAGTTCGTGCGCGAGCGACGAGGCCATCTCGCCCATCGCGATCAGGCGGCTGGTGAGCTGCACCTTTTCTTCCTGCTGACGCTCGCGCTCCTGTGTCGCCTTGCGGGCGGTGATATCGGTCGCTACCTGCATCCGTACCGGCGACCCGTCGACCCACTGGATGGTCCGCGTGCGAACCTCGAACCAGCGCTGCGCGCGCGCGCTGTAGACCTCGATACCGAAGCCGTCGCGGCGGATGCCTTCGTCGGGCGCCGATGCCGGCCCTTGCGTGGCCTTGAGTTCGAAATGGCTGCGCGTGTCGTCGCCGACCAGGCTTCGGTAGTACCGATTCGCGAACAGCAGACGGCCGGTCCCCGCGTCGATCTCTTCGGCAGTCCGCTGCTGCACGCCGCGCAGGTGTTGTTCGTCGATCGCACACACCGATACCGCGGCGTCCAGCTCGTCGAGGACGGTCAGGAAGCGCTCCTGCGCCTCGGCGAGTTCCTGCCGCGCCCGCTTGCTCTGCGTGATGTCGGTCATCGACGTCATCCAGCCGCTCTGCACGCCGTCGGTATCGATCAGCGGTGACACGTACATTCGCGCGTCGAGATCGGTCGCATCGTGCCGGCGCACGCGCACCTCGAGGCCCGACGGCGGCGTCGAGCCGGTCAGCATCTTGCGCAGCGTCTCGTAGTTCTCCGCGTAACGCTCGAGCGGCCAGTAGGGGAAAGGCGCGGTCGCGCCCAGCAGTTCGTGTTCGGCGAATCCGACAATGCGACAGAACGCAGGATTCACGTAGGTGATGCGGCCCTGCATGTCGAGCACGCGCATGCCGGTCAGCATCGAGTCTTCCATCGCGCGACGGAACGTGGTCTCGGCCTGCAGCGCGTGCTGGCGCACGCGGCGCTGCGTGATGTCGTGCGCGACCGCGTAGAGCAGCCGCTTGTCGCCGCGGGTCTGGAGGTCCGGGTTGAAATTCCAGACCAGCCAGCGGTATTCGATCGTCCCGTCGGCGTTGAAGCGGCGGCACCGATTCTCGAATGCGCTGCTGACGCCGCCTTCGGAGATCCGCGTGAGTTCGGCCGTCGTCGCGGCGCGGTCCTCGTGATGGACCAGGTCGAGCAGAGAGGCGCCATGCAGGCTTTCGGGGTCGCGGCCGAGGATGCGCGCGCAGGCCGGGTTCAGCCGCGTGATGCGGCCGCGATGATCGATCACCGCGAGGATGTCGAGCGACAGGTTGAAGATCCGGTCGCGCGCGGCCTCGGCCTCCTGGCGTCCGCGCAGATGACGCATCTGCGACGTCAGTGTCCAGACGATCAGCAGCGACAGCGCGAGCACGGCCCAGGCGAGAAACTTGTCGGCGAGCTGGCTGCGTCCATGATAGGAGGTCGCGCGCAGCACCACGTCGGTCAGCGGGGAGCCCAGCGGCAGGTTGACCGCGCTGTCGCCGATCCGCCCGTCGTTCAGGCCGCCGGCGCCGAGCTTGTCGACCAGCGTCCGGCCCGCTCCGTCGACCAGCATCACGTTGAACTCCGCGGCGGCCTCCTTCGACATCGCGTTGCGGGCAAGGCCAGCCATCGACGTTACTGCGACCAGCGTGCCGTCGAAGCGCGCGTCGTCGTACAGCGGCACGTGGAGCTCGATGTACATGTCGCCGTCGGCCGCGGCGTACGGAACCGAGTATTGCGGCTGGTGGCGGTCGCGCGCACCGTCGAACGCGACGCGCGACACGGCGTTCTCGATGCG
>JBDTIS010000200.1:0-14024 GCA_039936235.1 Burkholderiaceae bacterium | reverse complement strand
CTCGCGGAGGACGCCTGCGTTCTGGTGGCGCGCGAGTGCGAAGACTGCGGCCGCATTCGCGATCGGCACGCTGATGCCGAGCACGACGGCCATCAGCGCGATGCCTTCGCTGCCGCCGAGTCGGCCCGCCAGGGCGAGCCCGATGTACGAATTGAAGCGGAATGCGCACTGGACGCCCGACGCGAACACGACCGGTTCCGGCCTGAACAGCGGACGGGCGAGATAGCCGAGCACGATGCCGGTCGTCATCGCCGCGAGGCAGGCCCCGACGAGGCCGGCCGTCGCATCGAAATCGAGTTTCGCGGTTGCGGTCGATGCGAACAGCAGCGACGGGAACAGAACGAAATACACCATCCGTTCGAGCCCGGTCCAGAAGGCCGGATCGAATCGCGCGTATCGTTTCAGCAGCGCGCCGAGCAGGATCAGCGCGAAGTCGGGGAACAGCAGCAGGGCGACGGACAAGGATGGAAGATGAACGGTGAAGACAGGATCGGAAGCGCCAAGGGTATCGCGATGAGTGGCTTCATTCGTCTGACGAGTGCGGGGACTTGTGTGCTGGCGTTGCTCGCGCCGGTGCATGCGGCCACGGTTGAACGCGAGGGAATGCGTTACGAGGACGTGATCCGTCTCGGCGGCAGCAAGGTGGTGCTCAACGGCGTCGGCGTGCGCGGTGGCAACCTGTTCCAGGGCTACGTGGCCGGTCTCTACCTGCCACGGAAGGAAACCGACGCCGACCAGATCTATGTGCTGGAGGGGGCGAAGCGGATCGCGGTGCGCATGCTGCTCGGGGTCAACTCGGGCGTGCTTGCGAAGTCCTTCAGCGACGGCATCCGGAAAAACTACAAGGACGAGGCGCTCGAGCCGCTGCTGGCGCGGATGGATGTCTTCGACGGCCAGGTGCGTGCGGTCGGTGGCGTGAAGAAGGGCGACGAGATCGACCTCGATTTCGTGCCGGCGAATGGGACCCGGCTGTTGGTCAACGGCAAGCCGCAGGGAGACGCGATCGTCGGCGACGACTTCTACGTGGCGCTGCTGAAGATGTTCATCGGCGAGCGCGCGGTCGACAAGGGATTGCGGGCGGCGTTGCTGGGGCAGCCGCAGTAGGGGTCGCGGTAGAGGTTCGTCACCGTGTTCGGAACGACATGCAAACAAATGTCGTCCCGACGAAGGAGTGACCTTATCGTCCAGGCGTGACCCGCGCGCCCGAGCTTCGCGGTAGAGCTTCCCCACAGGCGCTCGGAACGACAGTCGAGGTCGGGGTCGAAGTGCGTTGGCGACGGACACGCACAGCGGGCGCCGGGCCTACGCCGGCCTGACAGCGAATGAACGCCGCGACTCCGGAACCTCTCCCGACCGAAAACCATCACGACTTCTCCACGAACCAGCAATCCACCATGCCGTCGTCATCGCTGAATCGCTGCCCCGCATGCATGAATCCCACCTTCTCGACCACGCGCCGCGACGCGCCGTTGACCGTCGACGTCTCGGCATAGACGGCTCGCACGCCTGGCTGCGCGAAAGCCAGCCTGACCATCTCGAAGACGGCATCGGTCGCGTGCCCTGCACCCCGACAGCCTGCGGCGACGCCGTAGCCGATCTCGACCCAGCCTTCGTCGGGTTCTCCCTTGAAGATTCCGCTGCCGACGATCCTTCCGCGTTCCCGCTCGACGAACGCGAACGGCGCACACCACGGTGCCTCGCCGCCGGCGCGCAGGGCAACGATGGCTTCGTCGATGACGAACGTCGGCGGCAGCGCGCCGTCGACCACCGGCAGGCCATCGACCTGCGTCGCGTCGCCGCGCAGCGCGTCGAGGCGGACGAAGTCGTACTGCAGCAGGCGGATCACGGCCTGCGGTGTCCGATCTTCGCGCTCTGAGACCTAACGGCCGGCCGCCGACATGCGACGCTCAGGCCCCCGTGCGGACTTCGCCTGCACCGAACAGGTTCGACACGCAGCGGCCGCACAGCGTCGCATGGGCCGGGTCGCTGCCGACGTCGCTGCGGTAGTGCCAGCAGCGGTCGCACTTCGGCTGCTTCGACGGCATGACGACGATCTCGCATTCGCTCTCGTGCGGCGTCTCGTGCAGCACGGCCTGCGACGTGATCATCACGAAGCGGAGGTCGTTCTTCAGCGTGAGCAGGAGCCCGTAGCGATCCGACGGCACGCGGATCTCGATCTCGGCCTGCAGCGACGACCCGATCGCCCCCGCGGCGCGTGCGTCCTCGAGCTTCTTCAGCGCGTTGCCACGGATTTCGCGGATCACCTGCCACTTGTGCAGCAGGGTTTCCGGATGCGCGAGCGTCGGCACGAGATGGGCCGTCTCCGCGAAGATCGTCCCGCGCTCTGCGAGCGATTCCGGCGCGAACACCGACCACGCTTCCTCGGCGGTGAACGAGATGAACGGTGCGAGCAGTCGCAGCAGCGCCTGCGTGATATGCCACAGCGCGTTCTGCGCCGATCGGCGCGGCAGGCCGTCGACGGCTGCCGTGTAGAGGCGGTCCTTGAGGATGTCGAGGTAGAAGCCGCCTAGGTCCTCGGAGCAGTAGGTCTGCAGCTTCGACGCGACCGGCTGGAACTCGAAGATCTCGAGATGCGCGAGCACCTCCTTCTGCAGCGCGTCGAGCCGCGCGATCGCGTAGCGATCGATCTCGAGCCACTGGTCGATCGGCAGGACATGCTGCTTCGGATCGAAGTCCGACGTATTCGCGAGCAGGAAGCGCAGCGTGTTGCGGATCCGTCGATAACTCTCGACGACGCGCTTCATGATCTCGTCGGAGATCGACACGTCGCCGGTGTAGTCGGTCGATGCGGCCCACCAGCGGACGATGTCGGCGCCGTACTGGTCGATCAGCTTCTGAGGCGCGGTCACGTTGCCGAGCGACTTGGACATCTTGCGGCCCTGGCCGTCGACCACGAAGCCGTGCGTCAGCAGCATCTCGTACGGTGCGCGCCCGTTCAGCATGCACGAGACCAGCAACGACGAATGGAACCAGCCGCGATGCTGATCCGAGCCTTCGAGGTACAGGTCGGCCGGATAGCGCAGCACGTCGCTGTGCGAACCGTGGCGGTTCGGGCCGCCGAGCACCGTCTGGAACGTGGAGCCCGAGTCGAACCACACGTCGAGCGTGTCGCGGTTCTTCATGTACATCGACGCGTCGGTCTCCGGCGTGCCCCGGTCGTATCGGGCCAGCATGTCGGTCGCGTCCGTCGTCTGCCAGGCTTCGATGCCGGCCTTCTCGATCTGCTCTGCCACGTCCTGGATCAGGGCCTGCGTGTCGGGGTGCAGCGCCCCGCTTTCGCGATGGACGAAGAACGCCATCGGCGTCCCCCATTGTCTTTGGCGCGACAACGTCCAGTCGGGGCGGTTCGCGATCATCGAGTACAACCGCGACTTGCCCCAGTGCGGGAAGAAGCGCGTCGCGTCGATCGCCTGCAGCGCGGACTCGCGCAGCGTGGCGCCGCCGTCGTTTGAAGTCCGGTCCATCCCGGCGAACCACTGCGACGTCGCGCGATAGATGATCGGCGTCTTGTGCCGCCAGCAGTGCATGTAGCTGTGCGTGAACTTCTCGACGCGAAACAGCGCGCCGGCCTCGCGGATCGTCTCGACGATGTTCGGGTTCGCGTCCCAGATCGACAGCCCCGCGTACAGCGGTTCGCTCGACGCGTAGGTACCGTCCCCGGTGACCGGGTTGATGATGTCGTCGTCGGCCAGACCGTTCGCCTTGCACGAGATGAAGTCCTCGATGCCGTAGGCCGGCGCCGAGTGGACCACGCCGGTGCCCTGTTCGAGCGTCACGTAGTCGCCCAGGTAGATCGGCGAGCGCCGCGGATAGAACGGATGCGCGAACGCGATGTGGTCGAGGGCCTCGCCCTTGCAGGTCGCCAGCACGGCGCCTTCGAGGCCATAGCGCGCGAGCGACGCCTCGACGCGGTCGGCGGCCACGATCAGCAGGCCGCGCGTCGAGTCGACGAGCGCGTAATCGAACGCCGGGTGGACGTTGAGCGCCTGGTTCGACGGGATGGTCCACGGCGTGGTGGTCCAGATGACGATGTAGCCGGGCTTGTCCGGCAGGTCGTCGAAGCCGAACGCCTCGGCGATCTGCGCGCGCTGGTCTTCGACGAATGGGAAGCCGACGTCGATCGACAGGTCGACGCGGTCTTGGTACTCCACCTCGGCCTCGGCGAGCGCCGACCCGCAGTCGAAGCACCAGTTGACCGGCTTGAGCCCGCGGAACACGTAGCCCTTCTCGAGGATGCGGCCGAGGATGCGTACCTCCTCGGCCTCGTTCGAGAAGTTCATCGTCTTGTACGGACGGGTCCACTCGCCGAGCACGCCGAGCCGCTTGAAGTCGGCCATCTGGCCGACGATCTGCGTCTCGGCATACGCGCGCGATTTCGCCTGCACCTCGAGCGGCGGCAAGGCCTTGCCGTACTGCTTCTCGATCTGGATCTCGATCGGCATCCCATGACAATCCCAGCCCGGGACGTAGGGCGCGTCGAAGCCCATCAGGTTGCGCGACTTCACGACCATGTCCTTCAAGATCTTGTTGAAGGCCGTGCCCATGTGGATCGCGTTGTTCGCATATGGCGGACCGTCGTGCAGGATCCACTTCTGCGCGCCCTTGCGCGCGTCACGGATGCGCTCGTAGACCTTGCGCGCCTGCCAGTCGGCGACCCACTGCGGCTCGCGCTGCGCCAGGTTGCCGCGCATCGGGAACGGCGTGTCAGGCAGGTTCAGCGTGGACTTGTAGTCGACGCCGGTCTTGCCGGCGCCGTCGGGAGACTTCGATTTTTCGGACATGGTCAGGGCCGCTGCGAGCGGCTCGGTTCGGATTCGATTCCTGGTTCGCCGTCGTGCGGCATGCGGCGTGGCGTGTCGACCGCAGCGCGCTGCGACGAAGCCGTGGAGCGGAGGCGGGCGCGGGATGGTGACCCGGCGCGCGACCGCTCAGGTAATTCGGTCGGTGGCGGCGACCACCGCATCGGTCGTACGCGGCACGCCGCTGGCGGCGCCCTGCCGCAGGCCGAACCACGCGCGTGCCGCTCGGGCGTCGGCCGCGATCGCCGCGGACAGCCGTGCGACGTCGTCGTATTTCTCCTCGTCGCGCAGCTTGTGGATGAACTCGACGCGCACACGCTTGCCGTAGAGGCTGCCGGCGAAGTCGAACAGGTGGACCTCGAGCACCACCCGCCCCGCGTCCTCGACGGTCGGTCGAACGCCGATGCTGGCGACGCCGGGCACCGGCTCGCCGGCGACGTCGTGAACGCGGACGATGAAGATGCCAGACAGCGCCGTCTGGCGGTCGGTGGTGCGGCCGTGCGGCAGGATGTTCGCGGTCGGGAAGCCGATGGTCCTGCCGAGCTTTCTGCCGTGGATCACGTGGCCGCTGATGAAGTAGGGATGTCCGAGCAGCCGTTCGGCGCGGCCCAGGTCGCCTGCTGCCAGCGCCGCGCGGATCGCTGAACTCGACACGCGTTCTTCGGGAGCCGTCTCGTCGCCGGGCGCGAACTCGCCATCGTGCGGTGTCGTCACCGACGCGAGCGTGTCGACCGCGAAGCCGAAGCGCTCGCCGGCGTCCTCGAGCATCGCGAAGCCGCCGCGGCGGTGGGCTCCGAAGCGGAAGTCGTCGCCGACCATCAGCCAGCGCGCGTGGCAGCCGGCCACGACGATGTCCTCGATGAAGTGCTCGGCGGACAGCGATGCGAAGCGCGCGTTGAAGCGCTCGACGATGACGCGATCGACGCCGCAGGCCGCGAGTTCGTCGAGCTTGTCGCGCAGGTTGGCGATGCGAGCGGGCGGCCTGACCGCGTCGTCGACCCTGCCTTCGGCGACCATCCGCGCGTAGAAGAACTCACGCGGATGCGGCTCGAAGGTCATCACGCAGGCGGGGATCCCGAGGCGGTCGGCGGCAGTCCGCACGCGTTCGATCAGAGCGCGGTGACCGCGATGCACGCCGTCGAAGTTGCCGATGGTGAGCGCGCACGGTGTTCGACTGGCTGGATTGGGAAGCCCACGGAAGACCCGCATGCTGACGCCGGTTGAGGATGGAGGAGCAAAGTCCGCAGTGAGGTCCGCGGCAGAGTCGGCAATTATAAGTCGCACCCCTGCGCGCATCCAAAGGCACGGTCCCGTCGGGAAGGAGGGCCGATGCTAAACTCGCCGCCGTGAAAAAGATCGTGATCCTGATTTCCGGCCGCGGGTCGAACATGGAAGCGATCATCTCCACCTGCCGAGCCGAAGGCTGGCCTGCAGAAGTTGCCTGCGTGATCGCGAACAAGGCGAGCGCCCCCGGCCTCGTCTATGCGAGTGCCGCCGGCATCCCTACCGTCGCGATCGAGTCGAAGGACTATACGACGCGCGAACAGTTCGAAGACGCGCTCGCGGCAGCCATCGATGCACACCGGCCCGACTGCGTCGTTCTCGCCGGCTTCATGCGCGTCCTCTCCGAAACCTTCGTCCACCGTTACGCGGATCGCATGCTCAATGTCCACCCGTCGTTGTTGCCCGCCTTCGCAGGCCTCGATACGCACGGCCGTGCGCTGGCCGCCGGCGTGCGTGCGCACGGCGCGACGGTGCACTTCGTGAGCCCGGTCGTCGATGCGGGCCCGATCGTCGCGCGGGCGGTGGTGCCTGTGCGCCCCGACGATACGGCCGATGCGCTCGCCGCGCGCGTGCTGGCTGCCGAACACCGGTTGCTGCCGAAGGCGGTCGAATGGTTCCTGTCCGGTCGGGCCGTGATGGCCGACGGCCGCGTAACGCTCGCCGACGCGGTCGCGTCGCAGGCGCTGATGGTCTGTCCATGAAGGTCTGCTCATGAGCGCCCCCAAGCAGCACGCGCGCCGCGGCGCGAAGGCACAACGCTCGCGTCCGTCGGCCACGATGCGCGCGGCGCCGCGCGCGAAGCGCGGTGACAATCCGCACGACCCCGGCTACCACGGCAACGTCATCGGTCATGCGGAGGCGGTGCTCGGCGATGTCCTCGAGTTCGCCATGCCGGCCGACATGTGCGTCAGCCGCTACTTCAAGGCGAATCCGATGCTCGGCCATCGCGATCGCGGGCTGATCGCCGAGAGCGTGTTCGCGGTCCTGCGTCGCAAGCTCGAATACGCGCAACTCGCGCAGAGCGGTACCGGCTCGCTGACACGTCGCATGATCCTGCTGGGCCTGGCCGACGCGGCCGGCGTCGAGCCGATCGCCGCGACGCTCGACAGCGACGAACGCACGTGGCTGCGCCGCGTCGGCACGATCGATCGTTCGACGATGCCGCTGGCGACGCGTTCGAACCTCCCCGACTGGATCTTCAGCGCGCTGAAGCTGCGCTTCGCCGACGCCGAGGTCGAGAAGATCGCCGCGGTGCTGAACAAGCCGGCACCGTTGGACCTGCGCGTCAATACGATGCGGACCAGCCGCGACGATGCGCTGCAGGCCATGCGCGCGGCGGGCCTCGAGGCAGAGCCGACCGCGCTCGCCCCGCACGGGATCCGCGTGAAGGGCAAGCCTGCACTGGGCGCCCAGAAGATCTTTCTCGACGGTCGCATCGAAGTCCAGGATGAAGGCAGCCAGCTGCTGGCGACGCTGGTCGGTCCGAAGCGCGGCGAATTCGTCGTCGACTTCTGTGCCGGCGCCGGCGGCAAGACGCTGGCGCTCGGTGACCTGATGCGATCGACCGGCCGGCTATACGCGCTCGACGTCTCCGCGAAGCGGCTCGCGCGGCTCAAGCCGCGTCTCGCGCGCAGTGGTCTGTCGAACGTGCATCCCGTGCTGATCGAAAGCGAGCGCGACCCGAAGCTCAAGCGGATGGCCGGCAAGGCCGACCGCGTACTGATCGATGCACCGTGTAGCGGGCTCGGTACGCTGCGTCGCAATCCGGATCTGAAGTGGCGCCAGTCGCTTGACAGCATCGTCGAACTGACCGCCAAGCAGTCCAGTATTCTCGAGGCCGCGTCCAGGCTCGTGAAGCCAGGCGGGCGGCTCGTCTACGCGACCTGCAGTCTGTTGCGCGCCGAGAACCACGACGTCGTCGACGCATTCCTCGCGACCCATGCCGAATTCGAGATCGAGTCGGCCACCGGCATCCTTAAGCGGCAGGGCATCATCGCGGGCGACAAGCTCGACGACAACGTGATGCTCGAGCTGTGGCCGCATCGCACCAATACCGACGGCTTCTTCGCAGCCGTGCTGAAGAAGCGCGAAGCGCCGGTCGTCGCTGCCGAATGATCCGGGAACACCCGGCAGCATCGGCGTCGAACGGCCGGTGATCATCTACGACCCTATCGCATGAAAGACGACAACCTCGGCTCTGTCCTGCTCGACACCTGGCACGAACTGCAGAAGCCGCAGTTGCTCACGCAGCTCGGCATCGCGGCAGGCTGTCTCGCGGTCGGATGGGTGATCGCCTATTTCACCAAGCGCGCTCTGGTCAGGCGTGCCAAGGACTACGTCCACCTGAATCCGGAACGCAATGCGAAGCTGCTGCGGACCCGCTTCGAGGGCCTCGACAGGGTATTGATGCCGCTGTTCGCATGGGTCTTCGGAACCATCGCAGAACGCGTCATGACGGGTTATCGCCAGCCGCATCACATCCTGCGGATCTTCTCGATCCTCGCGATCGCCTACGTCGGCATCAACATCGGCCTGTACACGCTGCGGCGCGTCTTCAAGCCGAGCCCCGGCATGCTGCTTGTGGAGAGGTGGTTCGGTATCCTCGGGTGGCTGCTGGTCGTCCTCCATGTGACCGGCTTCCTGCCGGATGTGATCGCCGCGTTCAGCGGGCCCGAGGCGACGTTCGCATTCGGCAAGAACGTCACGATCAGCGTATGGCAGGTGCTTTCGGCAGCGTTCTGGATATTCGTGACGATGGTCGCGGCGCTCGGCATCGGCACCATCCTCGAAACCAGGCTGATGCGCGCGGAGTCGATCGACGGCAGCATCCGTATCGTGCTGGCCCGGCTGGCGAACGCGGTTCTCATCGTCGTTGCGATCCTGATCGCGATGCGGCTGGTCGACATCGACATCACGGTCCTGTCGGTCTTCGGCGGTGCGCTCGGCGTCGGGCTCGGACTCGGCCTGCAGAAAATCGCGAGCAACTACGTGTCGGGCTTCATCATCCTGCTCGATCGCAGCCTGCGGATCGGCGACGTGATCACCGTCGACAAGTACAACGGCAGCGTCACGCAGATCCGCACGCGCTGTACCGTCGTCCGTGCTCCGAACGGCGTCGAGGCGCTCGTGCCGAACGATCTGTTGTTGAATCAGGCGGTGCAGAATTTCAGTTACGGCGACAAGAACGGCAGTGTCGCCACGCGGATCCGTGTCGCCTACGACACCGACATCGATCATGCGATGGACCTGATGTTGCGTGCCGCCAGAGCGCAGCCACGCGTGATCGAGGCCCCCGCCGCCACCGTGTTCCTGAAGGACTTCGGCCAGGACGGCATCGAACTCGAGGCGACCTGCTGGGTGCGCGACCCCGAGGCAGGCACCGACGGACTGCGGTCGGACGTCAACCGGGCGATCTGGCGCGCGTTCAAGGACGCAGGGATCAAGGTGCCGCTGCCGCAACGCGAGGTCCGAGTCTCGTCGATGGTCGAAGGGGCGGATCAGGCTCCGCTTGCCTCGCTGCCCGCCGATCAGTCTGAACGTAACGGCCCGGCGCCGGTCTGAGTGGGGCGTCGATCACCGTCCGGGTGCCGAAAATGCCGGAGGTCGACGAAATGTCGTTTTGTAACTAGCACTTGCGATGCGAACTGTTCGTGCAGCGCAACAAACCCGCCTATAATACGGGCTGCCGGACGCCTTGCAGATATTCGATCTGAGAGGCATTCGACCCGCGCTTTTTTTCTGACGCAATCACGGAGAGTCAATGATTTCCCCGGAAGTCCTCAGTTTCCTCACCACCGGCCTGCTCGACTGGCCGGTCTGGAAGATCGTCGTAGCCACCCTCGTGATGACGCACGTCACGATCGCAGGCGTGACTATTTATCTGCATCGCTGCCAGGCGCACCGCGCTCTGGATCTGCATCCGGTCGTCTCGCATTTCTTTCGCTTCTGGCTGTGGGCCACGACCGGCATGCAGACCCGCGAATGGGCCGCCATCCACCGCAAGCATCACGCGAAGTGCGAGACTGCCGAAGATCCGCACAGCCCGCAGGTCAAGGGCATCCGCAAGGTGCTGTTCCAGGGCGCCGAGCTGTACATGGAAGAAGGCAACAACGACGAGACGCTCGAAAAGTACGGCCGCGGCACGCCCGAGGATTGGGTCGAGCGCAACGTCTACAGCAAGTTCGTCTGGCACGGCGTCGGCCTGATGCTGGTAGCCGACTGGATCCTTTTCGGCGCCGGTCTCGGTACCACGGTGTGGGCCGTCCAGATGCTGTGGATTCCGATCTTCGCCGCGGGCGTCATCAACGGCATCGGGCACTTCTCGGGCTATCGCAACTTCGACTGCGCCGACGCGAGCCGCAACATCGTGCCCTGGGGCATCCTGATCGGCGGCGAAGAACTGCACAACAATCATCACACTTACGCCACGTCGGCCAAGCTGTCGTCGCGCTGGTACGAGTTCGACATCGGCTGGATGTATATCCGCATCCTCGAGACGCTGAATCTGGCCACGGTGAAGAAGGTCGCACCGAAGCCGCGCTTCGCAGATCCGCGCTCGCATGTCGACCTCGACAACCTGCAGGCTGTCATCGCGCATCGCTACGACGTCATGGCCAAGTACGCCAAGTCGGTCAAGGGTGCTTATCGCGAGGAGGTCGCCCGTCTGAAGAGCCGAGAAGGCGACCTGGAAGCAGCAGACGATCTCGCCCGCGTGCAGACCGCGCGCCGCTGGTTGCACAAGGATGTCGAGAAGCTGTCGCCTGCCCATCGCGACAAGGTCGAAGGGGCACTCGCCGAAAGCCCGATGCTCGCGAAGGTCCACCAGATGCGGACTGAACTGGCGTCGATCTGGGAACGTTCGAGCGCGACCAGCGAGCAATTGCTCGTCCAGTTACAGGATTGGTGCAAGCGTGCCGAGGGTAGCGGCGTGCGCGCATTGCAGGAATTCAGCCTGCGCCTGCGCAGCTACGCCTGAAACGGTACGGTCGTACGAAGAAGGGCCCGCATCCGCGGGCCCTTTTTTATGTCGGCGCCTGCGACCATCAGGTCTGGGCCAGAGGCTCTGCGTGCGCTATGTCGGTGAGTCCGACTCCGCGCGCCTCGGCCATCCCTCGAGTCGCGATCCGATCGCCGTCGGGCGTGATATCACCGACCTGCGTCGCCCCAATAAAAAGCCCGCCGAAGCGGGCTGTACATCAAGGCAGGCGCAGAACCGCAAGGTCTGTTATTTGATCTTGGTTTCCTTGTACGGCACATGCTTGCGCACCACGGGATCGAACTTCTTCATTTCGATTTTCTCGGGTGTCGTCTTCTTGTTCTTGGTCGTGGTGTAGAAATGACCCGTACCTGCAGTCGATTCCAGCTTGATCTTGTCGCGCATGATGGTGATCCTTTCCGGCTCTGGTCAGAGCTTGACGCCGCGCGTACGCATGTCCGCGAGCACTTCGTCGATGCCGTTCTTGTCGATGGTGCGCAGACCCGCGTTGGTCAGCCGTAGGCTGATCCAGCGGTTTTCGCTTTCGACGAAGAATCGGCGGTTCTGCAGGTTCGGCAGAAAGCGGCGTTTGGTCTTGTTATTGGCGTGGGAAACGTTGTTGCCGGACATCGGCTTTTTTCCCGTTACTTGACAGACGCGTGCCATGATCGGCACCTCCAGAAAACGACCCGCTGCCGGACCGGCATCGAGCAAAAGTTGTGTGGGACAAAAACGAAGTCTGCGACTATAGCGGGAAAATGCTTCGGAATCAATGCCCGCCACATTTTCCATCCTGCAAGCGACGCGCAGCGCCGCTCACTTCTCACGCTCCCCTTCAAGGGGAGGGTCGGGGAGAGGATGGGTTCAACCTTCCCCGTGGTGCCACGACCCACCGACGGCCGTCATAGCTTGCCGTGTTCCGCGAACGAGTAGACGAGGCGCCCGGCCACGATGAAATGATCGAGCGTGCGGATGTCGACCAGATCGAGCGCGTTGCGCAGCGCCGTCGTCAGCATCTCGTCCGCCCGACTCGGTTCGGCGATGCCCGACGGATGGTTGTGCGCGAAAACGATCGCCGCCGCGTTGATCTCGAGCGCCCGCTTGACGACTTCGCGTGGATAGACGCTGGTCTGCGCGAGCGTTCCCCGGAACAGTTCCTCTGCGCCTAGGAGACGATGCTGTGCGTCGAGGAAGAGAGCGAGAAACACCTCGTGCGGCTTTCCGCCGATCGTGAGCCTGAGGTAGTCGCGTACCGCGGCCGGCGAGTCGAATAACGGTCGTTCGACCAGCGCCTGACCGAGCGATCGACGCGTCATCTCGAGCGCAGCTTGCAACTGCGCGTAGCGTGCCGGCCCGAGTCCTTCGATCGCGCAGAAGCGGGCCTGCGGCGCACCGAACACGCCGGCGAGCCCGCCGAATACCGTGAGGCACCGGCGTGCCAGGTCGATCGCGTTGCTTCCCGGCGTCCCGGTGCGCAGGAATATCGCCAGCAACTCGGCGTCGGACAGCCCCTGGACGCCGTGCGCGAGAAGCCGCTCCCTCGGTCGTTCTGCAGTCGGCCAGTCGATGATGGACAAGGTACGCTCCCGTGTTCGATAGAATGTCGGACTTCGTCCGCGCCAGCACCCGCCTCCGCATGCCTTCATCCGAAGCGCCGATTCAGTCCGTCAGCGCCGATTCGTATCTCACGCTCCACTATCGTGTCAGCGTCGATGCCGCCGCGACGCATGGAGAATCCGCGGCGGCCACTGGCAACGACGTCGTGAGCACCTTCGGGACTCAGCCGGCGACTCTCCAACTCGGCGCCGGCCAACTGTCGCCGGCGCTGGAGGAACGACTGCTCGGCCTGTCGGTCGGAGCCCATCGGGTCTTCTTTCTGGCGCCGAACGAGGCCTTCGGCCCGCGCAACCCCGCGCTCGTGCAACAGTTGCCGCGCAAGGTGCTCGAAGCCGAAAGCGACACCACCGATTATTTGCCGGGCGACGTGGTCGAGTTCAATGCGCCGGGTGGTGGACGCTATGCAGGGGTTTTCCGATCGCTCGACAACGACTATGCGATCTTCGACTTCAATCATCCGCTGGCCGGCCAGCCCGTAAGATTCGAGGTCCGGATCGTGGGAATCCTTTGATGAACGCACTGCCGTCAACTGTCGACGTGTCCACCTTCAACCCCTTCGGCGACACGTTGCCTGAAATCCTGCTCGCGCAGCCGCGCGGCTTCTGCGCCGGCGTCGATCGTGCGATCGAGATCGTCGAGCGCGCTCTCGCGCAGTTCGGCGCGCCGATCTATGTGCGTCACGAGATCGTCCATAACCAGTATGTCGTCGACGACCTGCGCGTCAAGGGCGCGATCTTCATCGAGGATCTGAAGGACGTGCCGCACGGCAACACTGTCGTGTTCAGCGCGCACGGCGTATCGCAGGCGGTCCGCGCGCAGGCCAGCGAACTCGGTCTGAAGGTTTTCGACGCGACCTGTCCTCTCGTCACGAAGGTGCATGTCGAGGTCGCCAAGATGCGCGCCGACGGACGCGAGATCATCATGGTCGGCCACAAGGGCCATCCCGAAGTCGAAGGCACGATGGGTCAGGCCGGCGACGGCATCCATCTCGTCGAGACGGTAGAAGACGTGTGGCGGATCGCGGTGCGCAACCCCGAGCGCCTCGCCTACGTGACGCAGACCACGCTGTCTGTCGACGATGCGGCCGAGGTCACCGGCGCGCTGAAGGCGCGCTTCCCGACGATCCTCGAACCCAAGCGTGGCGACATCTGCTACGCCACGCAGAACCGCCAGGACGCCGTCAAGTTCATGGCTCCGCAATGTGACCTCGTCCTGGTCATCGGCAGTCCGTCGAGCTCCAACAGCAACCGCTTGCGCGAGGTCGGGGCGCGCATGGGTGTCGAGGCCTACATGATCGAGAACGCGCGTCAGCTCGACCCGGCGTGGCT
>JBDTIS010000199.1:0-22127 GCA_039936235.1 Burkholderiaceae bacterium | reverse complement strand
GCGTGATCGCGCGCTACGGCCGCATGCTCGAATGGGTGCTCGACCACCAGCCGATCACGCTGATCGTCGCGGTGGCCACGCTGGCGCTGACGGTGCTGCTGTACATCCTGATCCCGAAGGGCTTCTTCCCGATCCAGGATACCGGCTCGATCCAGGGCATCACCGAGGCGCAGCAGTCGATCTCGTTCGACGCGATGGCGCAGCGCCAGCAGGAGATCGCGAAGGTGGTCCTGCAGGATCCTGCCGTCGAGAGCCTGTCGTCGTTCATCGGCGTCGACGGCACCAACACGACGCTCAACAGCGGCCGCATCCTGATCAACCTGAAGCCGTTCGGCAGCGGCGACGGCAAGCGCGACATCCATGCCACCGACGTGATCCGCCGGCTGCAGGGCAAGGTCGACCAGATCGTCGGCGTGAGCATGTACATGCAGCCGGTGCAGGACCTGACGATCGAGACGCGCGTGTCGCGCACGCAGTACCAGTTCAGCGTCGAGGACGCGAACCCGGACGAGCTCGCGCAGTGGGTGCCGAAGATCACCGACAAGCTGTCGCATCTCGCGCAATTCCAGGACGTCGCGAGCGACCTGCAGGACAAGGGGCTGCAGGCGTTCGTGCAGATCGATCGCGACGCGGCGGCGCGGCTCGGCATCACGCCGGCGGCGATCGACAATGCGCTGTACAACGCGTTCGGCCAACGGCAGATCTCGACGATCTTCACGCAGTCGAGCCAGTACCGCGTCGTGCTCGAGGTCAAGCCCGAGTTCAGCCGCGGCCCGCGCGCGCTCGACGGCATCTACGTCGCGGCGACCGGGGTCGCTTCGACCACCGGTCAGGGCGCGCAGGGCGCGTCGCAGCAGAAGGCGCTGGTCACGGCCACCACCACCACCGCCGCGGTCGGCAATACGACCAATCAGGTGCCGCTGTCGTCGATCGCGACGGTCGTCGAGAAGCCGACGTCGCTGGTGATCAACCACATCGGTCAATTCCCGTCGGCGACGGTCTCGTTCAACCTCGCGCCGGGCACGTCGCTCGGCGAGGCGGTCAAGGCGGTCCGCGCGGCGATGACCGAGCTCGGCGCGCCGGCGAGCCTGGCGATCAATTTCCAGGGCGCCGCACTGGCGTTCCAGGCGTCGCTCGACAACACGCTGTGGCTGATCCTCGCGGCCGTCGTCACGATGTACATCGTGCTGGGCGTCCTGTACGAGAGCTACATCCACCCGATCACGATCCTTTCCACGCTGCCGTCGGCCGGAGTCGGCGCGCTGCTGTCGCTGATGATCGCGGGGCAGGATCTCGGGATCATCGCGATCATCGGGATCATCCTGCTGATCGGCATCGTGAAGAAGAACGCGATCATGATGATCGACTTCGCGCTCGACGCAGAGCGCGAGCAGGGGATGAATCCGCGCGACGCGATCCATCAGGCAGCGCTACTGCGCTTCCGGCCGATCCTGATGACGACGATGGCCGCGTTGCTCGGCGCGTTGCCGCTGATGCTCGGCGGCGGCGTCGGGTCCGAGTTGCGCAAGCCGCTGGGGATCGCGATGGTCGGCGGCTTGCTGGTGAGCCAGGTGCTGACGCTGTTCACGACGCCGGTGGTTTATCTGGCGTTCGACGGGATGGCGCGGCGGTTCAAGCGATGGCGGCAGCGGCATCATCTGGTCGATGAGGATGATGGGGTAGCGGGTGGGGAGGCGATTCTGTGATGGGCTCTGTTGATTGCCCCGTCCCTAGTCCTCCCCCACTGCGGGAGGGGATTTTCTTTGGTGGGGCTTGGACACCCATCCCCTCCCCGACCCTCCCCTTGAAGGGGAGGGGAAGAAATGTTCGTTTTTCCCGCGTGTTCGCGCGCGAAAAAACAAAGGGGTTTGATTGAATCCCTCTCGCCTCTTCATCGAACGCCCGGTCGCGACGACGCTGTTGACGATCGGCATCGCTCTCGCCGGCGCGATGGCCTTCGTGCTGCTGCCGGTCTCGCCGCTGCCACAGGTCGATATCCCGACCATCAACGTCAGCGCGAGCCTGCCCGGCGCGAGTCCGGAGACCATGGCCGCGACGGTCGCGACGCCGCTCGAACGCGCGCTCGGCCGCATCGCCGGCGTGACCGAGATGACGTCGTCGAGCTCGCTGAGCTCCACCAACGTCACGCTGCAGTTCGATCTCAACCGCAGCATCGACGGCGCCGCGCGCGACGTGCAGGCCGCCATCAACGCGGCGCGCAACCTGCTGCCGTCGGGGCTGCCGAACAATCCGACCTACCGCAAGGTCAACCCTGCAGACCAGCCGATCATCATCCTGGCGATGACATCCGACACGCTGACCCAGAGTCAGATGTTCGATGCAGCCGACACCATCCTCGCGCAGAAGATCGCGCAGGTAAGCGGCGTCGGCAACGTCATCGTCGGCGGCGGCGCAAGGCCCGCGGTGCGCGTCGAGCTCAACCCGGCGCAACTCAACAACGCAGGCATCCCGGTCGAGGCGGTCCGCAACGCGATCGCGTCGACCAACGCCAATCGTCCGAAGGGCATCCTCGACGACGGCGAGAACGCCTGGCAGATCTACGCGAACGACCAGTCGAAGACGGCCGCCGAATACCGGCCGCTGATCGTGGCGTACAACAACGGCGCGCCGGTCCGCCTCGGTGATGTCGCGAGCGTCGTCGATTCGAATCAGGACCTGCGCAACGCGGGCCTCGCCAACGCGAAGCCGGCCGTCATCCTGATCGTCTCCCGTCAGCCGAACGCGAACATCATCGAGACCGTCGACCGGGTCAAGGCGATGCTGCCGATCTTCCGCGCGTCGATCCCGGCGGCGATCAAGCTCGACGTGCTGATCGACCGGACGCCGTCGATCCGCGCGTCGTTGCGCGACACGAAGACCACGCTGCTGCTGTCGGTCGCGCTCGTGATCCTCGTGGTGTTCCTGTTCCTCGGCAGCGCGCGCGCGGCACTGATCCCGAGCGTGGCCGTGCCGGTGTCGCTGATCGGGACCTTCGGCGCGATGTACTTCCTCGGCTTCTCGCTCAACATCTTCTCGCTGATGGCGCTGACGATCGCGACCGGCTTCGTCGTCGACGACGCGATCGTCGTGCTCGAGAACACGCAGCGCCACATCGACGACGGCATGAAGCCTTTCGATGCGGCGCTGCGCGGCGCGCGCGAGGTGGGCTTCACCGTGCTGTCGATGAGCATCTCGCTGATCGCCGTGTTCCTGCCGATCCTGCTGATGGGCGGGCTCGTCGGTCGCCTGTTCCGCGAGTTCGCCGTGACGCTATCGGTGTCGATCATCGTGTCGCTGGTCGTGTCGCTGACGACGACGCCGATGATGTGCGCGTACATCCTGAAGCCGAAGCAGGACGACGTCGACCCGACCGTCGATCCGATTGCGGGGCGCTTGCCGCCGCGCCGCAGCCTGTGGCGCCGCACGACGGCCGGCTTCGACCACCACGTCATGCAGCGGATCGCGCGCGGCAGCTCGCGGATCATCGACACCGCCACGCGCGGTTACACAAGGAGCCTCGGCTGGTCCCTCGCCGTCGCTCCGCTGATGATCGTGATCCTGATCGCGACGATCGTGTTGAACGTGTACCTCTACACGATCGTTCCGAAAGGCTTCTTCCCGCAGCAGGACACCGGCCTGATGGGCGGCGCGGTGGTGGCCGACCAGGCGATCTCCTTTCAGGCGATGCGAATCAAGTTGCAGCGCTTCGCCGACATCGTGACCGCCGATCCGGCAGTCGTCAGCGTCGTCGCGTTCACCGGCGGTGGTCAGCGCAACGCGGGCAACATGTTCGTGAACCTGAAACCGCTGTCCGAACGCAAGGAGTCCATCGACGCCGTGATCGCGCGGCTGCGCGTGAAGACTGCACGGGAGCCGGGCGCCACGCTCTACTTCCAGGCCGCGCAGGATGTCCGCATCGGCGGCCGCCCCGGCAACGCGCAGTATCAGTACACGCTGCAGGCCGACGATCTCAACGAGTTGCGGCTGTGGGAGCCGAAGATCCGCCAGGCACTGACCTCCCTGCCGGAGCTCGAGGATGTCAGCACCGACACGCAGGACAAGGGGCTGCAGACGTCGCTGGTGATCGACCGCGACACGGCGTCGCGACTCGGCGTGACCATGGTCAACATCGATACCACGCTCAACGACCTCTTCGGACAGCGCCAGGTGTCGACGATCTACAACCCGCTGAACCAGTACAAGGTCGTGATGGAGGCCGCGCCGCAGTACTGGCAGAGCCCGGACCAGTTGCGCGACGTCTACGTGAGCGCGAAAGGCGGCTCGGTGCCGCTCGCGAGCTTCGCCCGTTACGAGTCCACCAACACCGCGCTGCGTGTCAGCCATCAGGGACAGTTCGTCGCATCGACGATCTCGTTCAACCTGCCCGATGGTGGCACGCTGTCGCAGGCGACCACCGCGATCGACAACGCGATGGCGCGCATCGGCGTGCCGTCGACGATCCACGGCGGCTTCCAGGGCACGGCGAAGGCCTACCAGGACTCGCTCAGCAATACACCGGTCCTGATCCTGACCGCGCTGCTGACGATCTACATCGTGCTCGGCATCCTCTATGAGAGCCTGGTGCATCCGATCACGATCCTGTCGACGCTGCCGTCGGCGGGCGTCGGGGCGCTGCTGGCGCTGCTCGCGACCGGCACCGAGTTCTCGATGATCGCGTTCATCGGCGTGATCCTGCTGATCGGCATCGTCAAGAAGAACGCGATCATGATGATCGACTTCGCCGTCGTTCGTGAGAAGGAAGGCGGCCTGAGCCCACGCGACGCGATCCTCGAAGCGGCGACGCTGCGTTTTCGTCCGATCATGATGACGACGATGGCCGCGCTGTTCGGCGCGCTGCCGCTGGCGTTCGGTGCCGGCGACGGCGCCGAGATCCGCCGGCCGCTCGGCATCGCGATCGTCGGCGGACTGCTGGTCAGCCAGATCCTGACGCTGTACACGACGCCTGTCGTCTATCTTTATCTCGATCGCATGAGCCTATGGTGGAAGCGTCGTCGCGCGGGGCGCCGCGCCCGCAAGGAGGGCCGTCGACAGGCACGGTCCGCTACGCATCCGACCACACGGCCCGGCAATGCATGAATCCCACCCGACGATGCGCAACACGCAAGAGGCAGGCCCGTGCATGACGATGTCCAGATCCGATAGATCGGTCGCCGCATGGCGGTTCGTTCGATCGCTGCTCGGCGGCGCCGCGCTCGTCGTCGGTCTGTCGGCCTGTTCCGTCGGTCCGGACTACCAGCGGCCGCAGGTCGAGACGCCGACCGCCTTCAAGGAGAGCCGGGGCTGGACCGTCGCCGTCCCTGCCGACGAAGCGCCGCGCGGCAAGTGGTGGCAGATCTACGGCGACGCCGACCTCGATGCGATCGAAGATGCGGCCGTGGGCAGCAACCAGAGCGTCGCGCAGGCCGAAGCGTCGTATCGAGCAGCGACCGCGCTGGTCGATGCGGCACGTGCGAACTACTTCCCGGTGGTCTCGGCCGACGCCTCCACCACCCGCTCCGGCGGGGGTCGCGGCAACAACAGTCTGCGCGGCACGTCGAACGCGGCGACGACGCGCGCCGTGACGCTCGCCGCTTCGTGGGAGATCGACCTGTGGGGGCGCGTGCGCCGCCAGGTCGAGTCGCAGCGCGCGTCGGCCGAGGCCAGTGCGTCCGATCTCGGCGGCATCGTCTTGTCGACGCAGGCGGCGATCGCGTCCAACTACTTCCAGCTGCGGCAGATCGATACGCAGAAGCAGCTGCTCGATGACACGATCACCGCCTACCAGCGCACGCTCGACGTGACCCGCAATCGTTATGCAGGTGGCGTGTCGGCGCGCGTCGACGTCGCGCAGGCCGAGACGCAGCTGAAGACGACGCAGGTCCAGGCGATCGACCTGGGCGTCGCACGCGCACAGCTCGAACACGCGATCGCGTTGCTCGCCGGCAGGGCGCCCGCCGACTTCGCGATCCCGGTCAAGCGCTGGCGTGCCTTCGAAGACAAGCGCGCGCCGGCGGTGCCGGCAAGCGGCATCCCGTCGGAACTGCTGCAGCGGCGGCCCGACATCGCCGGTGCCGAGCGGCGCATGGCTGCCGCGAACGCCGAAATCGGCGTCGCGAAGGCGGCGTACTTCCCGTCGCTCGGCATCTCGACCTCCGGCGGTTTCTCCACCCTGTCGGCTGCGAGCCTGTTCACGGTGCCGAACCGCTTCTGGTCGATCGGCCCGTCGATCGCGCAGACGATCTTCGATGGCGGCCTGCGCCGCGCGCAGACCGCGCAGGCGATCGCGAACTACGACGCGAGCGTCGCCGGCTATCGTCAGACGGTGCTGAGCGGCTTCTCCGAAGTCGAGGACCAGCTCGCGGCATTGCGGATCCTCGAGCAGGAAAGTGCGGCGCAGGACGACGTGCTGGCCTCCGCACGCGAGTCGCTCGCGTTGACCCTGAACCAGTACAAGGCCGGGACCGTGAGCTACATCAACGTCGTCACCGTGCAGGCGACCGCGCTGTCGAACGAGCGGAACGCAGTGTCCATCTTCGGCAGCCGGATGGTCGCGAGCGTGGGGCTGGTACGGGCGTTGGGCGGTGGCTGGCAGGGATTGTCCGGCCAGTGACGGCGACGCCACGCGCTGCGCTCACGGGGCATTGAGTAAAGCTCTCTTGTTGCAACGCAACATCATCCGCATATGGGTCGCTTCCGCGGGGTGAGCCGGTCGTGCCGCTCCCGCTCATGGACAGGGGCCATCAATGAACAAGATTCTGACGGCGATTCTTCTCGCCACGACTCTCGCGACAGCGAGCCACGCGTCCGTGCTCGATACGGAGACGCAGTCGGTCGCTGCCGATGCCGTGCTGTACGACACGTTCCACGAAGCCGGCAGCGATTTCGTGTTCGTCAAGTTGCCGTCCGGCTGGACCTTCGTCGCGAAGGACGGTGGACCACGGGCGCACGAGGTGTTTCGTGACGAAGCGACGGGATTCGTATTCGTGAAGCTGTCGAGCGGCTGGAAATTCGTCTCGCGATCGGCCTGAGCGTCAGCGGGTCGCACGGCCGGCGGACGGATGGCAGCGTCACGCGCTGCCTTCCGCTCACGCGCTTCGCTGCGCTCTTTGCGAAGTCGCTGTCGTTCATGGGATGCTCTGTGGTTGGAGGACGAATGAACCGATGACGGATGTCCGCACATCGATCACGTCCGCAACCGCTGTCCCCTCCCAGAGGCCGAGTCATGAATGCACCGCTCCCTGTCAACCTGTCGTCCGACCTGTTGTTGCGCGCCGATGCCGACGGCGTCGCGACCCTCACGCTGAACCGCCCGCGCCAGTACAACGCGCTGTCGGAAGCCTTGCTCGGCGCGCTGCAGTCCGCGCTTGACGCGATCGCCGTCGACCCATCGGTGCGTGTGGTCGTCATCGCCGCGGAGGGCACCGCGTTCTGTGCGGGGCACGACCTCAAGGAGATGCAGGGCGATCCGCGTCCCGAACGGATTTCCGCGCTGTTCGCCCGCTGCGGACGGATGATGCAGTCGCTGCCCGCGCTGCCACAACCGGTGATCGCGAAGGTGCAGGGACTGACCACGGCGGCCGGGCTGCAACTGGTCGCGCAGTGCGATCTCGCGATCGCGTCCGATACGGCCCGCTTCGCCGCATCCGGCATCAATCTCGGACTGTTCTGTGCGACGCCGTCGGTGCCGTTGTCGCGCGCGGTGCTCCGCAAGCACGCGCTCGAGATGCTGCTGACCGGTGACTTCATCGACGCGTCGACCGCCGCCCAGCGCGGGCTCGTCAACCGCGCGGTGCCCGCGCATGCCCTGGATGCGGAGGTCGCGCGCCTGGCCGACACGATCAAGGCGAAGCCGCGCGAAGCGCTCGCGATGGGCAAGGCGCTGTTCTATCGCCAGATCGAGGAGGGTCTCGCAGCCGCCTATGACGACGCGGCCGCGGTGATGGCCTGCAACTACCTGCAGGGCGATGCGCGCGAGGGGATCACGGCATTCATCGAGAAGCGCGCCCCGGTGTGGTGAGGCGCATCAGTCGGCGGACCGCGCCGGCCCCACGAGTTTCAGCGCACCGATGAAGACGTTGAGTCGATGCGCCATGAATCCCCGCCGCACGATCGGCGTATCGGCAAACTCCAGCGCCACCGGCTTCCACAGCGTGTCGGACGGCCAGGGCGCGGACGGCAGGTCGGGCCGTCCGTTCTTCGCGAACGCGACCCAGCGTTCCGCGATCGCGCGCGACGCGGCGCGATCGACGTCGTTCATGGCGAAGGCGAGGCAGTCGCACGTGTCGCCGGTGCCGAACACCGCAGGCACCTCGCCGCCGTGCGCCACGCCGGGCTGCCGGCCACGGGCCTGCGCGGGCGACTGGTCGAAGTAGTAGCGCCAGGTCGGCGCCCGCTGCGCCTGCAGCACCGCGACGCGCCGCGCGAACGCGGAGAACACGACGTCCCGAACGACCTGGCGTCCGAGTTCGGCATCGTCGCCGACGTTCGGATAGAGCGGGCCGACGAGGATCTTCGCGGCGCCCATCTTCTGCACCAGGACCGCGGGCTTGATGCCGAACGAGACCGCGACGCTGGTCTCGTCGCTGTTGCTGCCGACGATCAGCGGCACGGCGGCCTGTCGCTTTTCCTGGAACGCGGAAAGGATCGTGCGCGGCATCGCGGCGTCGCCGACGATCAGGCTCGGTGCGAGTGAAAGCCCCGCGCCCTGCAGGTCGGCCAGGCGTTCCGCCGGCACGGCACGCAGTTGCGCAACGGTCGCGTCCGCGCCTCGCAGGCCGACCGCGTCGGCGAGCTTGATGCCGACCGCGCGCGCCTGTGCCCGCGTGTGGCTCGGAATACCGTAGGGGCTCTGCGCGATCGCGCGCTGGAACAGGCCCTGCGCGGGTGGCGACGCCATCAATGCCAGCACGCTCTGCGCGCCGGCGGATTGCCCGAAGATCGTGACGTGGTCGGGATCGCCACCGAACGCCGCGATCCGGCTCTTGACCCAGCGCAGCGCGGCGATCTGATCGAGCAGCCCGAAGTTCGCGGCGCCGCCGGGATCGGCCTTCTCGAGCGCGGGATGCACGAAGTAACCTAATGGGCCGAGACGATAGTTGACCGTGACGACCACCACACCGCGCCGTGCGAGCGCTGAGCCATCGTACAGCGGGAGGCTACCCGCGCCGAAGATCAGCGCGCCGCCGTGGAACCACACCATCACCGGCAGTCGTGCATCGGTGGCCGCTCGTGGGGTCCAGACGTTGAGGAACAGGCAGTCTTCGTTCAGTGGTCCCGGGTCACCGCCGCCTTCGAGCGACAGTCCCGCCTTCTGCGGACAGGCGCTGCCGAAGCGGTCGGCCTTGCGCACGCCGGTCCACGAGGGCTCGGACCGCGGCGCGCGCCACCGCAGGTCTCCGACCGGCGCGGCCGCGTACGGCAGGCCCCGGAATACCGCGATGTCGTCGATGCGGACGCCTTCGATGGTGCCTGCCGGTGTCGATATCGTCGGCGCCGCCTCGTCGCTGGTCGCCGCGGACGCGGTCGTCGGCGCGAGTGCCGACCACAGCGCGAGTGCCGCCCACGCCACGGCGCGGTCGCGCCTCACGATGACGACACCAGGCTCGCGCCGATGTTGATCGACAACGCCAGGATGCTGGCGTTGAAGAAGAACGACAGCACGGCCTGCGCGAGTACCGCCTTGCGCATCGAGCGGGCACCCGGTGCGATCTCGGCGGTTTGCGATGCGACCGCGATCGTGAACGAGAAGTAGAGGAAGTCCCAGTAGTCCGGCTTCAGACCCTTCTCCGGAAAAATAAGCGGCGGCGGATTGCCCGCGTCGATCAGATAGTAGAAGTGCGCGTAATGCAGCGTGAAGATCGTCGGGATCAGGAACCACGAGCCGATCACGGTCGCGGCGGTCAGCGCGATGTGGAACGGATTGTGCAGCGCGCCCTTGTCCGCGGTCGCCAGTTCCAGCACGATGGCGGCCAGGCTCATCATGGCCGCCAGCGAAACGGCGGTCAACACCGCGTAGGCGCTCTCGTCCTGCCGTTCGGCGAAACCCCGGACGTCCGCTTCGTCGGCCCGCGCCATCGTGATCCAGATGAACGCGAGATAGAAGTAGGTCGCGACGTTCCAGCCGATCAGCGTGTGCTGCAGCCAGTCGTTGTCCGGCAGCGGGATCACGAACGCGGCGACGACCCCGAGCGCGAACGCGTAGATCAGCCGCGGACGGGCGATGTAGAACCTCTTCAGTGCCCTGATCTTCATGCGGTCGGTGCGGCGTGAGTGAATCGAGCGCGCATTGTGAACGCCGGCGGCGAACCGGGGGTACGCTCGCGTGTCGATCGTTGCAGCGTTCTCATCAGCCTTTGCCGTGTCCCGCCATCATTGTCGAGATCCGTTGCGCGGCCGACTGCAGCGGCGCCAGGAAGCGGCGCTTCATCTCGACGGCCGGCGTGCGGTTCGCCTGGCCGCCGATGTTCATCGCGGCGATCGTCCGTCCGCTCGCGCCGACGATCGGGACCGCCAGCGAGATCAGCCCTTCCTCGAGCTCCTGGTCGACCAGCGCCCAGCCTTTCGTGCGCGTGTCGTCGACGATCGCCTTCAGTCGCGTGATCCGTGTCTCGGTGCGCGACGTCAGCGCCTTCAGGTCGACCTGTCGCAACACGTGGTTTGCTTCCATGGGATTCAGCCCGGCCAGCAGTACGCGACCCATCGACGTGCAGTACGCGGGTAGGCGGCTGCCGATCGAGAGGTTGATCGCCATGATCTTCTGCGTCGGCACGCGCAGCACGTAGACGATCTCGCCGCCGTCGAGGACCGCGGCCGAGCAGCTCTCGTGGATCTGCTGCACCAGTTCCTCCATCACCGGTTCCGCGAAGTTCCAGAATGGTAGTGAAGTCAGGTACGGGTAGCCGAGCGACAGGATGCGCGCCGTCAGACTGAACGCGCGACCGTCGAGCCGCACGTAGCCGAGATGTTCGAGCGTCAGCAGGATGCGTCGCGCACCTGCGCGCGTCACCCCGGCGCCCTCGGCCACTTCGGTCAGCGTCAACGCGCGTGCACGGCCGTCGAAGGCCTGGATGACGCGCAGACCGCGCGCGAATGCCTGCACGAAGCTGTCACCGGGGACGGCCGCTGCCGCCGCCGGTTTTAGGCCGGAACGGGGTACGGGCGGCGACGAATCCGGCAGGGCTTTGCGAGGCATCGGATGACCGGTGATGAAGCGGCGTCGCACGCTTGACGCTCGCTGTCGACGCCGCTATCCTGAGTTCGTGGAACGAATTAATGTTCGATGTACGAACAATTGAAGCACGTTCCGCGGGGACTGGCAAGCGGCGGCAGCGGATGGGTTTCGAACGAGATTGATGACCTTCCGGCCTCCCCCTTGAAGGGGGAGGTGAGAACGGAGTCGCGCTACGCGCTCCGGGAGCTTCGAATCGGAGACGACGCGCGTGATCGACAAGATCGTGGATACGGCTTCCGAGGCGCTGCACGACGTGCCCGACGGCGCCACCGTGATGATCGGGGGCTTCGGCAACGCGGGCACACCGGCGGCGCTGATCGACGCGTTGATCGACCAGGGCGCGCGCGACCTTACCCTCATCAACAACAACGCAGGCAACGGCGAAATCGGGATCGCTGCGCTGTTGAAGGCCAGACGCGTCCGCAAGATCGTCTGCTCGTTCCCGCGCCAGGTGGACTCGCAGGTGTTCGACGGGCTGTACCGCGCCGGCGCGCTGGAACTCGAACTCGTCCCGCAGGGCAACCTGGCCGAGCGCATTCGCGCCGCAGGCGCGGGCATCGGCGGGTTTTTCACGCCGACCGGTTACGGAACGCCGCTGGCCGACGGCAAGGAAACGCGTGTATTCCACGGCGAGCCGATGGTGTTCGAGACCGCGTTGCACGCCGACTTCGCGTTGGTCAAGGCGCGCGCGGCCGATCGCTGGGGCAACCTCGTGTACCGCAAGACGGCGCGCAACTTCGGTCCGGCGATGGCGATGGCCGCGCGTTGCACGATCGTGCAGGTCGATGAGGTCGTCGGGCTCGGCGATCTCGATCCGGAGATCGTCGTGACACCGGGCATCTTCGTGCAGCGGGTCGTGCGCGTTCCGGCAAAGGCGCGTGGACGTGCCTCGAGTCTTGCCGACGACGCGGCCGGGCGCGACGGGTCGACGCAAGCGCGCAGTACAGCGGCGTAGTGTCGTGAGCTGCGAATGCCGGGAATCGGTTGTCGTCCCGGCGCAGGCCGGGACCCGATCTCTGCGAATCTGGAGCGCAATGCAATCGGGCCCCGGTCTTGGCCGGGCGACAGTGAAGGGACGGTTGCTTCATGCCAATTCGTCGTTCTCCCGCAGGGGGAATCCAGCCCCGTTGAAACCGGCACGGACGAAATCGAGCGACGACACCGGGTTCCAGCGTTCGCGGGAACGACGATCGAAAGAATTTCGGCAGCTCCGGGTATCTTCAACGAATTCGCGGCTCGCGGCACCAGGAACGAGAGAACCACCATGACCTACACCCGACTGACCCGCCGCGAACTCGCCGTCCGCGTCGCCGCCGACATCCCCGATGGCGCCGTCGTCAACCTCGGCATCGGCCTGCCGACGCTGGTAGGCAACGAGCTTCCTGCCGATCGCGAGATCGTCCTGCACAGCGAGAACGGCGTGCTCGGCATGGGACCGGCACCTGCGCCCGGCGACGAGGACGAGGACCTGATCAACGCCGGCAAGCAGCCGGTCACAATCCTGCCCGGCGCATCATTCTTCCATCACGCCGACTCGTTCGCGATGATGCGCGGCGGTCATCTCGACTACTGCGTGCTCGGCGGTTTCCAGGTGTCGCGGACCGGCGACCTCGCGAACTGGCACACCGACGCGCCCGGGGCGATCCCCGCGGTCGGCGGCGCGATGGATCTCGCGATCGGCGCGCGCCATGTCTTCGTGATGATGGAACACCTGACCCGTGACGGGCGGAGCAAGATCGTCGACCGTTGCAGCTATCCGCTGACCGGCGTCGGCTGCGTCGAACGCGTCTACACGGACCTCGCGACGTTCGACATCACCGCTGCCGGTGTCGTCGCGCGCGACCTCGTCGACGGGCTCGCATTCGACGAGCTCGAACGCCTGACCGGCATCCCGTTGCTGAAGACCGTCGACCAACGATCGTGGAGGGCCGCATGAGCGTGGATGGCGACCGTGATCCAGCGAACGAAGTCGTCGTGTCGCCACCGTCACCCTACCGGAGGCATGCGGCCGACACGCAGCCGGCTTACGCCGTCGACGCCTACGGATCGACGCGCAGGCGCGCGCCGACCCAGCCGCTGATCGAGATGGCGCAGACCCTGTCGGAGCTGACCGGCCCGCGCTTCGGCAAGGCCGCATTGCGACCCGGCGACCAGGACATGACGCGCTTCGACGGCGGCGCCGCCATCGGCGAACGCATCATCGTCGGCGGGCGGCTGATCGACGAGGACGGCAAGCCGATCCGCGACGCGCTGGTCGAGATCTGGCAGGCGAACGCGGCGGGACGCTACGTCCATGCCGGCGATCAGCACGACGCGCCGCTCGATCCGCACTTCAGCGGTCTCGGCGCGACCGTCACCGACGACGAAGGCCGCTATCGCTTCATGACGATCAGGCCCGGTGCCTATCCGTGGCGCAACCATGACAACGCGTGGCGTCCGGCGCACATCCACTTCTCGCTGTTCGGCAATGCCTATGCGCAGCGACTGGTGACGCAGATGTACTTCCCCGGCGATCCGCTGATGGCCTTCGATCCGATCTTCAACAGCACCGCCGACGCGGCCGCACGCGAGCGGCTGATCGCCGCGTTCGACTGGGACTCGACCGAGGCCGAGTACGCGCTCGGCTATCGCTTCGACATCGTGCTGCGCGGGCACGAGCAGACGCCGCTGGAAGAATGATGACCGCCCTCTACCATCCGCAGTCGCATGCGACCACGTCGCAGACCGTCGGACCCTATCTGCATATCGGGCTGGCGCCGCGCAACCGCGCCGACATCGCGTTCGACGGACGCACCGACCAGACCCATCGCATCGTCATCGAGGGCCTCGTGCTCGACGGTGACGGCGACATGCTGCCGGATGGGATGATCGAAATCTGGCAGGCCGACGCGGTCGGCGTCTACACGCATCCACACGACCTGCGCTCACGGCTGGACGAGACCGCGCGCAGCGCATCGGGATTCGGCCGCCTGCCCACCGAACCCGAGGGGCGCTTTCGCTTCACGACCGTCAAGCCCGGCCGCGTGCCGGCGCCCGACGGATCGCTGCAGGCGCCGCACCTGATCGTCGCGTTCTTCGCGCGCGGGCTGCTCAAGCATCTGTCGACGCGCCTCTATTTCGCCGACGAGGCCGAGGCCAACGCCGAAGACTTCGTGCTGCGCAGCGTGCCCGAGGCGCGGCGCGGCACGCTGGTCGCCGAACGCGTCGCGGACGACCTCTATCGCTGGACGCTGCGCCTTCAGGGTGCGGCCGACGACGAGACCGTGTTCTTCGCGTTTTGACGGCAAGCAGCAGGCGGCGTCGGCATCCGTATCAGCGCCTATGGCCCGTCACACGGGTCGCTTGTACTGTTCACTTCCGATCGGGTGGCCGCAACGCGGCGGACCTTTCGACGATCACCAACCAGAATGCCAGAGGAGACCTCGATGATCCGTTTTCAACGAATGATGGCAGTAGCCGGGCTGGCGCTAGCCGCCGCACTGCCCTTCGGCGTCGCCCGCGCGGGCGACACGATCAAGGTCGGCATCATCGCCGAGATGACCGGCGCGTTCGCGGACTTCGGCCAGCAGATGACGACCGGCGCGAAGGCCTACATCAAGGAACACGGCGACACCGTCGCCGGCAAGAAGATCGAGCTGATCATCAAGGACGTCGGCGGCCCCGCGCCCGATGTCTCGAAGCGCCTCGCGCAGGAGCTCGTAGTGAAGGACAACGTCGACTTCATCGCCGGCTTCGGTCTGACGCCGAACGCGCTGGCGGTCGCGCCGATCTCGACCGAGGCGAAGAAGCCGACGATCATCATGAATGCCGCGACGTCGATCATCACGACCAAGTCGCCATACATGACGCGCGTTTCGATGACGCTGCCACAGGTCACAGCGCCGCTCGGTGACTGGGCCTGGAAGAACGGCATCCGCAAGGTCTATACCGCGGTCGCGGACTACGGGCCCGGCTTCGATGCAGAAGGTGCGTTCAAGAAGAGCTTCACGGCGCTCGGCGGCCAGATCGTCGGCGAGGTCCGCATGCCGCTGACGAACCCGGACTACGGTCCCTTCGTCCAGCGCATCAAGGACAGCAAGCCGGATGCGGTGTTCGTGTTCGTGCCGGCCGGCGAATCGGCGGTCGGCTTCATGAAGGCCTACGCGGAACGCGGTCTCGCGGCCGCCGGCATCAGGCTGATCGCGACCGGCGACATGACCGACGACGGCGTCATCGATGCGTTGGGCGACACCGCGCTCGGCGTGATCACCACCCACCACTATTCGGCGGCGCACGACTCGCCGGAGAACAAGGCGTTCCTCGCAGCCTACACGGCGGTCGATCCGACGCATCGTCCGAACTTCATGGCCGTCGGAGGCTACGACGCGATGGCGATGATCTATTCGGTCGCGAAGCAGCTCAACGGCAACATCGATCCGGACAAGGCGATGGCGCTGATCAAGGGCATGAAGATCGCCAGCCCGCGCGGGCCGATACAGATCGATGCGGAGACCCGCGACGTGACGCAGAACGTATATGTCCGCGAGGTCAAGCGCGTGAATGGAAAGCTCTACAACGTGGAGTTCTTCACGACGCCGGCGGTGAAGGATCCGGGTAAGGAAGCGGCGAAGTAGCTCCTTCCGTGCGCAGCGTCACATCATGTCACCGCGGCGAAGGCCGGGGCCTTACCTTCGTGGTGCTCGAATAATGGGGTCCCGGCCCCGGCTCAATCCCATACCGGGGCGGGCCCTTCGCGGGGATGACAGGATCGGATGACCGCCACCCTCGGCGTCCTCTTCGACGGCCTCGCCTACGGGATGCTGCTGTTCCTGATCTCGGTCGGCCTGTCCGTGACGATGGGCCTGATGCGCTTCATCAATCTCGCGCACGGCGTCTTCGCGATGGCCGGTGGCTATCTCGTCGCGACGCTCGCGCGGGAGTTCGACGTCGACTTCTTCGCCGCGCTGCCGCTCGCGTTCCTGTTCGGCGCCGCGCTCAGCCTCGTGCTCGAACGCATTCTCTATCGCCACCTCTACGAGCGCGGCCCGCTCGACCAGGTGCTGCTGACGGTCGGCATCCTGTTCGTCGCGACCGCGGTCGCGATCTACCTCTTCGGATCGCAGCAGCAGCCGGTCGCGATCCCTGCAGTCCTGCAGGGCCGACTCGTCGTGATGGGCGTCGAACTGTCGCGCTACCGACTGTTCCTGATCGCGGCCGGCATCGTCATCACGCTGGTGCTGGTGTTCGGCCTCGAGCGCACGCGCTTCGGCGCGCGGATCCGCGCGGCGGTCGACCGGCAGAGCGTGGCCGAGGCGATGGGCATCCGCGTCGAACGCGTGTTCCAGGCGACCTTCGCGATCGGTGGCGGGCTGGCGGCACTCGGCGGCGCGCTCGGCATCGACGTGCTCGGCCTCGACCCGAACTTCGCGCAGCGCTACCTCGTGTACTTCCTGCTGGTGGTCGTGGTCGGCGGACCGGGGTCGATCGTCGGCGCGCTGATCGCGGCGCTGCTGCTCGGGGTGGCCGACGTGTCCGGCAAGTACTACGTACCGCAGATCGGCGCGTTCGTGATCTACGTCGCGATGATCGTGCTGCTGTTCCTGTTTCCGCATGGGTTGTTCGCCAAGCGGAGGGTGAAGTGATGGTCGCGATCGTCGGATGCTTCCTGCCCTTCGAGGGGCAGGAGCTTTCCTTGGTCAGCCGGGAGCGGTGACGATGCCCGCCTGGTCCGCCATGGCCGCACGCGAACGCTGGAAGCCCACCGAGATCCTCTTCTGGATCGCGGTCGCTTCCGTCTACTTCGTCTTCCCGCAGAATCTCGTCCTCGCCACGCAGATCCTCATCGCCGGCCTGTTCGCGCTGTCGCTCGACCTGATCCTCGGCTATGCCGGCATCGTGACGCTCGGCCACGCGGCGTTCTTCGGCGTCGGCGCCTATACGGCCGGACTGCTCGCACGCTACGGCTGGGGCGAGCCGTTCAGCGGCCTGCTGTGCGCGGCCGTCGTGGCCGCGCTGGTCGGCTGGATCACGAGCTTGCTCGTGCTGCGCGGCGGTGACCTCGCGCGGCTCATGACCACGCTCGGCATCGCGGCGCTGCTGTCGGAGATCGCCAACCGCGCCACGCCGATCACCGGCGGCGTCGATGGGCTGCAGGGCGTCGAGATGGCGAAGATCTTCGGGCTGTTCGGCTTCGACATGTACGGCCGCGTCGGCTTCGTCTACACGTTCGCGGTCGTGCTGCTGCTGTTCATCGCGGCGCGGTCATGGATCAACTCGCCGTACGGGCTGTCGCTGCGGACGATCCGCGAGAATGCGGTCCGCGCGCGTGCGATCGGCGTGCCGCTCGACCGGCGGCTAGTGACGGCCTACGTGGTCGCGGCCGCACTTGCCGGCGTCGCCGGTGCGCTGCTGACGCAGACGACGCAGTTCGTCGGACTAGACGTGCTGAGCTTCCAGCGCTCGGCGAACCTGCTGATCATGCTGATCATCGGGGGCACCGCGACGCTGTACGGTGGCTTCGTCGGCGCTGCGCTGTTCATCCTCGTGCAGGACCGGCTCGCGAACATCAACCCGGTCTACTGGCTGTTCTGGCTCGGCATCCTGCTGATCCTGACGACGCTGTTCCTGCGTCGCGGCGTGGTGGGCGGCCTGATCGCATTGCGCGACCGCAGGCGACGCGTGCGCGAGGACCTCGCGGCATGACGGCCATTCTCGAGACCCGCGCACTGTGCAAGTCCTTCGGCGCGCTGGAGGTCACGCAGAGCGTCAACCTGTCGCTCGAATCCGGCGCGCGCCATGCACTGATCGGCCCCAACGGTGCCGGCAAGACGACGCTGGTCAATCAACTGACCGGCGTGCTGCGGCCCACCAGCGGCGCGGTGCTGATCGACGGTCACGACGTCACGCGGATGCCGGCCGAGCAGCGCGTGCGGCGCGGCCTGTCGCGAACCTTCCAGATCAACACGCTGTTCCCGCATCTCACGCCGCTCGAGGCGGTCGCCGCGGCCATCTTCGAGCGCGACCGCGACACGATCGGCTTCGCAGGGCGCTGGATGCGCGGCGTGTCGCATCGGCGCGCACAACTCGACGAGGCGCAGGCGCTGCTCGACGCGCTCGGCCTAGGTCGAGACAGCGGCAGCGCGACCCACGAGCTGGCATACGGTCGCCAGCGCATCCTCGAGATCGCGCTCGCGCTCGCTGCGAAGCCACGCGTGCTGCTGCTCGACGAACCCGCGGCCGGCATTCCCGAAGGCGAGAGCGACGAGTTGTTCGCGGTGCTCGACAGATTGCCGGCCGACGTCGCGATCCTGCTGATCGAGCACGACATGAGCCTCGTGTTCCGCTTCGCGAAACGGATCACCGTGCTGGTCGGCGGGGCCGAACTGGTCACCGGCACGCCGGACGCGATCGCCACGGACCCGCGCGTGCGCGAGGTCTATCTCGGCCAGGGGAAGCACTGATGTCCGCATTGCTGCTGCAGGTCGAAGGCCTGCGTTCCGGCTATGGCGACGCGATCGTCGTCGACGGCTGCTCGCTGTCGATGAACGCAGGCGAAGCGATCGCGCTGCTCGGTCGCAACGGCGTCGGCAAGACGACGCTGCTCGTCACGCTGATGGGCCTCACGCGCGTGCGCGGGGGCACGATGCGGTGGATGGATCGCGACCTGATGAAGATGCGGTCCAGCGATCGGGCGCGTGCCGGCATCGGCTGGGTGCCGCAGGAGCGCGAGGTGTTCCCGTCGCTGACGGTCGAGGAGAACCTGACCGTCACCGCGCTGCCGGGACCGTGGTCGCTGCAGCGCGTCTACGGGCTGTTCCCGCGGCTGCGCGAACGCCGACGCAACTTCGGCAACGAGCTGTCGGGCGGCGAGCAGCAGATGCTCGCGATGGGTCGTGCGCTGATGCTGAACCCGAAGCTGTTGCTGCTCGACGAGCCGCTCGAAGGGCTCGCGCCGGTGATCGTCGAAGAGCTGTGCGCGGCGATCTCGGCCATGGTGACGTCGGAGGGGCAGGCGCTGATCCTGGTCGAGCAGCACGTCGAGCAGGCGCTGTCGCTGACACATCGCGCGATCGTGCTCGAGCGCGGGCGGATCGTGCACGAAGGTGAGAGCGCGGCGTTGCGGGCAGACCTGCAGTCGCTCGATCGCTGGATCGGCGTGCGCGTCGCCGCCTGATCGCGAACGGGCAGACGGGCTTGCATTCCTCGAATCGCCGCAGTCGTGATGGCCCGGGCAAGCCGCTATCCGTGCCGTCGACCCCGGCCATCCACGGCATCCGTGCAACGACAACTCACAGGAGAAACGCATGAGGCTCAAGACATGAGGACGGGCATTGATGCCGGCCGCATCCGGCTGGACCACGGCACAAGCCGCGCACGTCCCGTACGAAGGAACGCTGGCGTCGGGCGCGCAGGCGACCGGCACGGTCGACGGCTTCAGCTGGTTCCTCGACCAGGACGCCAACGTCGACTACGGGCGCTTCCAGGGCAATGCCGCCAGTACCGCCACGCTGTTCGGCCGACGCCTCGACGGCAACCTCGACCCGGTGCTCGGCCTGTATTTCGGCACGACGACCGCCGACACGTCGCAGTTCGTCAGCGAGATCGACTGGGGCGGCCTGCTTTTCCCGGGCAGCCTCGACGACGAGCGGCCTGCATCGATCCTGCCGGGTCCGAACGGCGATCCCTCGGCAGCTTCACGTTGCCGTACGCGGGCTTCCATACGGTCGTCGTCGGCGGCGGCCCCAGCACCGACGGCCGCGCCTACCCGTACGCGTTGGCCGTCACGGTCGTCCCGGAGCCTGCCATGCTCGGACGCCTCGCTGCGGGATTGGTCGGCGTCGGCTTCGTCCGTCGCCACGGTACGTCGCGACGAACGTGAACTCGGGCCCGCGCACGCGACATACTGCGCCGGGCCGCGGTCGGTGGATTCGAGTCGTCGCCGAATCGCACGGTCTCCAGCAGGTGAACCCGTCGCGGTCCCTCTCGCACACCGCTGGTGTCCGTGGGGCCCGACCGTTGCAGCATGATGACCGCAACGCTAACCACTTCCTTCACGCATGCGTACACAAGTAGCCATCGTCGGCGCCGGTCCTGCGGGTCTGCTGCTCGGCCACCTCCTGCATCGCGCCGGTGTCGACAACATCGTCATCGAACGCCACGACCGGCGTTACGCCGAAGAGCGCATTCGCGCCGGCGTTCTCGAGCAGGGCACCATCGACACGCTCGACGAAGCAGGCGTCGGCGCGCGCATGCATCGCGAGGGACTGCCGCACGACGGCATCGAGCTGCTGTTCGACGGCACGCGGCATCGCATCGACCTGAAAGAGTTGTCCGGCGGCAAGTCGATCTGCGTCTACGGGCAGCACGAGGTCGTCAAGGACCTGATCGCCGCACGCGTCGAGTCGGGCCGTCCGCTCGTATTCGAAGCGAGCGACGTGCAATTGCACGGCCTCGATACCGAACGTCCGGCGGTGACCTACCGGGCCGACGGCGAGGATCAACGCATCGACTGCGACTACATCGCCGGCTGCGACGGTTTCCACGGCATCTCGCGTCCGGCGATCCCGGACGGCGTGCTGAAGATCTTCGAGCGCGTGTATCCGTTCGCGTGGCTGGGCATCCTCGCCGAGGCGGCGCCGTCGCTCGACGAGCTGGTCTACGCGAACAACCCGCGCGGCTTCGCGCTGTTCTCGATGCGCTCCGAGAAGATCACGCGACTCTACCTGCAGTGCGAGCCCGACGAGGACCTGAACGAGTGGAGCGATGCGCGCATCTGGGACGAACTGCACAAGCGCTTCGCGTGCGACGACGGATGGACGCCGACCGAGGGCGCGATCATCCAGCGCGGCGTGACGCCGATGCGCAGTTTCGTGTGCGAGCCGATGCAGTACGGGCGGCTGTTCCTCGCAGGCGATTCCGCCCACATCGTTCCGCCGACCGGCGCGAAGGGAATGAACCTCGCGGTGGCGGACGTACGCGTGCTGTCGAAGGCGCTCGCGGCGCACTACCGGGATGAAGGCGACGAGCGGTTGACCGCTTACTCGGATACCTGCCTGAGACGCGTGTGGCGCGCGGAACATTACTCGTGGTGGATGACGTCGATGCTCCACCGCTTTCGCGACAACACCCCGTTCATGGATCGGCTGCAGCGGTCGGAGCTGGACTACGTGACGTCGTCGGAGGCGGGAGGGAAGGTATTGGCGGAGAACTATGTGGGCTTGCCGTTCGTGGAGTAGTCGGGAAGCCTGCTGGCAATTCCACGAAGGCAGCGCCGAGCCACGGACGTCACAAGAATAGCTGCAAGAAGACTGACCGCTCTCCGTCCCGCATATATCACATCGTGATATAACGGTCGCTTTCAGCCGATCTGCAGCCGATGACGAAGACCATTCGCAGGGCGTTGACCAAGTTGGAATTCGAGGCCCTCTCTGAAGTCCGATTCCAGATCCGCAGGTTCGAGCGGTTTTCCGAAGACGCTGTCCAGGTCTTCGGAATCACACCGCTTCAGTATCTGCTGCTGCTGCACATCAAGGGGTTTCCGGGCCGCGCCTTCGCGACAGTGGGCGCGCTCGCAGAACGGCTGCAGGCCAAACCCCACGGCGTTGTCGCGCTCGTCACGCGATGCGAGGAACTCGAGCTCGTGGAGCGGCGGCAAAGCCAGGTCGACCGACGCGGCGTGGAAGTCCACCTCCTCGCGGAGGGGGAGCGTGTGCTCGAGCATCTGGCGGGGCTCCATCGAACCGAGTTGCAGTCCCTCGGCAACGTTTTCAGCATTCACAGCATCAATCGTTGAAGGCGACCGTGGCTGACGAGAACACCCCGCTGCGCGACCCGACGCGAGCGCATGACGAGCGTCGGGATTTCGCCGCCGCAGACCGGATGCCCGCCATCGTCGCGATCGCGGTCGTCGTCGGGGGCG
>JBDTIS010000198.1:0-7395 GCA_039936235.1 Burkholderiaceae bacterium | reverse complement strand
GTGCTGCGGCACGGGTGCCTGCGCCATCGCACGGGCCCACTTATGGCCGACATGCTCGACCGGGCCGCGCTCGGCGCGACCGCCGGCAGGGCTGCATGAAGGGCGCGGACGAAACGCGAGGCCGTCGCACCTCGCTTCGGCAAGCGCCGTGAGAAAGATCACCGTTCCGCAGATCGCGACGTTCTCGGCGTATCTCTGCGTCATCGTGGTCCTCGTGGTTGCGACGACGTGGCTGCTCGCGTCCGCGCTGCCGAATGGCGATTTCCGCGGCGTGACCGTGGTGTTCGCAGGGATCGTTCTCCTTTACGTCTACGGATTCGTCGTCTATCGAGTCTTCCTCCGGATCACGCCGCTGACCGAAGGCGAACTGGCGCCGGGCTCGGCCGGCGAATTCGCGACGCAGGTCGACACGCTGTTCTATCTGGTGCTGTTCTACAGCCTGATCCGGACGCACTTCCTGCCGATTCCGCTGCTGCGGCTCGTGTATCTCGCGCTCGGCGCCAGACTCGGCGCCAACACCTACGGCGGCGTGCTGCTCGACCCGCCGCTGACGGCGGTCGGCGCGAACTGCATCATCGGTCACGACGCCGTACTTTTCGCGCATGCGATCGAAGGCGAGCGCTTCTCGCTGCAGCGAATCGTGATCGGCGACAACGTCACCGTCGGCGCGCATGCCGTCGTCATGTCGGGCGTGCGGATCGGCGACGGCGCCATCGTCTCGGCAGGCGCAGTGGTCGGCAAAGGGACCCGCATCGGGGCCGGTGAAGTCTGGGGAGGTGTGCCGGCGCGGTTGATCAGATCGGCTTCTCAGTCTCCCGTTGGCACCGCAGCCAACTAGCAATGTGTCGGAGCGTGTCGGAATTCTTTACAGATGATGCGCCCAAAGGAAACAGGAGCAAGTTTCATCGCTGATTAATAAGATCTTTTCAATGCTGGCATGGACGATGCTTATAGACCGCGAGACTGCCTGGGAATCTGAATCGGCAGGACCCTCTCAAGATTGCTGGTCGAACCAGATTTATAGGAGCATCAAATGAAATCCAAACTGAAGTTGTTGGCACTGTCGGCCAGCGTCCTGACCGTCTTCGCGGCTGCTCCGGCACACGCCTACGTCTACGGTGAGTCGTCGCTGTCCCTCCAGAACCTGAAGTTGAATGTCAACGGCGTCGCCGGCGGCGTGTCGAATTTCACGTACACGTCGTCCAACAGCGCGACGCTGAACAATGTCACCGACGCGCATTCGGTGTCCTGTTTCGGCGCACCTGGAAACCCCGGTGTCGCGAACAACTGCGGCACGGCTCCCGTCCTGAGCGCAGCGGCAGCGAACGCCCCGGGTTCGGGCGTGACGCGCGGCAACCTCGACTTCTCGTTCAAGGGCCCGGCCGGCGGCCTGACGTTCTCGAACGCGGCGTCGTCGATCGACACTTCGGAACTGTCGCCGGTGGGTGGGGTCACGGCAGGGCGCCAGATCACCGAATCGCAATTGCAGGCTAACGGCTCTGCCGATGCGACCACGGTGCTCCAGTCGGTGACGGGCTTCGCCTTCACGTTCACGACCGGCCCGGGCGGTACGCTGGATCTGAGCTTCGGGGCCAACCCGGACCTGTTCGCATCGATCATCGAAGCGCAGAATGGCTTGTTCTCGGCGCAAGCGAACTTGTCGACCCTGTTCACGCTGCAGCAACAGACGGACGGCGCCGGCAACCCCGGTACGCTGTCGGCGACCTTTACTCCGCGTGGCCTGGGAGCCACTGATTGCGTCGTAACGGGTTTGACCTGCGTGGTCACCCCTGGCACGGACAATACGGAAAGCCTGAATCGCACGGCGGCGACGACGACGCGGAACAACACCGACTCGCAGAGCCACGGCGACTCGACGTTCTCGTTGTTCGGTTTCAGCCTGTCGGGTCTGGCGGCCGGTACGTACCGCCTGACGCTGGCCGCGAATACGTCGACGCAGCTGTCGCGTCTCGTGGTTCCGGAGCCGGGTTCGCTGTTGCTGATCGGTACCGGTCTGGCCGCCCTCGCGCTGCGTAGCCGCCGTCAGAAGAAGCAAGCTGCCTGATCGCTGCTTCGCTGTCGAAAGAACGCAACCTTCGGGTTGCGTTTTTTTTTGCGCGAACGCGGGCGATTGCGCGAAGGCAAGGCGGTGACGGAAAGCGGTCGAGTACAGAGTCGTCGAAAATCCGCGGGGCCGAGACGTAGACTTCTGCTCGAGGGCCGCCATCGCACTGAGGGTAGGGTCGCTCCTTCGTCGGGCCGACAGTGGCCTCGTATGTCGTTCCGAACGCAGTGAGGAACCTCTACCGCGACGCATCGGTCCGCACTTCATGCTTGGACGGTGAGGTCCCTCCGCTGTCGGGACGACAGTGGCCTGGTCTGTCGTTCCGAACGCAGTGAGGAACCTCTACCGCGACGCATCGGTCCGCACGTTATGCTTGGACGGCGAGGTCCCTCCTTTGTCGGGACGACAGTGCCGTCTTCGATTGTCATCCCGACGCAGGAGGGATCCCCCCGGTTCGCATGACACAGGAGGATGCCGCGGGCGAGGTCGCGCCTTTGTGGGGACCGCTACGCATGGATCCGAGTCATGCGAATACCGGGCAGTAGCCGTTCAGGAACTCCCCCCGAGCGAACAGCAGCCTGACCCGCTCGAGTCAGCCGCCGTCTTCCTGCAGCGCCGCGAGCATCTTCTCGGCCTGGGCGCGCTGTGCGAAGTTTTCCCGTCGATTGACGATCGCCTGAAGTTCGCTGCGCGCGCCGTCCTTGTCGTTCGCCTTCAACAGCGCCTCGGCGAGATGCATGCGAATCTCGATCGTGTCCGGGGCACCGCGCGCGGCGCTGCGCAGCAGGCTCACACCGCGCGTGACGTCGCCCCGCTTGACCAGGATCAACCCGAGCGTGTCCGAGATCGGCGCTTCGTCAGGCTTCAGTTTCAACGCCGCTTCGGCCGTCTGCTCTGCCCTCGGATCGTCGACGTCGCTGTAAGCCGATGCCAGGTCGTTCAGCACGACCGCATTGTCCGGCTGCTTTTGCAGGATCGCCTGATACTGCTCGATCGCGAGGCGATAGTTCTTCCTGCCGGCAGCCTTGCTGGCGAGGAAGTAACGCACGCTCGCGTCGTCCGGCGCCTGCTTCAGCCAGTCCTGCAGGCGCGCCTCACCGGCCGCCGGCTGTCCGGCGCCGGCATACGCGGCGTACACCTTGATCGCGAGACCGCCGCTCCGGTTCAGCGCATAGGCCTTCTCGTAGCTGGCGGCCGCCTTCGGAAACGCCTTCGAAACCATGTATGCATCGCCTTCCAGCAGATACCCGAACGGCGACTGCGGTTGAAGGGTCTGGACGCGCCGCGCGACTTTCATCGCTTCGGCGACGTTGCCTGCGTTCAGCTCCAGACTCGCGAGCGCGGCCTGCGCCTCCATGTAATCCGGCTTGATCTCCAGCACCTTGCGCAGCAGCCGCTCCGCGGCCGCAGGATTCGCGTTGTCGTTCAACAGCGAAGCCAGGCGGAACATCGCGCTCGTCGATTTCGGGCTCACTTCGACGAGCTTCGTATAAGTCGCCAGCGCGCCCCGCTGTTCGCCGTTCGCCAGTTGTGCCATGCCATAGGCGTCGAGGACGTCCGGATCGTTCGGGCTGAGCGCGAACGCCGTCTTCGCCGATTCCATCGACTTGACCGGATCGGTTCGCACCAGCAGCTGAGAACGCAGCACCAGCGGCTTGATCGCCTTCGGGACCGCCTGGATCACGCGATCCAGCACCGCGATCGAATCCGCGACGGGTGCGCGCGTCCTGCGGTTGAGATCGACCAGCGCGATCGCGGCTTCCGTCTTCGTCGGATCCTTCGCGAGGATGGCCGCGTACCGCTTGCGTGCATCCTCCGGCTTGCGCTCGGCGACGTCCAGATTCGCCAGATTGACCGCTGCCGGCACGTAGGTCGGATCGAGCTGCAAGGCCTTGTCGAACGCGGCGCGCGCACCGACGCGATCGTTCGTCGCAAGCGCGAGGCCCCCCTTGAAGTTGTAGGTCAACGGATTGTCCGGCTGCTTCTTCTCCAGCTGCGCGATGACCTTCGCAGCCTCCGGGTAGTCCTTCCGGTTCATGTACGCGACGAACAACATCATCTCCGGCTTGTAGTCCTTCTTGTCGACAGCCATCGCCGCTTCGAGATCCGACAGGGCCGCCTGGTCATCGCCCGCGGCGAGGCGGCTCAAGCCGAGCTTCATCCGGGCATCCGGGTTCTGCGGGCTCAGCGCCGAAGCCTTGGCCAGGTATTTGCTGGCGCTCGGGAAGTCGCCGATGCGCATGTAGGCCTCGCCGGCGAGACCCATCAGGATCGGGTCGTCCGGCGTCTGCTGGACCGCGCTCGGAATCAGCGCAAGAGCCTGCGGCAACTGACCCGTACGCAGATAGGTCGCGATCAAGGTCCGTCTCGCGAGCGTCACGTTCGGCGCGATGGCCAGTGCCTGGCGCAGATACTTCTCCGCCTGCTCGTTCGAATTCAGCGCGAACTCGATGACGCCGGCCAGTACCAGGCTCGGCAGGTGCGTGGGCGCGACGGCCAACACCTTCTGGATCGGCTCCCGCGCCGCCGCGAAATCGTGTTTGCGGTAGTCGAGAAACCCGAGCATGTAGAGCCCCATGACCTCGGCACCCGGAAACTTCTGGATGGTCGCGATATGTTTCGCCGCGTCGTCGAAGTGTTCGGCGCCTATCTCGAGCGATGTCAGGTTGACGAGTGCGATCAGGTTGTTCGGATCGAGCGACAGGACCTTCTGGTAAGTGGCCGCCGCTTCGTCGTAGCCGCCGCGCGCGCGTGCGATGTCGCCGTGGACGATCAACGCGAGCAGATCCGAAGGACTCTGATCGAGCACCTTCTGGACCAGAGCGGTCGCGTTGTCGTATTGCCGGGCCGCCAGTGCGATCCGCGCCTGGCCCACCAATGCTTCGTGCAGGTCGGGCGACTGGGCGAGCGCGTCCGCGAACGACTTGCCCGCGTCCTCGAAGCGGCCCATTTCCAGCTCCGCATCGCCGCGGATGGTGAGGATGTTCGCGGCCTGCGCAGCCGACGCCGCCGCCGGGACGGTCAGGTCCGCCAGCAGTCGCTTGAAATCGCCTTGCAGCAGGATGGCCCGCCCGATGGCGATCTTCGTCGTGTTCTCGTCGGCGCCCGCGTCGAGGGCCTGCTTGAGCGCGATCTCGGCCTCGACGCCGTTGCCGACCCGTATGTACGAGTTGGCCAGCAGCAAACGCGCCTCGACGTTCTGCGGATTGCGCTGCAGCGCGTTCTTGGCCTCCAGGATGGCCGACGAATAGTTGCCCTTCGCCTCGAACGTCCGCGCCCGGTCCAGATAATCGGCATCCGAGCGAAGGTTCAGCTTGTCGCATCCGGCCAGCATCGAAAGGGCGAATAGCAGGCCGGCCGCGCTCGCGCGTCTCGTTCGATCCGATCCAGGGAAACGGGGCATGTTCATCGGTGCTTGCTCGGAAAGACCGCGGATGGTGGGCCGTGCTGGGCTTGAACCAGCGACCAATGGATTATGAGTCCACTGCTCTAACCAACTGAGCTAACGGCCCGAAGCGGGATGATCGCCCATCGGCGGCGCCGATGGAAAGTAAAGCCGCGCCCGGTGTTGCTGGCGCGCGCCCATGGAAAAAGCGCACGACCAGCGTGCGCTTTCGAAGACGTCAGCTGCCTTCGAGGAAAGACTTCAGCTTGTCGCTGCGACTCGGATGCCGCAGCTTCCGCAGCGCCTTGGCCTCGATCTGGCGAATCCGCTCGCGCGTCACGTCGAACTGCTTGCCGACTTCTTCGAGCGTGTGATCGGTGCTCATCTCGATGCCGAAGCGCATCCGCAACACCTTGGCCTCGCGCGGCGTGAGGCTGTCGAGGACGTCCTTCGTCACGTCGCGCAGGCTCGCATACAGAGCCGCGTCGGCCGGGGCCAGCGTGTTCTGATCCTCGATGAAGTCACCGAGATGCGAGTCGTCGTCGTCGCCGATCGGCGTCTCCATCGAGATCGGTTCCTTCGAGATCTTCATGATCTTGCGGATCTTGTCTTCCGGCATCTCCATCTTCTCGGCCAGCGTCGCCGGATCCGGCTCCGCGCCGGTCTCCTGCAGGATCTGCCGACTGATCCGGTTCATCTTGTTGATCGTCTCGATCATGTGGACCGGAATGCGGATGGTCCGCGCCTGATCCGCGATCGACCGCGTGATGGCCTGGCGGATCCACCACGTGGCATAGGTTGAAAACTTGTAGCCGCGCCGGTATTCGAACTTGTCCACGGCCTTCATCAGGCCGATGTTGCCTTCCTGGATCAGGTCGAGGAACTGCAGTCCGCGGTTGGTGTACTTCTTAGCGATCGAGATCACGAGACGCAGGTTGGCCTCGGTCATCTCGCGCTTGGCCTTGCGCGCCTTCGCTTCGCCGGTCGCCATCTGCTTGTTGATGTCGCGCAGGACCTTCAGCGGCAGCAGTACGCGCAGTTCGAGATCGGCCAGCTTGGTCTGCAGTTCCTGGATCGCCGGCACGTTGCGGGCCAGCGTCACGCTGTACGAATGATTGCCGTTGACTTCGCCGACGACCCACTTCAGGTCGGTCTCGCGACCGGGCCACGAGCGGATGAAATGCTGGCGCGGCATGCCGGCCTTGTTGACCGAGATGTCGAGGATCTGGCGCTCGATGCTGCGCGCCTCGTCGACCTGCGAACGCAGCGTGTCGCACAGCTTCTCGACGATCTTCGCGGTGAAACGGATCGTCATCAGCTCGCCGGAGATGGCTTCCTGCGCCTTGACGTAAGGACGCGTGCCGATGTCGCGTTCCTTCTCGAACGCACGGCGCATCTTGTCGAACTGCTGGGCCACGACGTCGAACTTGACGAGCGCCTTGACCTTCAGTTCGGCCAGCGCCTTCGCGTTGATGGCGGCGATGTCCTCGACATCGTCTTCCTCTTCGCTCGCCTCGTCGGTCTCCTCGTCGCCTTCGGCTGCGGCGACCGGCGCGATCACGACCGGCGGAGCCGCCTGCTTGCCGTAGGTCTGCGGCTCCGGCGGCGCGTTCGGATCGATCAGGCCGTCGACGACTTCGTCGATACGCATCTCGTCGAGCTTGATCTTGTTGGCCATGCCGAGGATCTCGGCGATCGTCGTCGGGCACGCCGCGATCGACATCACCATGTGCTTGAGGCCGTCCTCGATCCGCTTCGCGATCTCGATCTCGCCTTCGCGCGTCAGCAGTTCGACCGAACCCATCTCGCGCATGTACATGCGGACCGGGTCGGTGGTGCGGCCGAACTCCGAGTCGACGGTGGACAGCGCCGCTTCGGCTTCTTCTTCGGCATCGTCGTCGCTGGTCGCGACCGGCGCGTTGTCGTTGATCAGCAGCGTCTCGGC
>JBDTIS010000197.1:0-31967 GCA_039936235.1 Burkholderiaceae bacterium | reverse complement strand
GGTGCCGGGATAGGCATTCGCGCCGGTGCCCAGGCCGCTCATCAGCACGCGAACGGAGGTCACGCCGGCCGGCAGCTTGAACGACGGCGTCAGGAACGCCGGTGCGACAGGGATCGCCAGCACGGTGATCACGGACCCGAGCATGCCGACGAACATGGTGTCGGTCAGGTCGTTGCCCTTTTAATGGCCGGCCAGGATCGAGCCGTCGTTGTATTCCGGAAGGTCGGTGAGCGTCAGCGCCGTGTCCGGCTTGACGTCGTTGAAGAACTGCAGATAGACCCCCAGATAGCGCGTCGCCGCGTTCAATAGCGACATGCTGACGGTCGTCAGGGTGCCGCTCGTCGTCGAGCTGGTGTTCAGTCGCGTCAGGTATTGCCCCGGATCCTGCGTCTGCGTCATCACGACGCTGTCTGTCCCGGCACCGACTGCCGGCGTCGCAACGTCGACGAACGCGGTGCCGTCCTGGCGCGTCCACATCTTGCCGGCGTAGGCCGGCTTCGCCGGGTCTCCGGGCTTCGGGTCGAGCCCGGTCACGTCCACGCCGAGGCTCTCGTCGTTGCCGACCGATGCCGTCATCCTGGCCATCGCAGGGCCCGCGTACTCGGTCAGGTCGCGGTGTAGCCGCGGCAGGTACTGGTTGCAGCCGCGGCTCTTGCCACGGGTGTTGACGTACGGCTTGCCGGTCGTGTCGTCGACCACCGGTATCAGCGTGGCCCACCCGACTGTGTTGGTGTCACCGGACGTCGTCTCGGGAGTTGCGGGGCCGTATTTGGCGGTCCCCAACGCTTTGGCGATGGTGCCCGTCGCGGGGTCACTGTCGATGTAGTTGCTGTGGATGTGGTGTGCCGAAGCGGTCTCGAGGCTACACAGTTCCGGGTGTGCGCCCATGATCGCGGCGGCGTGCGCGGCCGGTCCGAGCAGCGCACGCTCGTCGCGCAGGTCCTGCTCGGTATCGGCGGGGCGCACGCCGTACAAGCGGCGACTCGCCGACAGCGGCAGAGGGCCGGTCGGCGTCTTCGCGCGCGCTTGCGCATACGCGTTCGTCGAGCCGCTGGACGGAATCTGCAGATACACCGCATCCATCGCCCACACGCCGTTGGCATCGGCGCCGCTTCCCAGGAAGGTCAATGTCGGCGCGTCGGCACTGAACACCGCGCTCTCGACATGGTGCGTGATCTTCGAATCGGGCACCGCCGCGAGGAACGCGTTCGCCTGGCGCGCTCTCGTCAGCACTTCGGGCTTGTCGGCGATCCGGACCAGCGCGTAGCGCTGGCCACCACCGACCAGGAAATACTGGCGCTCGGCACTGTCGTGGTACGACAGGTCGAAGAACAATGCGCGGTCCGGCGGCGGCTGCGGCGCGCCGCCGTCATCGCCGCCGCCCAGACAGCTGCTGAGCAGCGGCGCGCCGAGCACGCCGCCGAGAGTCGCACCGGCCGCCAGGAAGCGGCGTCGCGTGAAGCCGGCGCTGGCGACCGGGTCGCTGGGTGCGGCGAGCGAATCGAACAGAGTGGTGGCGGGCTTGCGCTTCATCGTGATCTCCTCACCAGTTGCTGTCGACCGTCTGAGCATTGCAGCTCGCGTTCTGATTCGCCTTGCCGAACGTCGGGTTGTTGACGTAGTAGCCCGGCGGGTCGTTGGTCGCGATGTCGATCGGGCTGCGCCACCGCGAGCTCGCCGGCATACCGCAACCGCTCGCGTAAGTGTTGCCGTCGGGGCACGTCATCGTCGACGTGGTCATCGGCAGCTTGGTCACGAAAAGAGAATAGTCGGCCTGCACGCAGACCTGGGCGGACTGCGCTTTCCAGCCCCTGAAGGTGGTGTGCTTACCGTCGAGCAACAGCTGCATCTGGTTGCCGGCGCTGCGAAAGTCGATGAAGGCGTTGGTCAATGGGGTGTTGTTCAACGCTGCGCCGGTGAAGTCGGCGCCCTGCAGGAAGGCGCCACCGAATTTCGGCGGTGCCCCACCCTGGGTGTCTACCGCGAACGACGCACCGTTGAAGTTCGCCGCGACCAGCACCGCGCCGCTGAAATCGGTGCCGTTGATCTTGGTGCCTGTGCCGCCGAAATCGGTTCCGTACAGGAACGCCCCGTTGAAGTCAGCCCGCGTCAAGTCGGCGCCGCGCGCCGTCGCGCAACTGCAGGTGAAGCCGGTGACGCCGGTGGTGCCGCAACTTTTCGTCTCTGTCTGGCACGGAAAACCGGCCGGCGGACCGTGCGCCAGCACGTTGAAGCTGCCGTAGAAGTTTGCAGAACGGAAGCTCGCCGAATCGAGCTTGGCTCCCGACAGGTCGACGTTCTTCAGATTCGCATTATCGAAGCTGGAGGCCGCTGCGATGGGCGGTGATCCGCCAGGGTTGTTGGTCAGCAGCGCGCCCTGCAGCCGGCTGTTCTCGAGATTGGCGCGCGTGAAATTCGCGCCGTAGAGCTGCGCGTTGCTGAAGTCGACATTTCTGACGCTGGCGTTGTTGAATCGCGCGCCTGCAAGCCTCGCGGGCGCGCCGCTGCTGCCGGCCAGGCCGGTCGCGTTGTCGAGCGTGGCGCCGACAAAACTCGCGTTCTCGAGGACGGTCCCTTGCCACCTGCTGCCGGTCAGGTCCATTCCGTCGAACACGACGCCGGCCATCTGCCCACCGCCGAAATCGTGGCCCGGCTTGATCAGCGCATTGCAGGCGGCGATGTTCGCGCCGGAAATGTCGAGCGCATTCCATTGCGCGAAGAATTCGCAGTTCAGCGTGGCGTTGCGAAACGCCGGCCGACACGCCTGCGCGTTGAAGGTCAGCCCGCCGTCGCCGAACACGACGTTGTTCGAAAGATCCGTCGACGAATAGTTGGTGCAGGTCAGGGTCGCATAGGTGAAGTAGGTCGTGCCGTCGAACGTCGTGCCCTTGAAGCACGCCGACGTCAGATCGGCGAAGCTGAAGTCGGTCGCGATCGAGTCGAGCTTGATCGTCGCCCCCGAGAAGTCGGCGCCGGCGAGCGTGGTGTGCAAGAACATCGACCCGGTGATCGTCGCGCCGGCGAAATTCGCGTTGGTGAGGTCCTGGTGGCTGAAATTGCGATGCACGATCTGCTGAGCCGCGAAGTTCGGCCCGACGGCCGGCGATGCCCGCGTCGGGCACGGCGACGTGTCGGCCGCAGGCGCAGCGACTGCAAGCACCGGCAAAGCACCGGTCGCGCCGATGGCCACAGCCAGCAGCATGACGAACAGCAGTGCGACCCCCACCGGCGGCCCGAGTCCGCGAGGCGGCAGGCCGCTCATGGTCGGCTCCGCAGCTGTTCGCCGATCGCCCGCGTATCGGCACCAGCACTGTCGAAGTCGATCGCGGCCCGGTTACCGCCACCGCCGCCGGGCACGCCGCCCTGCGCGGTGGCCGCACTGCAGTTCGGGTCGGATCCGCCGATGGCACCCGGTCCGCCGGGTCCCGGCTGTCCGTCGAAGACGCCGTTGAACGTGGGCGAGTCCGGGTAGCGCGAACCGCCTGCCAGGCCGATGCCGATCGACGGCCCCCCGTTGCCGCCTGCACCGCCCGCGCCCGCCCCACCCGAGCCGCCCGGCCCGCCCGGCCCGCCGAAACCGCCCCAGCCGATATTGCGCACCGATTGGTAGACCGTGCACGACGCCTGCGCAGTGGTGCCGTCGCCGAAGCTGCCACCCGGCCCACCGGCGCCACCGCGGGCGCCCGGCCCGCCGTCGCCGCCGGGCCCCGGCACGTAGACGTTCGAGTTCCACGAGCCGGCCGGCCTGGCGCCGACCAGCAGCAACGGAATCGACGCGCCGCCTTGCTGGCCGCCGTTGCCGCCGCCGCCGCCGCAGCCGCCGCCGCCGCCGCCGCCACCCGGCTGACCCCACAGCGGTACCCAATGGAAGTCGAGGCCAACCAGTGCGCACAGGCCGCCGGCGCCGCCGCCGCCGCCGCCGCTGCCGCCGACGCCTGGAAGGCCGGCGCTGCCGCTGCCCGGCTGCCAGGCCGTGCCGTTGACGCGGCCCCAGATCAACGGGCTTGGCGGCGCTGGCGCGGTCGCGCAACGGCCGGGGGCGCCAAACCCACCCGGCTTGCCGGGAGTCGCGATGTATTGCAGCCCGGTGCAGCCGTACTCGTCGCCCCCCGGCCCACCGCCGCCGCCGCCGGCGATGCCTTGCCACGGTGCCGCGGTCGCACCGCTGCTCCCATGCGATCCCTGACAGCCGCAGAAGCCGAAGACGCAGCTGCCGGTCAGCGTGTTCTGCTGCCAACCCGAGCCGCTGCCGCCGCCGCCCGATGGGCCTTGCGCGGTACAAGCAGCGCCTGCGCCACCGCCATCGTCGTCGAACGATTGCCCGCCATTCCCCCCAGGGCCGCCTGACGATGCAGTTGCGGTCGCGGGCGGGCCGAAGCCGACGCCGCCCCTGCCGCTCGAGAACGTGCTGGCGGCGACCTCGAGGCCGGCGCTTGCGTTGATGAGCAGCCCGATGCTCGGAACGCCGTAGCTCGATGCGTCGCCCTCAGTGACGACGACGTCGCGAACGACCACCGTCAAGCCGCGAAGCTGCGTCGGCTGGTTGATGCCGTCGGCGCGAACCGCCGGCGCGCCGCCGACCAGCGACGCGTCGACCACGCTGCGGTAGAGCGCCAGCGGCCGTCCGACCGCGTCGGCGTCGGCGTCGAAGCGGCAGCCGGCGTACACGCTGACGCCGTCCCGCAGCACGATCGGCGCGCTTGTCGGGTAGAGCCCGTGCCGCACCAGCACGCCGCAGCCGCCGCCGGCGCACGCCGCGATGCCCTGCTGGATCGTCGGACACGCGGTCGCCGCGCTCTGCCCGCAACTTCCCCCGGCCTTTGCGCCGCTGTCGACGAAGACGCGCGATGCGAGGTGCGAGAGATCGGTGCCACAGGAGGGCGACGCGGCTGCGCCGAGCAGCAGGCCGCTGCCGGCAGCCGAATCGCCGCCGCCGCAGGACGTCAGGCATGCCGCCAGCAGCACGCCGATCACCATGCGGGCGGACAGACCGGACGGTTCGCGCGAGAGCCCCTCGCCCCTTGCCGGATCGTGCATGGCACAAACCTTTCGGATGCCCTGGACGTATCGCCTTCGGCAGTCACCTCGGATCGCCTGGGGCGATGCCGACCACGAGGGAATCGGCTGCGACGGGTTGTTCTTCTCGGCGGGTACCAAGTCTAAAGCCGCTGGCCCGCGCTGCATAGGCACTCGATGCTCAGGGCTTCGACGTCGATGTGGCGCGCCAATAATCTGCTAGTCGTTGCGGAAGTGGATGAACACTGGAAAAGGGCCTCGCACGTGTAGTCTTGTCTTGCGCTGGTCGCGACGGAAGCGAACATGGATCCCATGGATCTGCATTGGACCATCGACATGAGGCCTGGCGAAAGCGGTTCCCGAGCGACGACGCTAGCGAACGCCTGCGAAGCCGTGGCGCGGCGTATCTGCGCAACGGCGGCAAACTCGAGATCGCGCAGCAGATGGCCAACCATGAGAGCGCGCGGACGATCCGCCTGTACGACCGTCGCAACGTTCAGCTGTCCCTCGACGAAGTCGAGCGCATTCTGATCTGAAACGGCAGTTCGTCGCTCGCCGCGAGTGCGGCCTCGCGCACGGCTCCACGTCGAAGGCCTCAGCGTAGGGGCGTGCTCCGACGCACACCACCGCTTGCCCGGAATACGACACAACGATCAAGTTGTGTCGTGATTCCCGCCCATGATCCGTCGACTGGAAACCTACCGGCCGGCGAGCATCTTGCCCAGTGGGCCGCCGTCGTCGAGCGGTTCGGCACGACACTGTGGCGCAGGCAGCTGCTGGAAGGGCTGGCGCACGCGTTGCGCGATCTGCGCGCCGCCGGTTGCAAGCGCGCCTACAGCGACGGCAGCGTCGTCGACACCGAGGATCATCGCGGTGACTTCGACGCCTGTTGGGACCTGGATGATGTCGACTTCGACGTGATTGACGAAGTGCTGCTCACCTTTGACACAGGACGCGGCGCGCAGAAGGCGAGATATCGGGGCGAACTGTTTCCCGCCGACGCGGCGGCGGACCCGCTGTGCACGCTGTTTCGCGATTTCTTCCAGCGCGACCGCGATGGCAACCGCAAAGGCATCATCGTGATCGACTTGGAGAGCTTCGGATGATCACCAATGAACGGCAGCATCTGATCAGCAAGGCACAGGTCGCCAAATTCAGCGCGGCCATTGAAGGCCCGGACACCAGGACTCGTACGTTGCACCCGCGGGCGCAGAAGGCGCTGCGCGAGGCCGCTCAAAGTCAGCTCGACGATTTGCTTGCGGAAGTGTCGGACTACCAACAACTGCGCGATGGGCAGTTGACGTCAATCACCGCCGACTCCATCGCCGATCTCGCGCGTGCACTGATCAAGGCTCGCATCATGCGCAATTGGACGCAGAAGGAGCTGGCCGACAAGCTTGCCGTGGCCGAACAACAGATTCAGCGCTACGATGCCACGCAGTACAGAGGGGTCTCCGTCGAGCGCCTGCAAGCGGTGGCCGACGCGCTTAAACTGAGTGTGCGCGAGGTAATCGCGTTCGAGCCACTGTAAGGGCAAGGAACGCACTCGTACAGCGTCGGTTGTTTCCCCGCGCGGAACGCTTTGATGAGCAATTGCGTTCCCTCTGCCGATGCGCTTGTATGACCTGCCGCCAGCCGGGGTGCTCGCGAACTTCCGTTGAAGCCCGACGTCGCGTGGACTTTTCTAGCTGTCCAGTCCCGGATGATCACAAGGTCTCTTATTGAACAGCTCCGGGGCCGTCTGAGGGGTCTCGAAGCATGCTTGCGTCCTCATGACGTGCGCGCAGTTTGTTGGTTCGATCGAACGCATACTTGGTGGATGAGCAGTTCGAGCCTACGTCGCGATCCAGTCCTCCCTCAGACCGCTATCGCAGCGTTCGTCCTGCGCGGTCTGAAAGGCTTCGACACACGGGACATCGCGACGGTCGACAGTAAATCAATGCCCGCAATCACGTGTCACTTCGGTGGCAAGGAAGGTCTGCGCGAAGCTTGCGACGAACACATCGCGAGCGCGTTCGACAGACAGATTGAGCCTTCGCTGGCTGCGCCTGAAGCACTGTGCACGGACGACCGTAACAGCGATGCGGCGCGCATGGCGTCACTGGCGATCTTCGACGGTTTGGCGACGACGATGGTCCGCGATGAGACTGCGGCATCCGCGCGTTGCATCGTCCGGGACGAAATTGCACGGACCAACTCCTTCGAGATCTTGTGGAAAGCCGTGATGGGCTACGCGGTTCTCGACCAACTTGCTGCCGGCACGAGCCGATGAACAAGCATCGCATCGTTGGTCTTGTGGCAGTGCTGCTTCTGGTCGCGCTGGCGGTCGCCGGGTTCGTGACGCAAGGCTTCGGCATGTTCGATAAGCCTCCGGGACCTCTGAAGCTCTACGGCAATGTCGACATCCGCCAGGTCGATCTCGCCTTTCGTGTGCCGGGCCGCATCGCGACCATGGCCTTTGAAGAAGGCGCAAAGGTTGCTCAGGGCGCCGCGCTGGCACAACTTGACACCCGGCCGCTGCGCGACGCCGTCACGGTGGCCGATGCGCAGATCGCGCTTGCCGATGCCGAACTCGCCAAACGCCGCAATGGCAATCGAAAGCAGGACATCGCGCAGGCCAAGGCGCAACTGGCCGAGCAAATGGCGACATTGACTCGGGCACAGATGGACTTTGAACGGGGCCAGTCGTTGCTGCCCAGCCGCGCCGTCAGCCAGGCCATCGTCGATGCGGCCCGCGCAGATTTGGGTGTAGCCGAGGCGCGTGTGCATGCGGCGCGAGAAGCCTTGTCGCTGCAGCAGGCCGGCACGCGGCCTGAGGACGTTAACTCTGCGGTGGCCCAGCGGGCTTCGGCCATAGCCAGCCGACAACGCGCGCAAACCGACCTCGACGACGCGACGATCGTGGCCCCCGAGGGCGGCACGGTGCTGACCCGGGCACGTGAACCTGGTGCCATCGTGCAGTCGGGCGAGACGGTATACACGCTGACCATCGACAGGCCGCTGCGCATCCGCGCCTACATCGCCGAACCCGACCTCGGCCGCATTTCGCCCGGTATGGCCGTTGAAGTATCAGCCGACGGCAACCCGCGCATCTATCACGGCACCATCGGCTTCATCTCGCCCACCGCCGAGTTCACGCCGAAGTCGGTGCAAACCGAAAGCCTGCGCGCTGACCTGGTCTATCGGATGCGTCTGATCATCAGCGACCCGGACGATGCCCTGCGCCAGGGTGCGCCGGTGAGTGTCGGCGTACCCGGCGCGCGGCGCGCGGCCAAACCATGACAGCCGGCAATGTTGCGCACGCCGAAGGTGTTACCAAGCGCTTCGGCAAGAGCGTACGAGCGGCACTCGACAGCGTGACTCTCACCATCGCAGCCGGCGCGATGACCGGCCTGGTCGGGCCCGATGGCGCTGGCAAGACGACTTTGATCCGGGTACTGGCCGGGCTGATCGAACCCGATTCGGGCAAGACGACCGTGTTCGGTGGCCCGGCGCTCGCAGCCGACCGCAGCCGCATCGGCTACATGCCACAGCGCTTCGGTTTGTACGAAGAATTGACCGTCATCGAAAACCTAAACCTGTACGCCGGCCTGCGCGGCCTGCCAACGAGCGAACGCAATGCCCGCTTCGAGAGACTGCTGGCCTTGACTGACCTCGCACGGTTCTCGTCTCGACGGGCCGGCAAGTTGTCGGGAGGCATGAAGCAAAAGCTCGGGCTGGCCTGCGCGCTGGTGCGCGACCCCGGACTGTTGTTGCTGGACGAGCCGGCGGTAGGGGTTGATCCGGTGTCGCGGCGCGACCTCTGGGCCATGGTCAAGAAGCTGTCGGGCGAAGGCGTTGGCGTGCTTTGGTCGACTGCCTACCTCGATGAGGCCGAGCTATGCGACACGGTCTTTCTGCTCAACGACGGCAAGATGATGTTCAGCGGTCCGCCGGGCGACGCGCTCGGCCGCGTCAGGGATCGAGTGTTTCGGGTGGCCGTCCCGCAGGCTGAGCGACGCCGCGCTCTCGAAAGCGCGTTGGCGCTGGATACCGTGGTGGATGGCACGGTGCAAGGCACCGCAGTGCGCTTGCTCCTGAGAGACAAGACGACCGTGAGTGCCGCTGACCTCGGATTGTCGGGAGCGGCCATGGTCGAACCGGCAAAGGAACGATTCGAAGACGCCTTCGTCGACCTGCTCGGCGGTGCGCCGCACGGCGGCAGCGAGTTGGCCAGGGCTTATCGCAGCATAGCCGGCAGCGACGCACCGGCCATCGAAGCCAAGGGTCTCACGAAGCAGTTCGGTGACTTTGTCGCTGCGCACCAGATCGACTTCTCGATACCGCGCGGCCAGATTTTCGGACTGCTCGGGCCCAACGGCGCCGGCAAGTCCACCACGTTCAAGATGTTGTGCGGGTTGCTCACGCCGACCCGTGGCACCGGCTCCGTGGCAGGCTTCGACTTGCGCACGGCCAAGGCCGATGCGCGACAATCGCTCGGTTACATGGCGCAAAAGTTTTCACTCTACGGTGATCTCAGCGTCCGGCAGAACCTCGACTTCTTTGCGGGCATCTATGGACTTGCCGGCAGTAGACGTCGGACTGCGATCGACCGCATGACCGGCATTTTTCACCTCGACCGCTACCTCGGCGACAACGCGGGCGCGATGCCGCTCGGCTTCAAACAACGCCTCGCGCTCGCCTGTGCGGTGATGCACGAGCCGCCGGTGCTGTTCCTCGACGAGCCGACCTCAGGTGTCGACCCGATCGTGCGGCGTGAATTCTGGAACCACATCAATGGCCTGGTCGAGAAAGGCGTGACCGTCCTCGTCACGACTCACTTCATGGACGAGGCCGAATACTGTGATCGCATCGCGCTGATTTATCGCGCCGAGCAGATCGCCATCGGCACGCCCGACGAATTGAAGGCGCAGGCGGCAAATGCAGCGACGATGGAAGACGCGTTTATCGCGATCATCGAAGGCGCCGATCGAAAGCGCGCCGGTGAGGCAGGGGCCGACGGCGCCAAAGCCGGCGCCGACGTCGAACGACCGGCTGCAGAACGGCCGGTGCCCGCGTGAACCACTGGAACGGTCGGCGCTTCTGGGCGCTGCTCGTCAAGGAATCGCTGCAGGTGATGCGCGACCCGTCGACCTTGCTGATCGCGTTCGTGTTGCCGACGATACTGATCTTCCTGTTCGGCTACGGTGTCAGCCTCGACACCGCCCGCACCCGCATCGGCCTGGCATTGCGAGACGACAGCCAGCCAGCGCACAGCTTGGCCGGAGCTTTCCAGACCTCGCGCTGGTTCGAGGTGGTGATCACCGGCGATCTGCAACAACTCAAGGCGGGGCTCGTCGGCAACCGGATCCGCGGCATCATTGTCATTCCGTCCGATTTCGGCCGGCAGGTGGCGCGCGGCGGCGGCTCCATCCAGGTGATCACCGACGGTAGCTCGCCCAACACCGCGAGCTTCGTCGCGGGCTACGCGGAAGGCGTGCGTGCGACATGGGCGGCGGCCAGCGCGGTCGACCGCGGTGCAGGCGCTAACGGACCCGTGATCGCCGTGAACTCGCGCTACTGGTTCAACCCGGAACTGGCGAGCCGCTTCTTCCTGGTCCCGGGCGCGATCGCCATCGTCATGACGATGATCGGCTCGCTGCTGACGGCCCTCGTGATCGCGCGCGAATGGGAGCGCGGCACGATGGAGGCGATCATGGCCACGCCCGTCGGCCGCGGCGAGTTCATGGCGACGAAGGTCATTCCGTATTTCGTGCTCGGGCTCGGCTCGATGGCGCTGTGCACGCTGCTGGCCATCACGGTGTTCGGCGTGCCCTTTCGCGGATCGGCGCTGGCGCTGCTGGCCATCGCGTCCGCTTTTCTCGTGTCGGCGCTCGGGCAGGGGCTGCTCATTTCATCCGCGACGAAGAATCAGTTCGTCGCCAGCCAGATCGCACTGCTGACCGCATTCCTGCCGGCGCTGATGCTCTCGGGTTTCGTCTTCGAACTCGGGTCGATGCCGCGTTGGGTGCAGTTCGTCAGCTACATCGTGCCGGCCAGGTATCTGATCCCGCCATTGCAGACCGTGTTCATCGCCGGCGACAACTGGTCGCTGTTCTTGCCCGACATCGGCATCATGCTGGCCTTCGGCGCCGTCTTCTTCGTGCTCACGGTGCGCGCGAACAGCTGGCGCATCGCCTGAGGGGCCACGCCATGGGCCGCCTGGTCGCGATGATCGTCAAGGAGCTGTGGGCGGTACTGCGCGACCCGCGTGCGCGCATCATCCTGGTCGTGCCGCCGGTGCTGCAGCTGATCCTGTTCAGTGCCGCTGCGACGCTCGAGGTCAAGAACTTCGACATCGGAGTCGATGACCGCGACCAGGGCGCGGCATCGACCGAGTTCATCAACCAGCTGGCCGGCAGCCCGAATGTGCGCCGGCTCCTCCGCATCGCATCACCGCAGGCGCTGCGTGCCGCGATCGACAACCGCCAGGTGGTCGCCGTCGTGAGCTTCGACGAGGGCTTCAGCCGCGACGTGGCCGCCGGGCGCAACGCCACCGTACACGTCACGTTCGACGGCCGCCGCTCGAACGCGGCGCAGATCATCGCCTCATACCTGACGCGCATCGCGGCCAGCGTCGGGGCCGTCCTGAAGCCTGGCAGTCGGGCGGGCGGCGACACGGTGGTCACGAACTGGTTCAACCCGAACCTGGACTACCTCTGGTTCATCATGCCGTCTTTGCTCGTGACGATCAGCGCGATCTCGGCGATGTCGGTGACGGCGCAGTCGGTGGCTCGTGAACGAGAGCTGGGAACCTTCGACCAGTTGATGGTGTCGCCGCTGCGGATCCATGAAATCCTCATCGGCAAGATGACGCCGCCGTTTCTCGTCGGACTCTTCAACGGGACGGTCTACCTGATCGTGATTCCGGTTTTCTACGGCGTGCCGATGATGGGTTCGGTGCCTCTGTTCTATGGGGCCCTGGCCATCTATCTGCTGTCAGTGATCGGCATCGGCATGGTGGTGTCGTCCGTCACGCAGACGCAGCAGCAGGCGTTTCTCGGCATGTTCCTCGTCACGGTGCCGACCACGCTGCTGTCGGGCTTCACCAGCCCGGTCGAGAACATGCCGACGTGGCTGCAGTGGATCGCCGAGGCCAACCCACTGAAGCACTTCCTCATCATCTCGGAGGGACTGTTCCTCAAGGCCATGCCCGCCGCCGATGTGTTCGCCAACACTTGGCCCCTCGTCGTCATTGCGATCGTGACGTTGAGCACCGCGGTCGTCCAATTCCGTTCACGCCTGGAGTAGACGATGCGAACTACAGGGGCGCTGGCGATTTTCATCGCAACGCTCGCCGGATGCGCCTGAAGACCATCCACGCAATCGCTTCGTCCTTGGCCTGTCGCGGGGGACACGTCCTTGCGGAACGCGTCCGAGCGTTCAACATTGCCCGGTACGGCGTGGTAGTCGAAGTAGCCTTGGATTACGTGCCGCAGCCAGCGACCGACCACGGGGACCGGTTCGTGCATGCGGCGCATCAGCGCCTGTCGAATCGCCTTGCGGCTGGCCCGCATTCGCTTCGCCGAGGTCAGCCGCTTCAATTGGAACCAACCGTTCGATCGGGACTTCCCACAGATGTGGATGTACCCCAAGAAGTCGAACGTCCGCAGCCTGGGTAGCCCTCGCCGAGCACGTGCCTGCGCCGCGAAGCGAAGCGACCGAACTGCAGCACGCGCGTCTTGTCCTCGTTCAGCGTCAGCCCGAACTTGGCGAGCCGCACCTTCAGTTCCTCGCGGAATCGGTCAGTGTCGTTCTTGCTCTCGAACCCGAGAACGCTGTCGTCGGCGTCCCGAACGATCATCACGTCCGCTTTGGCATTGCGCCCCCGCCAGCGATGCGCCCACAGGTCGAAGACGTAGTGCAGGTAGATGTCGGCCAGCAGCGGCGAGATCACCGCTCCTCGTGGCGTGCCTACCCGCACGTCGGTCTTGCGCCCGTTTTCGACAACGCCGGCGGTGAGCCACTTGCGTATCAATCGCAAGACTCTCGTATCGTCGATCCGGTGCTCGAGGAATCGCATCATCCAGGCCTGATCGACGGTGTCGAAGAATGCCTTGATGTCTGCATCGAGCACCCAGTTCACGCGCTTCGTCTGCATGCCGACTACCACGCCGTCCAGCGCTTGATGCTGCTTGCGTCCCGGCCGGAAGCCATACGAGAAGCCGAGGAAGACCGACTCATAGATTGGCGTGAGCACCGTCACCACGGCCTGCTGGACGATGTTGTCCTCCAGCGCCGCGATGCCAAGGGGACGCTGCTTGCCGTTCTCCTAGGGGATATACACTCTGCGCGAGGGCAACGCCCGATAGCGGCCAGACTGCACCGCGTCCCACAGCTTGCCGATCCGCTCGTCGAGTCCTTCCTCGTACTCACGCCACTTCACCCCATCGACGCCGGCTGGCGCGTCGCGCTTCAAGCGCATGAAGCTGTCTCGCAGCAGTTAAGCGTGACGTGATGCAGCAGCGCCGTGAACCGTACCTCCGCTTCGCTTGAATGCGCCAGTTGTGTGGCAGCAGTTGCGGCAGGTCGCGACCCGGTCCCGGCACGCGCGATCGAGTTCCCGGGCGCATAGCGCCTTTCGATCACGGCATCGAGGACGCGCTGGAGTTCGTCGGCTGGCCGCACCTCGGCCCAGCACGAGCGCCGCAGCATCCGCTCTGTATCCGGCGTCGGTCGCGACGACCTGGAGCCGCCCGCCCTATCGATCACCATCGAACATCCCGTGGCGTCGCCACGACTCGGCCGCGGCGACAGCTACCCTAAGATGGCGGGACAACAAAACCAGACGGAGACAATTCATGGAACGCGACCTCGAGTGCACGCGTGTTCGGCGGATGGCCCATCCCGCAAGCAGCATCCGCGCCCTGATCATGGCTACCGTCACCGCTGTGATTCTGGCGGCCTGTGGTCATGACGACGGCGCCACGACAAGCGGCAGCTTCGACGTGCGCACGCTGTCCTCCAGCCCCGACCGAGTCACGGGCGGTGAAGCACTGGTCGAAGTGCGATACCCAGACAGCCTGTCGCCGGACGACGTCCGGGTCTCGCTGAACGGCGTCGACGTGACGGCGCAGTTGTCGACGCGCGACGCCACCGCCCGAACGCTGAGCGGCGTCGTCACCGGGCTGACGACCGATCCGTCGTCGACCGCCGGTAGCCGAAACGCGCTCGTCGTGACGAGTACGGTGCCCAGCACCAACCTGCGCAGCGACGTCGTGCTGACGAACTATCCGATCACCGGTCCCGTCCTGTCCGGACCGCACATCGCTCCGTACGAATGCCGCACCGTCGAGAACGGTCTCGGCGCGCCGCTCGACGCCGACTGTTCCGCGACGACCCAGGTCACGTACTTCTATCGCGCGAGCAACCACACGTTCAAGCCGCTGGCGAATCCGACCGGGACGCGACCGGCCGATCTCGTGACGACCACGACCAACGCCGGCGTGACCGTACCGTATATCGTCCGCGTCGAGTCGGGCACGATCAATCGCGGCGTCTATCGGCTGGCCGTCCTCGACGACCCGGTCGCAGGTGCGACGAAATACGTGCCGAGCGCCGGCTGGAACCGCAAGCTGATCGTCTCCTTCGACTGCTGCGGATCGGCCCAGTACAACCAGGGCGTGCACGCGATCGGCACCATCCTCAGCGACCGCGAGCTGTCGCGGGGCTTCGCATTCTTCAACTCCACCGAGCTGTGGAACAACCAGCACGCGAACCCCCACCTGCAGGGCGAAACGCTGATGATGATGAAGGAATATTTCATCAAGCACGTCGGCGTGCCGAAGTGGACGATCGGGGTCGGGGGCTCGGGCGGCGCGATCCAGCAATACCTGATCGCGCAGCTCTTCCCGGGTCTGCTCGACGGGCTCCAGCCGAACGTGTCCTTCCCCGAGACCCTGATGCCGGAGATCATGGAGTGCCGCCTGCTGAACAACGTCTATGCGTCCGATCGGACGCGCTGGACGACGGCCAAGCAGACCGCGATCAACGGCTTCAACAACGGCACCTGCCAGCTGTGGGACGCCGCATTCTCGAGCATCATCAAGTCCGACAACGCGCCCGGCTGCGGCGTCACGCAACCGGCTAACGTCGCCAACATCTACAACAGGACGAGCAACCCGAACGGACTGCGCTGCGACTTCTTCCAGACCAACGTGAACCTGCTCGGTGTCACGCCGGGGACGAACAAGGCGCGTAGGCCGATCGACAACATCGGGATCCAGTACGGGCTCGCGGCGCTCAATGCGGGGACGATCACGGTGCCGGACTTCCTCGACGTCAACGCGGCCGTCGGCGGATTCGACAACGACGGCATCCCGCAGGCCGCGCGCACCGCGGCCGATCTCGATGCGTTGCGGCTGACCTATGAAGGCGGGTTCAAGAACAGCTTCAGCGGCCCCGGCCTCGCCAACATCCCGATCATCACGCAGCGGGCCAACGCGGACGAGGTGGGGGACATCCACGACCCGCTGCAGGACCTGATCATCCGCGCACGGCTGCAACGGGCCAACGGACGGACGGACAACCAGATCATCTTCGCGAGCGGTCTGACTTCGGGCTTCGACATCGGCATCCCGTCGCTCGATACGATCACCGTGTGGCTCGACGCGATCGTGGCAGACCCGGCGCCCGCGTCGATCGACAAGGTGGCGCGACTGAAGCCGTCGACGGCGACCGACGCGTGCTGGGATCCGTCCGGCGTGCGAATCAACGAGCCGGCATCGACCGACCCGTCGACCCGCTGCAACCGGCTCTATCCACGCTTCAGCACGCCGCACATCGTCGCCGGTGGTCCGCTGACGAACGACATCATGAAGTGCCAGCTGAAGCCGGTCACGGCTAGCGACTACACCGTCGCGTTCACGGCCGCTCAACTTGCACAGTTGAACAGCATCTTCGCGACCGGCGTTTGCGACTGGAGCAAGGCCGGAGTCAACCAGAACCCGTTGCGCGGCACCTACCTGAAGCTGCCGTTGAGCTGAACGGCAATCTCATGAGAAGCGGCCGCGATGCGGCCGTTTTTCTTTGCAAAGGCGACGCTCAGAGCCTGGCCGGATCGAATCCCGTCTCCTTGTAGATCGATTGCACGAAGGCCTTGCCGCCGACGCGCTCGGCCATCTCGTCGTGAACCTTCAGGAAGGCCTTCTTCCACACGCGCTTCTCTTCGGGCGTCAGGACGATGATCTCGGTTTTTCCCGACGCGCGGATCGCGGCGAGCCCGTCGTCGTTCTCCTTCTTCGCCGACGCGTCGAAGTACTTCGCGGTGTCCTTCATCGCGCCTTCGAGCGTGGTGCGGATGTCGGACGGAAGCCCGGCCCAGAACTTCGCGTTCACGATCACCGCATAGCCGTGATAGCCGTGATCGGACACCGTCAGGTACTTCTGCACCTCGTAGAGCTTCGACGGATAGATCACGTTGGTCGGATTCTCCTGGCCGTCGACGACGCCGGTCTGCAACGACTGGTACAGCTCGGCGAACGACATCACCTGCGGGATCGCGTCGACTGCGCGCATCTGCGCCTCGATCACTTTCGACGACTGGATTCGCAGCTTCTGGCCCTTGAAGTCCTCGATCCGACGCAGCGCCTTGTTGCTGGTCATCTCCTTGAAACCGTTGTTCCAGAACGCGAGGCCGTGGATGCCCTTGCTCTCGAGTCGCGCGAGCAAGCCCTGGCCGATCGGACCATTGGTGACCTTGATCTCGTCTTCGAGCGAATCGAACAGGTAAGGCAGGTCGAGCACCTCGAACTCCCTGACGCCGAGCGGGCCGAACTTGCCGGGCGTCGGGGCCAGCATCTGCACGGCGCCGAGCTGCAGCGCCTCCATCTCTTCCTTGTCCTTGTAGAGCACCGAGTTGGCGTAGACCTCGATCTTGACCGCGCCCTTCGTGCGCTCCTCCGCGAGCTTCTTGAAATACTCGGCGGACTTGCCCTTGTTGGTGTCCGCCGCCACGACGTGACTGAACTTGATGATGATCGGCGGCGGCGGCTGCGCGGATGCGGTGGTCCCGATCAAGGTCGCGACCAGCGCGACCACCGCCCTGCTCCAGAACTGATTCATTGCGTCTCCTTCGGTTGTTCTCGTGTCCGATGATTCATCCCGCTCAGGCGGCCTTGCGTTCTGACCCCGCGGCGAGCATCGCGACGACGGCGTTCGTGACGTCGGCCGTACCGGCGACGCCTCCGAGGTCGCGCGTGTGCAGAGCCGGGTCCGCGGTCACCGCCTCGATCGCGCGCATCAGCCGCGCGGCGGCTTCCGCTTCGCCGAGATGCTCGAGCATCATCACGACCGACCAGAACGTGCCGACCGGATTCGCGAGGCCCTTGCCCATGATGTCGAAGGCCGACCCGTGGATCGGTTCGAACATCGACGGATAGCGCCGCTCCGGGTCGACGTTGCCGGTCGGCGCGATGCCGAGACTGCCGGCCAGCGCCGCGGCCAGGTCGCTCAGGATGTCGGCGTGCAGGTTGGTCGCGACCAGCGTGTCGAGCGACGCGGGACGGTTGACCATCCGCGCGGTGCAGGCGTCGACCAGTTCCTTGTCCCACGTCACGTCGGGAAACTCCTTCGAGACCTGTACCGCGATCTCGTCCCACATCACCATCGCGTGCCGCTGCGCGTTCGACTTCGTGACGACCGTCAGCGACTTGCGCGGCCGCGATGCGGCGAGCCTGAACGCGAAGCGCAGGATCCGTTCGACGCCGGCGCGCGTCATCATCGACACGTCGGTCGCGGCCTCGATCGGGTGGCCCTGGTGGACGCGGCCGCCGACGCCGCTGTATTCACCTTCGGAGTTCTCGCGGACGATCACCCAGTCGAGATCGTCGGGACCGCAACGCTTGAGCGGGCCGTCGATGCCGGGCAGGATCCGCGTCGGCCGCACGTTGGCGTACTGGTCGAAGCCCTGGCAGATCTTCAGCCGCAATCCCCATAGCGTGATGTGGTCCGGGATGTCCGGGTCGCCGGCCGACCCGAACAGGATCGCGTCGACATCGCGCAGCGCGTCGAGGCCGTCGGCCGGCATCATCACGCCGTGGGCGCGGTAGTAATCGCCGCCCCAATCGAAGTCCACGAAGTCGAAGCGAAACGACGCGCCGGTCGCGGCGAGCGCCGCCAGGACGTCGCGGCCGGCCGGGATCACTTCCTTGCCGATGCCGTCGCCGGGAATGGTCGCGATGCGATAGGTTTTCATGGAGGAGCCGTACCAAAAGTGGGACCGCCATTTTCCGAACGAAGCACCCCGATTGCGCGACAATCGACGCAAAGCATTTTTGACCTGAAGTCAAAGATGAAGCCGATGCGAATCCAAGCCAGCGAACTGCCCTTCTTCGTCGCGCTCGCCGCCAACAGCAGCCTGAGCGCTGCCGCACGCGACCTCGGCATCACGACGGCCGCGGTCAGTCGCCGGCTGTCGCAGATGGAAACGCGGCTCGGCCTCGCACTGATCAGCCGCAATACGCGTCGGATGAGCCTGACGCCGGAGGGGGAGATCCTGCTCGAGCACGCTCGGCGCATCCTCGACGACATCGAAGTGCTCGACGAGACGCTGTCACGCGCGCGCGAGGGACCGCAGGGACTGCTGCGGATCAACGCGACGCTCGGCTTCGGCCGTACGCATGTCGCGCCGATTGTTTCCGATTTTGCGGCACGTCATCGCGAGGTCGACGTGCAGCTGCAGCTATCGGCTCATCCGCCGCCGTTCACCGGCGACACGTTCGACGTCTGCATCCGCTTCGGCACGCCGCCGGAGGCCCGCGTCATCGCGAAACGACTCGCGGCCAACCGGCGGCTGGTCTGCGCGTCGCCACGTTACCTCGCGCAGGCGGGCGTCCCGCTAACGCCGAAGGACCTCGTCGATCACCGCTGCATCGGCATCCGCCAGGGCAACGACGCTTACGGCGTCTGGCGCTTCGCGAATGCGCGGGCGAGCCGTCGCAACTGGACCGCGATCAAGGTGCGCGGCCCGTTGACGACGAACGACGGCGAGATCGCGGTGAACTGGGCGCTGGCCGGCCACGGCATCGTGCTGCGCGCCGAGTGGGACGTGCGCCGTTACCTGCGCAGCGGCCGGCTCGTCGAAGTGCTGCCGGGCTACGTCACGCCGGACGCGGACGTCTACGCGGTCTATGCGGAGCGCCACAAGAAGACCGTCCGCGTGAAGGCGTTCGTCGACTTCGCGGCGGCGGCGTTCGCGGCATTGCCAGCGGTGAGCTGATGCCCGTCTGCGCCGCAGGTCAGCGCTTCTCTACGCGCTGGACGATACCGTTGCCGACCGTCGGCCACCGGACGTCGCCGTGGCCGAAGCGCGAGCGGCCAGGGACGCGTCGGGACCGAAGCGACCGTTGCCCCTCGGGTACGCGTCGTCGTGATGGAAGCAGAAGAGGAAGCGGTCGATGGTGGCCAAGGAAAAGCCGAGCGGTTCGCGATTGACGATGGCGTCCGACATGGTAGGAATTCCGGTGGGCGGTGCGGCCACGATCTCCCGATGTGGAGATCATGGAAGGAGATGCCAGCTCGCCTCCTCCACCAACCCACGATCGCGTGATCAGGCGAAGAACGTGGTGCCCAGCATGATGACCACCGCAACGCCCATCACGATCGTTGCCGCCCAGCCGAAGAACCGGTGCCGGTTGCTGATCGTGTAGCGCCCCATCAAGTGCTCGGACTGTCCGATCAGCATCAGCACGGCCATGATCGGCACCGAGATCACCCCGTTGACGACCGCGCTCCACACCAGCGCTCTGATCGGGTCGACATTGAGCACGCTCAGCGCGGTGCCGATGCCGGTCGCCGCGATGATGATCAGGTAGAAGCCCTTCGCTTCGTGGAAGCCCTGCGACAGCCCGGCCTTCCAGCCGAACAGCTCGCTGACCGCGTAGGCCGCCGAACCCGCCAGCACCGGGACCGCGAGCAAACCGGTACCGATGATGCCGAGCGCGAAGATGAAGAACGCGAAGTCGCCCGCCACCGGGCGCAGCGCCTCGGCCGCCTGTGCCGACGTCTGGATGTTCGTGATGCCGTGCTCGTTCAGCGTGACTGCAGTCGCGATGACGATGCACAACGCGATCAGGTTCGAGAACGTCATCCCGAACCACGTGTCCTGCTTGATCCGCGACAGATGCTCGGCCACGTAAGCCGGATGCAACCGCAACTCGTTCGTGTCACCGGTGCGTCGCGAGTCCTCCACCTCCTGTGACGCCTGCCAGAAGAACAGGTACGGGCTGATCGTGGTGCCGAGCACCGCGACGACGATCGACGCGTAGTCGACCTTCGACACGCCCGGCGGGAAGAACGCCCACGGCCGGATCGACTCCAGAACCGCGCGATGCCAGGGCACGCGCACGACCAGGATCACCGCGAAGTAGGCGAACAGCGCCAGCGTCAGCCACTTCAGGATGCGGACCGTGCTTTCGTACGAGAAGTAGAGCTGCGTGCCGATGCACAGCGCGCCGAAACCGATCGCATACAGAGGCTCGTAGCCACCTGCCAGCAGCCGCACCGCATCGGCCATCGCCGCGATGTCGGCAGCGATGTTGATCGTGTTCGCGACCACCAGCAGCGAGACCAGCGACACCGTGAGCCAGCGCGGGCAGATCTTGCCGATGTTGGACGCGAGCCCCTGCTGCGTGACCCAGCCGATGCGCGCCGACAGCATCTGGATGCCGATCATCAACGGCAGCGTCAGGAACAGCGTCCACACCAGCGAGAAGCGGAACTGCGCGCCGGCCTGCGAGTAGGTCGCGATGCCGCTCGGATCGTCGTCGGCGGCGCCCGTGATCAGGCCGGGACCGAGCCGTCCGGCGAACCCTTTTTCCTTGACTGCCCGCATGCGCTTGGCCCCGGTACGACGAGGCGCGGCGCGCGCTCCTCTGGAAGATGATCCGATCGACGTGGACTTCGATCGGCGTCAGGGCGTGAATGGTGGCGGCGTCGCAAACCTTGCGCAAGCCGCGCGCGACCGATCGTGGCATCTGCGCATCGGATGGTTCATCCGCCGATGCGCTCCACCATTCATCGGCCCTTCACGAAACACGCCGCGCGAACAGCATGTCGCGCGTGTACGGCTCCGATCGGCCGGACAGGCGCAAAGCGAGCGTCTGCACGAGCCCGTGTGCATCGCCGGATTGACCGACGCCGGGCACCAGCCCGGCGACCAGCAACGCGGCGAGCACGAGTCCGCGGAACACGTAGCGATGTCGCGTCACGACGCCGCGCGGAATGACCGCCCATGCGACCAGGTTACCGAGCGCGAGGCCCGCGATGACTTCGGAGATCGAATGCGTCTGCAGCAGCAGACGCGAGACGCCGACCAGCAGCGCGAGCACCACCGCCGCGACGACCGCGCGCCGCTGCACGTCGAGCCGGCGTCCCTGCGTGAGCCACCACGCGAACACCGGCAGGACCGATGCGGCGAGCGTGCTGTGACCGCTGATCCCGGTGAAGTCGAGGCTGCGGATGCCGAGTCCCCATCCGAGGAACGCGAGCTTGGTCGCGAACACCAGCAGCACGGCGCTACCGAAGCAGACTGCCCAGCGCCACGCGACGCGGCGGTCGCCGGCAACCCACAGCCCGACGCACAGACAGGCGGCGAGCGGCAGCAGCAATATCGCGTTGCCCCAGCGCGTCAGGAACAGCCAGCCTGTCATCGTCTCCATCGGGTTCTGCAGATGCCTCGTAGCGGTAAACGGATCGCGCGCGGCGGATATTCTCACGGCCGCACCGCGACGAGGACCATTCGGAAATCGGCTGCTCGCCTTTGCTCCGCTGCCGGAAGTCGTAGCGGCAGTGGGCGCGCAGAAACCGGCGCAGCATCTCGCGCTGATCGAGAGCCTCAGCGGCCCTTTCGCGAACCTGGCGAAGCGGTCTATCGCAACCTCTCGTGGTCGATCGAGCGTGAGCGCGCGCCGGCGCGAAGCCCGCCGACCGCCGCATGCGTCGCGGTAGAGGTTTCTCACAGGCGTTCGGAACGACCTGCCAGCAACAATCGTCCCGCCAGGGCCCATCATCGCGATTCACCGAAAAGGACGACCATGACGAATGCCCTACCAACCACCGGCCTGCAACTCCGATCGCTGGTCCGCAGCGACGGCACGCTCGAGCTGTCGCTGGCCGACGTTACCGTGCCGAAGCCCGCTGCCAACGAGGTCTTGATCCGCATCGAAGCGGCGCCGCTCAACCCTTCCGACCTCGGACTGGTCTTCGGCGCGGCGGACATGAAGACCGCGGTCGCTTCCGGGTCGGCCGACCGTCCGGTGGTCACCGCGACCATCCCGCCGGCGGCGATGAAGTCGATGACCGGTCGCCTGGACCAGTCGATGCCGCCCGGCAACGAAGGCGCCGGCGTCGTCATCGATGCGGGCTCTTCGTCCGAGGCGCAGGCGCTGATCGGCAAGCGCGTCGCGGCGCTCGGCGGTGGTGGCATGTACGCGCAGTATCGCTGCCTGCCGGTCGCGAGCTGTCTGGTGCTGCCCGAAGGCGCGACGTCCGCCGAAGGCGCATCGTGCTTCGTCAATCCGCTGACCGCGCTCGGCATGACCGAGACGATGCGCGCGCAGGGTCACACGGCGCTGGTCCACACGGCGGCCGCGTCGAATCTCGGGCAGATGCTGAACCGCATCTGTATCGCCGATGGCATCGGCCTCGTCAACATCGTGCGCAGGCCGGGGCAGGCCGAACTGTTGAAGGGACTCGGCGCGAAGTACGTCTGCGTATCGACTGCCGCGACCTTCATCGACGACCTGACCGACGCGATCGCGGCGACCGGTGCGACGCTGGCATTCGACGCGACCGGCGGCGGCTGGCTGGCCGGGCAGATCCTCGGATCCATGGAAGCCGCGATCAGCCGCAAGGCCACCTCGTACGACCGCTACGGCTCGTCCACGCACAAGCAGGTCTACCTGTACGGCGGCCTCGACACCGGCCCGACCGAGTTCGTCCGCAACTTCGGCATGGCGTGGGGCATCGGCGGCTGGCTGGTGTTCCCGTTCCTGCAGACGGTCGGCGCCGAGCGCACGGCCGCGCTCAAGCAGCGCGTGGCCGACGAACTGAAGACGACCTTCGCGAGCCACTACCAGCAGGAGGTCTCGCTGGTCGAGGCGCTTTCGCTCGAAGCGATCGCGGCCTACGACCAGCGGGCGACCGGCGCGAAGTTCCTGGTGGTTCCGAACAAGGGTTCGTAGCGGCTCGGCAGGTCAGCGCGACACGTGGATCGTATCGCGCACCAGCGGGTAGATGTGCTTCTGCCAGCGTCGCCCGCTGAAGACACCGTAGTGCCCGACGTTCGGTTGTACGTAGTGCCGCCGCATGTACGGACGCAGGCTGCTCGCCAGGTCGTGGGCCGCGAGCGTCTGGCCGACGGCGCAGATGTCGTCGCGCTCGCCTTCGATCGTCAGCAGGGCCGTCTTGCGGATCGCCGCCGGGTTCACCTTGCGGCCGCGGAAAAGCAGTTCTCCCTTCGGCAGCGCGTAGTCCTGGAACACGATGCGGACGGTCTCCAGGTAGAAGTCGGCCGAAAGGTCGAACACGGCCATGTATTCCTCGTAGAACGCGCGGACGACTTCGGCCTTGTCGAATTCGTGCTCGATCAGGTGCCGGTGATAGGCCTTGAACGCATCGACGTGGCGATCCTTGTTCATGCCGAGGAACGCCGACAACTGGACGAAGCCGGGATACACACGCCGCCCGCCGCCCGCGTGTCGCCATGGCACCTTGCTGATGAGATTCTTCTCGAACCATTCGATCGGCTTCGAATTCGCCAGCGTGTTGACCTCGGTCGGATTGACGCGGCAATCGATCGGGCCGGCCATCAGCGTCATGCTCGCCGGCGTGGCCGGGTGGTCGTCCTCGGACATCACCGACACCGCGGCCATCACCGACACGGTCGGCTGACAGACCGCGATGACGTGGACGTCCGGACCCATCGCGCCCAGGAAGTCGATCACGTGTTCCGTGTACTCGTCGAGGCCGAACGGACCGGCGGCGGCCGGCACGTCGCGCATGTTGTGCCAGTCGGTGACGTGGACGTCGTGATCGACCAGCACGGTACGCACCGTGTCGCGCAGCAGCGTCGCGAAGTGCCCCGACATCGGTGCGACGATCAACACCTTGGGTTGTTCAGGTCCGCCGGTCTTGCGAAAACGCAGCAGCGTCGCGAACGGCGTCGCCGCCACGACCTCTTCGACCACCGGCATCCGCTCGCCAGCGATCAGCACGTCGTCGATGTGCCAGGCCGGACGCTGATGCGTGACCTGGCCGAGCGTCATCACCTTACAGGCCGCGGCGAGAGCGTTCGAGCCCCATTTTGAATCGTCGAGCATCGGAATCGACACTTTTGCCCAATTGCGAAGCGGCCACATCCAGTCCGAATGTGCCTGAAAAGCGTCGTAAAGCATCAAATCTCCGGCAGTTTGACCTCGACCGACTATACAGGTCGGGTGGTCAAAGGCATATTTCTTGCGGTATCACCGACTCACGCGCGAAGGAAACGCCCATGGCTACCGCAATTCCGACCATCAAGACTCCTGTTACACGCAAGGGCAGTGCCAACGCGCCGGTACCGCCGACACGCACCAGGACGGCGACCGCCACTCTTACAATCAGTAGCAAAAACTATTCATCGTGGTCGTTGCGAGGCTGGCTGATCGCGCGCTTCTCGGGGCTGGCGTTCAAGGAGATCGTGGTCTCGCCCGACGACGTCGACGCGCGCCGGGAACTGCTGCTGCTCGCCCCGTCGATCCGCGTACCCTGCCTGACCCACGACGGCGCCCGCGTGTGGAACACGCTGGCGATCGCGCAATACCTCGACGAGATCCGGCCGAACGCGGGCCTGATGCCGACCGACCGCATCGCGCGCGCGCACTGCCTTTCGATCTCGGGCGAGATGCACTCGGGCTTCGCTAACCTGCGCGCCTCGCTGCCGATGAACCTCAAGTCCGCCGTTCATCCGAACCACAAGATCTGGGGTGGCGCCCAGCCCGACATCGATCGCGTGATCGAGATCTGGACCGAATGTCTTGGCGCTTACGGCGGGCCCTTCCTGTTCGGCGCGCAGCGCACGATGGCCGACGCGATGTACGCACCGGTCGCCACGCGCTTCCTGACCTACGACGTCAAGCTCGACGCGGCATGCGGCGACTACTGCCGGACCATCATGGCGATGCCGGAAATGGAAGAATGGGTGGCCGCCGCGAAGCGAGAGCCCGACGAGATCGACCAGCTCGACATGGATTTCTGACGCTGTCGTCGTTCTCGCACGAGCGCTTCCAACGAAAACGCCCGCTTGCGCGGGCGTTTCGTCAGCGTGATGCACTTTCAGGCCATCTGCTGGATGCCGGCGATCAACCACGGATCGTTCACCGCGTGTGCCGACTTCCGCAGATGCCACACCTCGTCGAACGGCTGCGCCGCCGCGCCGGCGCTTTCGCGGATCGTTCCCGAATAGCGCAGGCTCGCGAGCATCTGCTCACCTTCGATCACGACCTCCAGCAACTGCGCATCCAGGGACACGACGTCGGTCTTCTGCGGCGCGTCGCCGCGTTCGCGGATCTGCATCGCGAGTTCGGCATACACCTCAGGCGTGGTCGTGTCGCGGATGTCGGCGAGATCCCGATCGTCGTTGGCCGCCTGTAGCCGCAGGAACGAGGACTGGGCCTGACGCACGAACGGCTCGATCTCGAAGCCCGGCGGCACGTTGATGCCGGGACGCACGACGGCCTCGGTACGGCTCGCGCCACCGCTCATGGCAAACGGCGCCGCCGACGACGGTTCGCGACGGTACGTATTGGCGTCGAACGAAGGCCCGCCCGCGCCGGCGAACTGCATCGGCGCCGTGGCGGAAGACGAACCGGTACGACGGCGGGCAATGAAGAAGCGGTAGGCGAGGTAGAGCGCGCCGACGATCAGCAGGATGTTCAGGATTCCACCCATTGCCGAACCGAGGCCGCCGAGGCTGCCGCCGAACATCGACGCGAGCAACGCGCCTGCGCCGAGGCCGGCGATCATCCCGCCGTAGCGGCTCATGAAACTCGGCTTCGGCGGTACCGCACCGGCGGCCGCGGGAGCCGCAGCGGCCGACGACTGGGCCGGGGCGGCGTTCGGCGTCGCTCGCGGCGCCTCGCGTGGCGCTTCACGCATCGCGGGACTCGAACTCTGACGACCGATGTTGCCGCCGCCTCCGAGGCGCCGTGCTTCCGCTGCAGGCACGACGAGCGCCAGAACCAGGCCGGACAACACAAGGACGGACAGGAATTTCTTCACGAAGTGGATCCTTTGGAGAACGCTGCACGGGGAAATTCGCATTCGGCGCATGGCCTGCAAACACGCGTCGTCGAATGGGCTGGCTACTGAGACGCTTGCAAGCGTCGACAAGTTCAACTCGGCGCACGATACCTGAAGGCTGTTCTACGCGGGAATCGAACTGCCTGCGTGACGCCTCGATGCGGGGCGATCCGCGAACGCCCATTGTGCCAAGACGCATCGGTCAGCACGTCATGCTTGGACGGCAGGGGCCCCCCATCGGGACGACAATAATCTTGTAAGTCGTTCCGAACGCGGCGAGGCACCTCTGCCACGACGCACCGGCCCGCAACTCGTGCGTCGACGGTAGGGTCCCTCCTACGTCGGGACGACAGTTGCCTGCTTTGCCGCGACGACGAACTGGCGGGCGTCACGACCGACCGTTAGTTCATCCGCGCGTAATTCTCGAAATACTTGCGACCCATCGCGACGAGCTGGCCTTCGCTCTGGTGGTCGACCACCTCGTAGCCGACGATCTGCGTCGCGATCTGCGGCTTGTGCTTCTCGACGTAGTGCTTGAAGTCGGCGGTCGCGGTATGCGAACCGGTGACCAGCACGTGCTTGATGCCCGTCAGCGCGTCGCAGACGCTGCCGAAGAACTCGTGTTCGCTGCGGACTTCGCTGTTGTGCTGCGGCGTGTTGTGCGTGTGTTCCTGCACCTTCTTCGCAACGACTTCGTCGGCGTCGAACTGGACGATGTTGGCTGAATGATGATCGGTCCATACGACGGCGTGAATCATGGTCATGGCAGTGCTCCTGGATCTGGGGTCGAAGAGCATACGCGCGCGGGACGGAAAGCCGACCGCGCGTTGTCCTGATCGGTGTCAGCGCTCGTCCGACTATTCGCAGCTCACGGCACGCGACCCAGCGCACGCAGGATCTTCTCCGGCGTGAACGGTTGCGAATACACCGCCGCGTCCAGCGGCCGCAATGCGTCGTTGATCGCGTTCATCACCGCACCCGGCGCACCGGCCGTACCGGCCTCGCCGGCGCCCTTCGCACCGAGCTTCGAACTCGCGGTCGGCGTCTGGACGTGCGCGACTTCGATGTCGGGCATCTCGCCGGACATCGGCACGAGGTAGTCCGCCATGCTGCCGTTGAGCAACTGGCCGTCGCTGTCGTACAGGCATTCCTCGTAAAGCGCGCCGCCGATGCCCTGCACGATCGCACCGCGGATCTGCTCGTCGACCAGCATCGGGTTGATCACGCGACCGCAGTCCTCGACGGCCCAATGCTTCAACAGCTTCACGAAGCCGGTGTCGACGTCGATCTCGACGTAGGAAGCCTGCACGCCGTTCGTGAAGATGAACGGATAGTCCTTCTGCGCGTAGTGGCGCGTGACCATCAGCTCGGGCATGAAGCCGGGCGGCAGCGTGTCGGGACGGAAGTAGGCGATGCGGCCGATCTCCGCCAGCGTCGTCAGCTCGGCGCCGTTCTCGACATCGACGATCGTGTCGCGATGCACCGCGAGTCCATCGACGTCGCGGTTCAGGATGATCGCCGCGACCTTCAGGATGTTCTGCCGCAGCGCGAGCCCCGCCTGCAGCACGGCTTCGCCGCCGATGCCCGTGCCACGCGACGCCCACGTGCCGCCGCCGTACGGCGTGACGTCGGTGTCGCCGGTGGCGACGCGGACCTTTCTCATGTCGACGCCGACCGCATCCGCTGCGATCTGCGCGAAGATGCCTTCGGCTCCCTGTCCCTGCTCGCCGACGCTGACCATCACGGTCACCGCACCGGACGGCTCGAGCCGCATCGTCGCGCCGTCCTGGGCGGCGATCCGCGCGCCGCCGACGCCGTAGAACGCCGCCCCCGGGTTGGTCAGCTCGATCAGCGTCGCGAAGCCGATGCCGCGATGGATGCCCCGCTCACGCAGCGCGGCCTGCTCCCCGCGCAGCGCGTCGTAGTCCATCAGCGCCTCGATCTTCCGCAGGCACTCCTCGTGCGACAGCACCTCGAGTTTGATGCCCGACGCGCCGGCGCACGGATAGGCGGCGTCGGGAATCACGTTCTGCTTCCTGAACGCGAGCGGGTCGATGCCGAGCTTCGCCGCGGCGAGATCGACGAGGCCCTCGGTCACCGCGCACGCGATCGGATGGCCCACGCCACGGTACTGGCAGGTCGGCGTCTTGTTGAGGAACACGACGTCGAGCTTCGCGCGGTAGTGCTTGTGCTTGTAAGGACCGCCGGTCAGGTTGACGACCTGATTGCCTTCGATCGCGCTGGTGCGCGGGAACATCGAGTACGGGCCGACACCGGTCAGATCGTCGATCTCGAACGCCACGATGTCGCCATTCTTCGACGCCGCGATGCGGCCGCGCACGCGATGCTCACGCGCATGGATGTCGCTGGTGAACGACTCGAGGCGATCGGCGACGAACTTGATCGGCCGCTTCAGCAGAATGGACAGCGCGACGGTCGCGAAATCGTCCGGATACGCATGCACCTTGACGCCGAACGAGCCACCCACGTCCTTGCAGATCACCCGCACGGACGACTCCGGCAGGTCGAACTGGCGCGCGTACAGATCCTGCATCATGTGCGGCGCCTGCTGCGAGTGATACACCGTCAGCCGACGATCGCCCGAATTCCAGTCGGCGATCTGACAGCGCGGCTCGAGCGTGACGCCGGTGTGGCGACCGAAGTGGAAGGTCGCCTCGGCCACCATGTCGGCCGACGCGAACGCCTCGTCGACACCACCGGTGTCGAGCGTGCGTGTGAAGCACAGATTGTCGCCGAGCTCGGGATGGATCGGCGGCGTGGCCGGATCAAGCGCGGCCTCCATGTCGATCAGCGCCGGCAGCGCTTCCCACTCGACTTCGAGATGCTGCAGTGCATCCTCGGCCTGTACGCGGGTTTCGGCGACGATCGCCACGACTGGCTCGCCCTGCCAGCACGCGCGGTCGATCGCGAGCGGATGCTGGGGCGCGGACTTCATGCCGGCCAGGTGGCCCAGCGTCGCGACCCACGGCTTGCAGATCGTCGCGACCTCGGCGCCGTCGACGACCGCGAGCACGCCGGGCATTGCCTTCGCGGCATCGCGGATGATTCCCGTGATGCGGCAATGCGCGATCGGCGAGCGCCAGTAGACGACGTGGGCCATCCGTGGCAGATGGATGTCGTCGACGTAGGTGCCCTGCCCTTCGACCAGTCGGCGTGCGCCGGGGCGGCTGACCGAGACGCCGATATAGCGCGGGTCGTCGGTGACGGACCACAGCTCCGGCGGATGACGCTCGGGCGCGTTCATCCGCCCACCGCGTCGAGATCGGCCTGGCCGGATGGCTCCTGCGCGTCGGCGTGCGACGCGTCGTCTTCATGCACCTGGTCGTGCGCGGGCGCATCGGTCGCGGTCTGCCCGTCGCGACGCGCGGCCAGCACCTCGCAGATCGCCTCGACGATCGACTGGTAGCCGGTGCAGCGGCAGTAGTTGCCGGAGATCCACTGACGGACCTCTTCGCGATTCGCATCGGGTCGCTGTTCGAGAAGCTCGGCCGCGGCCATCAGCATGCCCGGCGTGCAGTAGCCGCACTGCAGCGCGTTGCGCGCGACGAACGCGTCCTGCAGGTCGCGCATCGTGCCCCCTTCGGTGAGGCCCTCGACGGTCTCGACGCTGCTGCCGTCGGCCTGCACCGTGAGCACCAGGCAGCCGCGGACGACCTCGCCGTCGAGTCGCACCGTGCAGGCACCGCAGACGCCGTGCTCGCAGCCGAGATGCGATCCGGTCAGCCCGAGATCCTCGCGCAGGAAGTCGACCAGATGCTGGCGTGGTGCGACGACGTGACGCTGCGCGCGGCCGTTGACGGTGACGCGGATCGCGCGCGCGTGATCGGCCGGAACGTCCATCGTGTCTACGGTCATCGGATTGCCTTCAGCATGCGGCGGGCCAGCACGCAGGCGAGATGACGTTTCGTGTCGGCGCTGCTGGTCATGTCGCCCATCGGATCGAGTTCGGTCTTCAGCAGGTCGATCGCCTGTTCGATCGTGTCGTCGGTCATCGGGCCGCTTTCGAGAAGGCGTTCGGTTTCGAGCGGGCGGAAAGGCACCGTGCCGACGCCGAGATACGCGAGCCGCATCCGAATCATGCCTTCAGCGCCGCGACGCGCCGCCATCGCGAGGCCGACGATCGCGTAATCGCCGTGACGTCGCGCGAGCTCGTCGAACGCGCAGACGTCGGGCTCGGTGCGCAGCGGCAGTTCGCAGGCGACGATCAACTCGCCGTCGCGCAGGTCGGTCGTGTACAGGTCGACGAAAAAGTCCCGTGCAGCGATGCGGCGTTCGCCGTCGACGCCGCGAACGACGACCGTCCCTTCGAGCACCACGAGGCAGACCGGCCACTCGGCCGACGGATCGGCGTAGGCGATCGAACCGCCGAAGGTGCCACGGTTGCGGATCGCACGATGCGCGATGTGCGGCGCGGCCATCGTCAGCAGCGGCGCGTGTTCGGCGACCATCGCCGACTCCTCGATCTCGCGATGCGTTGCGAGCGCGCCGATCCGCAGCATGTCGCCTTCGACCGTGATGCCCTTGAGCGCGTCGACCCTTCCGATGTCGATCAGCAGCGCCGGTTCGGACAGCCGCATGTTCAGCGTGGCGAGCAGCGTCTGGCCGCCGGCGAGCAGCCGCGCGTCGTCGCCGTGGTCCGCCATCAGCGCGAACACCTCGGGCAGCGTACGCGGGCGAACGTAGTCGAAGGCTGGGGCCTTCATCGCGGCTGAATCCGGGTCTTGCTGGGTGCGTTCATAGGGTGACGGATCTCTGCGCTCGGGTTTCCACCGATGATGCTTATTGAAGAATGGGTCAACAATGCTACCCAACGTTGATCGAACGGTAAACAAAAACCTGGGGATAAACCCGGCCATGGTCGGAATGGTGCTGGGTTCGCTCATTCCCTCCGGGTGAGGTAACTCCATCGCGCTCAGTAGGCCCTAAGAAACGACGCATGACATGCAAGCCACCGCCTCCTCCGTCGCCGCACACTCTCCCCGCAAGCGCCTGACCAACGCCGAGCGCGAGCGCCAGATCGTCGAGGGCGCCGTCCGCTTCTTCTCCGACCGCGGGCTCGACGGGCAGCTACGCGATCTCGCGAAGAACATCGGCGTCACGCATGCGCTGCTGTATCACTACTTTCCGACCAAGCAGGCGCTGATCGACCGCGTCTACGTCGAACTGTTCGAAGGGCTGTGGAAGCCCGAATGGGAGCGGCTTCTGGACGACCCCGGGCTCGACGCGAATATCAAGTTCTCGCGCTTCTACTGCGACTACGCGGAGGCGATCTTCTCACGCGACTTCGTGCGGATCATGATCTTCTCGGGGCTCAGCGACCATACGATCCCCGATCGCTTCTTCGAACTGCTGCGCAGCCGCCTCTTTCCGCGCCTGATCCGCGAGACACGCCGCCACTGCGGCGTCACCAGCCGCGCCAGGCCGACGGCACGGGAGCTCGAACTGCTGATGGGACTGCACGGCGGCATCTTCTACATCGGGCTGCGCCGCTGGGTGTACGCGCAGCCGGTCCACGGCGGCGCGGTACTCGACGACGAGACGGTGATCCGCGATCGCGTGCGCGGCTACCTGCATTCCGCGCGCGACGTGCTCGGCGGCGACCCGGCGAAGGC
>JBDTIS010000196.1:0-9915 GCA_039936235.1 Burkholderiaceae bacterium | reverse complement strand
AGGCAAGACCGTGATTCTTGTAACTCACGATATTGGCGAAGCCGTCAGCATGACGGACAGGGTGATCGTTTTGTCGCGCCGTCCTGGTCGGGTCAAATCGGAACACATCATAAAACTCGCGGACGCTTCAGGTATGCGCCCCACTCCATTCGTGGCACGTACGCTACCGGAGTTCAATACTTACTTCAACGCCCTGTGGCAGGAAATCGATGTCCATGTCGAAGACTGATATGGGGCTCCGGGTTCGACGACGATGACATCAAACCAGGTTGCGCCCAGGACGAGTCCGCAATTTGACGCCTATCTGCGAAAGGAGAAGACGCGCAAGACCGCTATCCTCGCTACCCAGCTGTCGTTATTGGCAGTATTCTTTGGCGCATGGGAACTTTTCCCGCGTATGGGTTGGGTGAATCCCCTGTTTACTAGCTACCCCTCCGCGATATGGCCCACTTTTATCTCGCTGCTTAAGGATGGCAGCCTTCTCGGCCATACTTGGTCGACCGTTTTCGTCACGATAATGGGCTTTGCGCTGAGCATGACTATTGGCATTATCGTCGCTGCGCTGCTTTGGTGGTCGAGCTTCGCGAACAAAGTACTTGATCCATTTCTGGTTCTCGCCAACGCGATGCCGAAAACAGCTTTTGTTCCCATCTTCTATGTATGGTTGGGTTCGACCTATTCAATTTATGGTATAGCGATCGCAATTGCTGTTTTCATTACGATCATGATGATTTATAACGGTTTTCGGAATATCGATCCCAACAAGGTGAAGCTGCTGCACACCTTTGGAGCAACGCGTTGGCAAATTCTAATGAAAGTCATAATACCTGGAAGCGTGCCAACGTTGATCGCCACCCTAAAGATCAGCTTCGGGCTGTCCCTCGTAGGGGTCATCGTAGGCGAATTTCAATCGGCTAACAGCGGTCTCGGTTATCTGATCTTGTACGGTAGTCAAATCTTTCAATTCAATCTTGTCATGACCGCCGTCACGGTGCTTGCCATCATTTCCGGACTGATTTATATATTAATCTTCCATCTGGAAAAAGAAGTGATGCGCCGCTACGGATAGAGAACTCGGATGGCGCTGTGCCCGCCGCTCGGAGTTGATTAGAAGTCTTCCTTTACTAGACGCACGGGAAACCAAGTTCTTGGAAAGATTGCCATGATGGGAGATGTCGCTTTTTCAAGCTTGACGGAACTCGTGGAGAATTTGAAGAATAGAGCCTATAGCTCCGTGGAACTAACGCAGTTCTTCTTGGATCGCATTTCCCGCTACGACTGCACGACTCACGCCTTCACGGCCGTGTACGCGAAAGAGGCCTTGATGCAGGCGCATGCGGCCGACTTGCAACGGAGCAGCGGCCTCATCCTCTCTCCTCTCCACGGATTGCCAGTAGCTGTAAAGGATATCTGCGAAATCAGCGGTCGCAGTACGACTGCGGGTTCGCAGGCCTGGTCCAAACGTGTTAGCTCAGTGACTGCAACGGTCGTAGAACGGTTGCAGGCGGCTGGCATGATCCTCCTGGGGAAAACCCACATGTCCGAGTTCAGTTTTTGCGGATGGGGTGTCAACCCTCTGATGGGCACACCCCGTAATCCGTGGAGTGGACCCGCCTCCCACAGAGTGCCGGGTGGATCCAGCAGCGGTTCGGGCGTAGCAGTGGCCGCCGGTCTGACCCCGCTCGCGATCGGATCCGATACGGGTGGATCAGTCCGAATTCCTGCCGCGTTCAACGGTCTGACTGGGCTCAAGCCTACGTACGGCCGCATCAGTCTCTATGGAACCGTCCCCCTTTCGGGAACATTGGATTCAATCGGTCCAATCGCCCGTACCGTGCAGGACGCAGCGCTAGCGATCCGGATCCTGGAAGGGTTCGACGCCCGCGATCCTGGGACGCGCGGACAAATCCGCAGCGGACAGGATCCGATGCAAACGGGATTGGCGCACAATCTGAGGGTTGCGATAATGTCGCCTTCGCAATACCCGGTGATGGTATCGGACGAAGTGCAATCCGCAACCGATAGTGCCATCCTTACGTTTCGTTCCCTCGGGATGAACGTCGAATACGCGAAACTGCCTTTTGATTTTGCTGATTTGATCATGACGCAAGGCGTCATTACTAGCGCTGAAGCGTACTGGCAGCACGCCGACTATATCGAAGATCCCGACCTGGCTTTCGGACCTTCGATACGACGTCGCATAATCGGTGGCAAGCACATTACCGCTCAGGCTTATCTGGCGGCGCTGGCTCACCGCAGGAATTCCATGGTTCAGTTCAACCGCTGGATGCAGCGTTATGACCTTCTCCTGACTCCCACTGTGGCTTTTGTAGCACCTTCGATAGATGATGTGGATGTCGAGTCAAAATCTGTGCTGGCGTTCGTGCGACCGGTGAGCTATCTCAATGCGTGTGCGATATCGCTCCCGGCGGGTTTTTCCAAGAACGGGCTTCCCATTGGCGTGCAACTAATTGCAAAGCCCTGGGATGAAAGCGTGCTAATCGATGCAGGAAATGAATTCCAGCGTGTGACCGATTGGCACCGAAGGAGGCCGGACGGATTTCTACAAGCAACCGCGTTTCTTGCTCCGGCTTAACGGTCGCGCAAAAGACTGCATAGATTCATACCTGCGACGAAACTTCTAGGTGCGCGGGTTAATCGAACAGCGTCCCGCGACTCTATGTTGTTCCGTGTGGAACCTTACTTCTTACCCGATGAGTATTGCCTCCGCCGACAGCTTGGAGGGGACCACGGCCGGCGATGCTGGCAGATCGGTGAGCTTTGTCAGCCGCAGATGCGAGGTGTCGATGAAGTCGGCCGCCGTTCGCAAACCGCGAGCAGCCGCCACTCGCCTTGCTGCGTCGGGGGGTTCATGGCCTCGGAAGAATGCGTTGCTGCAGTGATAGAGCATGCCGCGCACTGCGGCATCGAAGTACGATTTTTAGGTCTCGGCCAATCGCCTGAAAGCGGTGGTGCCACGGTGGGTTGCTTCTTGATTCTTAAAAGTATACTGAAACCAACTCCTCCTCATAAGCCTTGGCACATCACGATCCATGAACGACTCGACAGCCTTCAGTGGCGCCGACGCCTTGGTGCGCATGCTGCAACTCAACGGTGTGAAACACATCTTCGGGTTGTGCGGCGACACGAGCCTGCCTTTCTACGATTCGATGGCTCGGCTCGACCACGGTATGGACCACATCCTCACTCGTGACGAACGCAGCGCCGGCTACATGGCCGACGCCTACGCCAGAGTGACGGGCAAGGTCGGTGTCTGCGAAGGGCCGAGCGGAGGGGGGGCCACCTACCTCGTGCCAGCGCTGGTCGAGGCCAACGAGTCGTCGATCGCGCTGCTGGGCATCACCTCGGATGTATCGGTGGGTGCGCGCGGCAAGTTTCCATTGACTGAACTCGACCAGCAGGCGATGTTCAAACCGCTTACCAAATGGAATACGCGCATCGACCACGTCGAACAGATTCCGCATGCAGTGCGCGGCGCCTTCCGGGCCATGACCACTGGCCGGCCCGGCGCGGCCCACATCGCGCTGCCTTACGACCTCCAAAAGCACGCCATCGATCCGAACGAAGTCTGGGCGCAGCCTGGGCACGACCGTTATCCGGCCTACCGCAGCGCACCCGATCCCGCGGCGGTCGACGAAGCGGCAGACTGCCTGGTGGCGGCGCGGTCGCCGCTGTTGATCTGCGGCGGCGGTGTCGTGATCGCTGGTGCTAGCGAGGCGCTCGACGCGTTGGCGACCTTGCTCAACGTGCCGGTGTGCACCACCGTGAGTGGGCAAGGCAGTCTTGCCGATACGCACCCGCTGAATGCCGGCGTGGTGGGCACCAATGGTGGCCTGCCCGCAACGCGCGCGGTGGTGCAGCAGGCTGATCTGGTGGTCTTCATCGGCGCCCGCGCCGGCTCGACCACCACCGAGCATTGGCAGATGCCTTCACGCAAAACCCGCATCGTTCACCTCGACGTCGACGCGGCTACCATCGGCACCAACTACCGCACCGACGTCGCCTTGGTTGGTGACGCTCGCCTGGGCCTGCAGGCGCTGCATCGGGCCGTGCAATCGCGACTCGGGTGCCGGCCTGCGCAAACGGTCGATGGCGTGGCAGTCGCGGCCGGCGCGCGCGCCGCCAAGGCCGCCTTTTTCACGCCTCTGGCGAACTCGCTGGACCGCCCAATCAAGCCCGAGCGCGTGGTCGACCTGCTGAATCGACTGCTGCCCGAGCGCGCCATCGTCGTCGCCGATCCCGGCACACCCTGCCCCTACCTTTCCGCCTACTTCGATGCCCCGCAAGCCGGGCGTCACTTCATTACCAATCGCGCGCACGGCGCGCTGGGCTACTCGATGGCCGCCGGGTTTGGCGCCGCCATCGGCCAACCCAATTCGATGGTCGTGTCCGTCATGGGCGATGGTAGCTTCGGTTTCACTTGCGGCGAGTTGGAGACGATCGTCCGGTGCGGTGTGCCGTTGAAAATGATCGTCTTCTCGAACTCGGTGTTCGGCTGGATTAAAGCCAGCCAGAAAACCGGGTACGACGCGCGTTACTTCTCGGTCGACTTCAACCGTACCGACCATGCTCGCGTTGCCGAGGCCTTCGGCGTGAAGGCGTGGCGGGTAGAAGATCCGTCCGAACTCGCCGGATCCCTCAAGGCCGCCTTGCACCACGACGGTCCAGCGCTGGTCGACGTGATTTGTCAGGAACTGCAGGACACTGCGGTACCCGTAAGCCAGTGGATGGGTTGAATGCCCATAACGGCCAGAACTGCCAACGTTGCGACTGCCCCGCACGTGGACAGCCCCGCCCGTCGCCGTTAACGCTCGGCGCGACGGGTTGCGCGACACCCGGGGGTGACCCAAGTTGCGTGAGCAAAGCGATTCCGTCGTGACCGACTTCAAGAGCTGCGCCTGCACGGCATGGCGTCGACCTATCGATGACGACCTTGGCCTCGGTTGTGTTGCGAAACCTTCGGCTTGCTAGATGCGCGTCAGACCTGGCCGTGACCCATCGGGAATTCCTGGCGTTCCATGTCTTCACTGTATCGGCTCTTCCTCACAGCGCCCTCCTAGTCGATGAGAGGCATCCTCTCACCCCACACGGCGAGGGGTGGTATCCGCGCGAACGTCAAATCGGTGTTACCGCACGCCGATCTCGGCTAGCGTAGACGCATGGCCTCCGTCATCGAGGACATCTATCGCCGCGACGGCCGTCGCATCTACTCCACGCTCGTGCGGTTGCTGGGTAGCATGGACGCGGCCGAAGAGGCGCTGCACGACGCGTTCGTCGCTGCCACCGAGCAGTGGCCCGCGAGAGGCGTGCCGGCCAACCCGGTGGCGTGGCTGGTGTCGACCGGGCGCTTCAAGGCGATCGACAGAATCCGCCGTCAAACGCGCTTCGTGTCGTGGGACGCCGCCCCCGAAACGGCCGAAGCTGCCGCGGCTGTAGCCGATGACCAGGCGGCGAACTGGGAGCATCTGTGGGACGCGCGCGAGGACATCGAAGACGACCGCCTGCGCCTGATCTTCACCTGCTGCCACCCGAGCCTGTCTGAAGCGTCCCGAATTGCACTCACGTTGCGCGAGGTGTGCGGGCTACCGACCGAGGCCATCGCCGCTGCGTGCCTGATCGCCACATCGACGCTGGCGCAGCGCATCGTTCGCGCCAAGGGAAAGATCAAGGCCGCCGGAATTCCCTACGAAGTGCCGGGCCCTGCCGAGCGGCCAGCCCGCTTGGCCAGCGTGTTGCGGGTGATCTATCTGGTCTTCAACGAAGGCTATTCTGCCCATGCCGGCGCGGCCGTGCAGCAATGCGAGCTGGTCGACGAGGCGATCCGCCTGGCGCGTCTGTTGACGAGCCTGATGCCGGGTGAGCCCGAGGTGACGGGCCTGCTCGCCTTGATGCAACTGCATCACGCCCGGCGGGCCTCGCGTTGTAACGCAGAAGGCGACCTAGTGCCGCTGGAAGAGCAGGACCGCTCACGCTGGGACCGAGCGGCCATCACGGAAGGTGCGGCGTTGGCCGAAGCTGCATTGCGCCAACGCGGTTTCGGCGCGTACTCGCTGCAAGCCGCCATCGCCGCCGTGCACGCCGAAGCGGCCGACGTTGCGGCCACCGACTGGCCGCAGATCATCGGTCTGTACGACGCGCTGATGCGCAGCGAGCCGAGTCCGGTAGTGGCACTGAACCGTGCCGTGGCGGTGGCCATGCGCGACGGCCCCGATGCCGGCCTGGCGCTGATCGGCCCGTTGTTGCCAGTGTTGCCCGATTACCACCTCGCACCGGCCGCGATGGCCGACCTGTGCCGCCGCGCCGGCCGCATCGAAGCTGCGCGCGAGTACTACCAGGCGGCTGCAGCGCTTGCGCAGCAGGCGCCCGAGCGTCGCTTTCTCATGCGGCGCCTGGCAGAACTCGGCGAATGAATAATTTGGTTGGTGACGTGGTCGAAAGCCTTCGAAGCGGTTCGACTACTCGCTATCGGCGAATCCAATCTTCGAATCATCGACCATTCACTCTGGAGCACCCCATGCCCAAGCTCACCCCCTACCTCGGCTTCGACGGCCAGGCCGCCGAGGCCATGCGCTTCTATGAAACGGCCCTGGGCGGCAAGATCGAAATGACGCTGACCTGGGGCGAATCGCCGATGGCCGAACAGTGCCCGGCAGAGCACCGCGACCGCGTGATGCATGCGGCCCTGCGCCTGCCCGGGGGCGGCCAGCTGTTCGCCGCCGACAAGGCGCCTGGGACGCAATGCAGCAGTCCGAGCGGCTTCAACGGCGTGGGCCTGACGCTGGAGTACGACGATGTCGACACCGGTGAAGCCGTCTTCGAGGCCTTGGCCGATGGGGGCAGCGTATCGATGCCGATGGCCTCGAGCTTCTGGGTGGAACGCTTCGGCATGCTGACGGACCGCTATGGTGTCGGCTGGATGGTCAACGCCGGGTCGTCGCAGATGTAATGCGCCACGCCATACCCGATACCCGGAGCACCGCCATGTCATCCCGCACTGTCACGCTGCATCGCGTCTTGCGCACCTCACCCGAAAAGGTCTATCGCGCCTTTCTGGAACCCGACGCCATGAGCAAGTGGATTCCACCGTACGGCTTCACCTGCACCGTCCACCACATGGAGGCCAGGGTCGGCGGAACGTTCAGGATGTCGTTTCGCAACTTCAACACGGGCCAGTCACACGCCTTCGGCGGTGAATATCTCGAGCTGAAGCCGAGCGAACTGATCCGCTATACCGACACGTTCGACGACCCGAATCTGCCCGGTGTGCTGCGCGTCACGGTGACGCTGCGGCCCGTCATCTGCGGCACCGATGTCAGCATCGAGCAGAGCGGCATCCCGGAGGCGATTCCCCTGGAGATGTGCCATCTCGGATGGCAGGAATCGCTGGCGCAACTCGCGACGCTGGTCGAGCCCGAGATCACCGGCTGACGGCCTCTAAGGACCGAGAAACCACCATGAAGTACCTGTGCCTCGTCTATCTCGACGCCGAACACTGGAACGCCTGCAGCGACCAGGTGTGCATGGACTATGTGCGCGAGCTCCACGGCAGCCAGCACCTGGTCGGAGGCGAGCCCCTGCACGCCACGCACACCGCCACCACGGTGCGCGTGCGCGACGGGCGGGTCACGCTGTATGACGGGCCTTTCGCCGAAACCAAGGAGATGCTGGCCGGCTTCTACCTGGTCGAGGCCAGGGATCTCAACGAAGCGATCCGTATCGCCAGCGGCATCCCACCGGCGCAGTACGGCAGCGTCGAGGTACGGCCGGTGCGGGGGCTCGACGCGGTCTGATCGCGTCGACCTGCCCTTGTCCTTGACAGGCATGCGGCCGCTGGTTAGAGTGTCGCCCGCTTGTGGCACGCCGTCGCGCCTGGGTAGGCTGACGATGGCGAGCCGATTCGACAAGGCACGCGAAAGGGCCGGGCTCACGCCGAACATGGTTATGGCACCGCGAACGCAGAGAACACACATCGACTGAGCAACCGCTTGCCGGCGCCGATCCCATGGATCGTGCGCCTCGATGAAAAGCGCGGTTGTCCGCGCTTTTTTCTTTTCGCGATTCGAACGACCTCTACCGCCCCTGCCATGTTGAACATCAAGCTCCCCGACGGATCGGTTCGCTCCTTCGACCATCCCGTCAGTGTCGCCGAAGTCGCTGCGGCGATCGGCCCGGGCCTCGCCAAGGCCGCCCTCGGCGGAAAAATCTCCAACGGCGCCGAAGCGCGTCTCGTCGACACGGCGACGATCATCGATCACGACGTGAATCTCTCGATCGTCACCGCGAAGGACGCGGACGGCATCGACATCATTCGTCATTCGACGTCCCACCTGATGGCCGATGCGGTGAAGGAACTGTTCCCCGAAGCGCAGGTCACCATCGGCCCGGTCATCGAGAACGGCTTCTACTACGACTTTTCGCACAAGCGGCCCTTCACCCCCGAGGACCTCGTGGCGATCGAGAGGCGGATGGCCGAGATCGTCAGGCGCGACACGCCGGTCACGCGTGAAGTCTGGAAGCGCGACGACGCGGTGACATTCTTCAAGTCGATCGGAGAGGACTACAAGGCCGAGATCATCGGTGCGATCCCGGCCGACCAGGACATCTCGCTGTATCGCCAGGGCGATTTCATCGACCTGTGCCGCGGCCCGCACGTCCCGTCGACCGGCAAGCTGAAGGTCTTCAAGCTGATGAAGGTGGCCGGCGCCTACTGGCGCGGCGACTCGCACAACGAGATGCTCCAGCGCATCTACGGCACGGCCTGGGCGACGAAGGAAGAGCAGGACCAGTACCTGCACATGCTGGAGGAAGCCGAGAAGCGCGACCATCGCAAGCTCGGCAAGCAACTCGACCTGTTCCACATGCAGGACGAGGCGCCGGGCCTGATCTTCTGGCATCCGAAGGGCTGGGCGATCTGGCAGCAGGTCGAGGCCTACATGCGCCACGTTTATCAGGACAACGGTTACCAGGAGGTGAAGGGGCCGCAGATCCTCGACCGTGCGCTGTGGGAGAAGACCGGCCACTGGGAGAACTACAAGGACGCGATGTTCACGACCGAGTCGGAAAATCGGTCGTACGCCCTCAAGCCGATGAACTGCCCGGGCCACGTGCAAATCTTCAACACCGGCATCCGCAGCTATCGCGATCTGCCGCTGCGTTACGGCGAGTTCGGCCAGTGCCATCGCAACGAACCGTCGGGAAGCCTGCACGGGATCATGCGGGTGCGCGGCTTCACGCAGGACGACGGCCACATCTTCTGCACCGAGGATCAGATCCTCGAGGAATGCGTCGCGTACACCGCGTTGCTGAAGAGGGTCTATGCGGACTTCGGCTTCACCGACATCATCTACAAGGTCGCGCTGCGGCCGGCCAAACGGATCGGCTCCGACGAGGTCTGGGACAAGGCCGAGAACGCGCTGATGGAGTCGCTGCGCGTATCCGGTTGCGAGTTCACGCTCGCGCCCGATGATGGCGCGTTCTACGGCCCGAAGATCGAATACACGCTGAAGGATTCGCTCGGACGCCAGTGGCAGTGCGGCACCATGCAGGTCGACTTCTCGATGCCGGGACGCCTCGGCGCGGAGTACGTGGCCGAGGACAACACGCGCAAGGTGCCGGTGATGTTGCACCGGGCGATCGTCGGATCGATGGAGCGTTTCATCGGCATGCTGCTCGAGCATTTCGGCGGCGCGATGCCCGCGTGGCTCGCGCCGGTGCAGGTGATCGTCTGCAATATCTCGGACGCACAGTCGGCTTACGCCCGAAGCGTGGCCTTAACGTTGCAAAAACAAGGCCTTAGAGTTCACGCAGATTTGCGTAACGAGAAGATCACGTATAAAATCCGCGAACACAGCGTGCAGAAGGTTCCGTACATCCTCGTCATCGGCGACAAGGAGA
>JBDTIS010000195.1:0-30292 GCA_039936235.1 Burkholderiaceae bacterium | reverse complement strand
GCCTTAACGTTGCAAAAACAAGGCCTTAGAGTTCACGCAGATTTGCGTAACGAGAAGATCACGTATAAAATCCGCGAACACAGCGTGCAGAAGGTTCCGTACATCCTCGTCATCGGCGACAAGGAGATGCAGGCTGGCACAGTGGCCGTGCGTGCCCGTGGGGGCGTGGATATGGGAGTGATGTCCCATTCCGAGTTCAGCCGGCGACTCGTCGAAGAGCTCGCTTCCAAGAACAACAGTCCCACCGCGTAGACCGTACCGCCTTTCATTCGACAACGGAGATACCTCAATCGCTACAGACAAATCGCAGCATCGCTTGAACGGCGAAATCACTGCCCCTGAAATACGCCTGGTCGGCATCGACAATGAACCCCTAGGCGTCGTGAGTCTTGCCGACGCGGTCCGGATGTCCGAAGAAGCCGAGGTCGATCTGGTCGAGATCGCCCCGCAGGCGGATCCCCCGGTCTGCCGCTTGATGGACTACGGCAAGTTCAAGTACCAGGAGCAGAAGAAGGCGCACGACGCCCGCCTCAAGCAGAAGATCATCCAGGTCAAGGAAGTGAAGTTCAGGCCCGGCACCGACGAAGGCGACTACAACATCAAGGTCCGAAATCTGACGCGCTTCCTCGAAGAAGGCGACAAGACCAAGGTCACGCTGCGCTTCCGTGGACGCGAGATGGCGCACCAGGATATCGGGATGCGATTGCTGGAGAAGGTCAAGGCGGATCTGGAACCGGTCGGCATCGTCGAACAGTTTCCGAAGATGGAAGGACGCCAGATGATCATGGTCATCGGGCCGAAGAAGAAGAAATGACAACGAGGGGCTTGCCCCTCTTTGTTATCCCCGCGAAGGCGGGGACGACGAACTCGAAGAGATCCGTCGACCGACGGTGAGAGACCGTCATAACAAGTGCCATCGGGTTTCAAGCGTCGCATCGCGCGACCACCTTCCGGCATCGAAAAAGTGGAGTAGTCATGCCTAAGATGAAGACCAAGAAGAGCGCTGCGAAGCGCTTCGTGGTGCGGGCTGGCGGGACCGTCAAACGCGGCCAAGCCTTCAAGCGCCACATCCTCACCAAGAAAACCACCAAGACCAAGCGCAACCTGCGCGGTTCGACGGCCGTTCATGAATCCAACATGAACAGCGTTCGAGCCATGATGCCGTACGCCTGACCTCACCCGACTAAAGGAGAAAACACATGCCTCGCGTCAAACGTGGAGTCACGGCGCACGCGCGCCACAAGAAGGTTCTCGACGCTGCCAAGGGTTTCCGTGGCCGTCGCAGTACCGTGTTCCGTATCGCCAAGGAAGCGGTCATGCGCGCCGGGCAATACGCCTATCGCGATCGTCGTAACAAGAAGCGTACGTTCCGCGCGTTGTGGATCACGCGGATCAACGCGGCCTGTCGCGAGCACGACATGACGTACAGCGTGTTCATCAACGGGCTGAAGAAGGCATCGATCGAACTCGACCGCAAGGTCCTGGCCGACATGGCCGTGATGGACAAGCCGGCGTTCGCGGCGATCGTCACGCAGGTCAAATCCGTAGTCGGCAATACCGTCGGCGAGACGACGGCAGCGGCGTAAGCCGATCTGCAAGCCGCGCAAGCGGCACGCTGGATGCAACGGGGCCGTGGTAAGGCCCCGTTGCACATGCGAACCGACCTCCCACACAAAATTCACACGATGGCCCCTCTGATCGAGCCGCTGCCTTCCGCAGCCGGCCCCGCTTCCCTGGATCTCGATGCCCTCGTCGCCGACGCGCGCCTGCGCTTCGGCGACGCCGCCGACGGCCCCGCGCTCGAGAACGAGAAGGCGCGTTTCGTCGGCAAGACCGGCGCGATCACCGAACTGCTGAAGGGTCTCGGTAAGCTCGACCCCGCGCTGAAGAAGTCGGAGGGCGCCCGCATCAACGTCGCGAAGGCGGCTATCGAGACACTGCTGACGGCGCGTCGCGACGCGCTGGCCCACGCGCAGCTCGAAGCCAAGCTGTCGGCCGAAGCCATCGACGTCACGCTGCCAGGGCGTGGCCCGTCGACTGGCGGCATCCATCCGGTCATGCGCACGTGGCGTCGCATCGAGGAGATCTTCCGCTCGATCGGCTTCGACATCGCAGACGGCCCGGAGATCGAGACCGACTGGATGAGCTTCACCGCGTTGAACAATCCGGAGAACCATCCTGCGCGCTCGATGCAGGACACGTTCTACGTCGACATCGACGACGCCGAAGGGCGGCCGCTGAACCTGCGCCCGCACACCAGCCCGATGCAGGTCCGCTACGCGCGTATGCACGCCTCGAGGATGCGCGACGAGACCGCGGCCGGCGGACATACCGACATCAAGGTCATCGCGCCGGGTCGCACTTACCGCATCGACAGCGACGCGACCCACTCGCCGATGTTCCACCAGGTCGAAGGGCTGTGGCTCGGCGAGAACATCTCGTTCGCCGACCTGAAGGGCGTGTACACGGCCTTCCTCAATGCGTTCTTCGAGACCGATGCGTTGGCGGTCCGCTTCCGGCCGTCGTACTTCCCGTTCACGGAACCGTCGGCCGAGATCGACATGCGCTTCGACACAGGACCGCTCGCCGGCCGCTGGCTCGAGATCTCAGGGTCGGGCCAGGTACATCCGAGCGTCGTCGCGAACTTCGGTCTCGATCCGCAACGCCACATCGGCTTCGCATTCGGCAGCGGCATCGAACGCCTCGCGATGTTGCGCTATGGCATCGACGACCTCCGCCTGTTCTACGAAGGCGACCTGCGCTTCCTCGAACAATTCCAGTGAGCTATTGGCTGCAACGCGTCGCGACGTTCGCGATGGCGTTGCCTGGCGGCTCGCACTGACGGCACCCCATGCAACTCTCGGAATCCTGGCTGCGCAACTTCGTCGATCCCGACCTGTCGACCGACGCGCTCGCGCACGAACTGACGATGCGCGGACTCGAAGTCGAGTCCGTCGAGCCGGTCGCGCCGCCGTTTACCGGCATCGTCGTCGGCGAGGTGCTCGAGGTCTCGAAGCACCCGAACGCCGACCGGCTGTCGGTTTGCCAGGTGCGCGTGTCTGCGGAAGGCGCCTTGCTGAACATCGTCTGCGGGGCACCGAACGTCGCGGCCGGTATCAAGGTGCCGTGCGCGATGGTCGGTGCGGTGCTGCCGCCACCGAAGGAAGGCGACACGCCGTTCGAGATCAGGAGCGCCACGATGCGTGGCGTCGCGAGCGAAGGGATGCTCTGTTCGGCGCGCGAGCTGAAGCTGTCCGACGATCATTCGGGCCTGCTGATCCTGCCTGAAGACACCGTGGTCGGTGCGCCCATCCGCGAAGTCCTCGACCTCGACGACCACGTCTTTACGCTGAAGCTGACACCGAACAAGGGCGACTGCCTGTCGATCCTCGGGGTCGCGCGCGAAGTGGCCGCGTTTTCGGGCGCTGCGTTGACCGAACCTTCGTACGCCGCCGTGCCGCCGAGCTTCGACGAGACGCTGCCGGTGACGATCGAGGCGCCCGACCTGTGCGGCCGCTTCACGGGCCGCATCGTCCGCGGCCTCGATGCGCGTGCGGCCACGCCGACATGGATGAAGGAGCGGCTCGCGCGTAGCGGGCAACGCAGCGTGTCGGCATTGGTCGACATCTCCAACTACGTGATGCTCGAGGTCGGTCGTCCGACGCACGTCTTCGACCTCGGCAAGATTCACGGCGGACTGTCGGTGCGCTGGGCGCGTGACGGCGAGACGCTGAAGCTGCTGAACGGCGACACCGTGACGCTCGCCGGCGACGTCGGCGTGATCGCCGATGCACACGCGATCGAGAGCCTGGCCGGCATCATGGGCGGCGACGCGACGGCGGTGTCCCTGGACACGACCGACATCTACCTCGAGGCCGCATTCTGGTGGCCCGACTCGGTACGAGGCCGCGCGCGTCGCTACGGCTTCTCGACCGACGCCGCGCATCGTTTCGAACGTGGCGTGGATCCTTCGACGACCGTCGAGCACATCGAACGCATCACACGACTCGTGCTCGACATTTGCGGTACCGGGGCGACCCGCGTCGGGCCGATCGACGACCGGATCGTCAATGTACCCGAGCGCGTGCCGGTGCGGATGCGCGTCGCCCGCGCCGCCCAGGTCATCGGTATCGCGGTCACGACCGACGAGATCGCGACGATCTTCCGCAGTTTCGGCTTCACGTTCGAACGCGAAGGCAGCGGTGTGGATGAAGTCTTCGTCGTATCCGCGCCAACCTACCGGTTCGACATCGAGCTCGAGGAGGACCTGATCGAGGAAGTCGCACGCGGCCACGGCTTCGAGAAGATTCCCGCGCATCTGCCAGTTGCGCGCCACCGCATGCGCGCACTGCCGGAAGAGCGTCGCAGCATCCATGCGACGGCCGACGCGCTCGCTGCCCGCGACTATCGCGAGGCGATCAACTACAGCTTCGTCGAGGCCGACTGGGAACGCGACTTCGCGGGCAACGCGAATCCGATCAGGCTGCTGAACCCGATCGCCGCGCCGCTCGCGGTGATGCGCTCGTCGCTGATCGGCAGCCTCGTCGCGAACGTGCGCTTCAACGCGAATCGCAAGGCAACGCGCGTGCGGATGTTCGAGATCGCGAAGGTCTATCGCCGCGACGCGTCCGTCGTCGACGGGCCGCTGTCGGTCGCAGGCATCGCGCAACCGCTGTACGTGGCCGCGATCGCCTGGGGCGGCGCGACGGCGGAGCAGTGGGGCGTCGCGCAGCGGCCGATGGACTTCTTCGACATGAAGGCCGACGTCGAGGCGCTGTTCGTCGCGCTCGGACCCGACGCGAAACCGACGTTCACCGCCGCTGCGCATCCGGCTCTGCACCCTGGCCGCAGCGCACGGATCGACAGCCGCGGCCGCGCGGTCGGCTTCGTCGGCGAGCTGCATCCGCGTTGGGCGCAGCAATACGAATTGACGTCGGCGCCGATCGTCTTCGAGGTGGCCGCCGACGCGCTGACGCAGGCATCGATGCCGGTCGTCGCGCCGATCTCACGTTTCCCGACGGTGATTCGCGACCTCGCGCTGATCGTCGATGCGGCGCTGCCGGCCGACCGGGTCATGGAAGCGATCGAGGCGGTCCGCCAGACCAGTCACGGCATAGTCCGGGACGTCAAGCTGTTTGACCAATACCGCGGCAAAGGCTTGAATGAAAACGAAAAGAGCCTTGCCTTCCGATTCTGGTTGCAAGATACTCGTCAGACCCTCGACGAGACGGCAATCGAGGCCGCCATGGCGAATATCGTGACGGCACTCGCCGACAGGGTCGGTGCGAAACTGCGTTGATCGGCATCGTGATGACATCGCCAGAGAGCCATCGGATCGACGACCACCCGGCGGTATCGTGCGTGCAGCGCCGCGTCTTCGCGGCGCGGTCGTCCCGTGCGCCGGAAACGCATTGATCGACAGGATCGGAGCAGCGCAACGCATCATGCAGTCCACGTCATTCCCACTCACGAAGGCGCGTCGCGCGTCGGCGGTCGCCGCGACGTTGACCAAGGCCGAGCTCGCGGAACTGTTGTTCGAACGCGTCGGCCTGAACAAGCGGGAGGCCAAGGACATGGTCGACACGTTCTTCGAGGAAATCCGCTTCGCGTTGCAACGTGGCGACAGTGTCAAGCTGTCGGGCTTCGGCAACTTCCAGTTGCGCGACAAGCCGCAGCGCCCCGGTCGCAATCCCAAGACCGGTGAAGCGATCCCGATCACGGCCCGCCGTGTGGTGACCTTCCACGCCAGCCAGAAGTTGAAGGCGATCGTCGAAGGCGACGACGTCGGCAAGTCAGAGAGTGGCGACGAGTCCGAGGAGCGCGCCGCCGCGTGAGCGTGTCGGAACGGTCCCGCCCTGAATCTTCCCTTCGCGACGATCGGACCCGCACGTGCTCAAAGGCGATCTGCATTCGCAGCCGTTGCCGCCTATCCCGGCCAAGCGCTATTTCACGATCGGTGAAGTCAGCGAGCTGTGCGGCGTCAAGCCGCACGTGCTGCGTTACTGGGAACAGGAATTCACCCAGCTCAAGCCGGTCAAGCGACGCGGCAACCGACGCTACTATCAGCATCACGAAGTTCTGCTGATTCGCCGTATCCGCGACCTGCTGTACGAGCAAGGCTTCACGATCAGCGGCGCCCGCAACCGGCTCGACGCGCGCGCGGAAGCGAAGCATCTTGCGACAGGCGGCGGCGCCTCGATGGACGGAGACGACGCGGACCCGCCCGCGGTCTGGCGCAGCGGGCACGGCGATGTCGATGCCGAGACAGGCCGCAACGAGATGAGGGTCGCCGGCTTCGCGCGCTTCGACGTCGCGGGCCTCAGGGCCGAACTGCTCGAAATCGCGGACCTGCTGCGCCCGTGAAGATGTCCGTCGCACGCGATAGGCGCTGATATAATCTCGCGCTTCGGGGCGTAGCGCAGCCTGGTAGCGTACTTGGATGGGGTCCAAGTGGTCGGAGGTTCAAATCCTCTCGCCCCGACCAGCATGAAATCGACGGACTAAAGGGTTGGCTGTGGTCCGTTCGATTTTGAATGTGGATACAGCGAAGCGGGAAGACTCGCTGACCATGGCCGCCTTCTCTCCTTCGATGGGGAATCAGGCCGCGGCTTTTGCCAGGATGAGGCGCTCCAAATGAATGTGGTGCATTTGCCGACATAGCCGCGTCGGCTCTTCACGCTGATCCGTGGTCGAACCATCCGCGGCGGGCAACGGCTTGCCGGTGCCTATCGCGGCCCGCGCAACCCGGTTCGTGACCGCACAAGCTCTGCATCCGAATTGACGCAATGCCGCGTATCGGGCGGTGGGCCGCTCGATGCCGAGCCTTATCGCAGAGATCGACGAAGATCGCAGACTGAAGCGTGCGGGCCTGCGACATCACGACTTTGTCGCTCGTTCTTGGGCCCATCACCCTGTGCCAGGTGGTCGCAAGCCAGTCGCCTTCGAGCGGCATGCGACCGATACGCTGACACGGCAGGGACGGTCAATTCGATCTCTGTTCCGGCGCCTGGCGCACTCTAGATGACCAGGCTGGCCAAGAGCCTCTGGGCTCGCTCCCGCATCCCCGACAGGCCCCAGTAGCCGGCAGGCGAGCCGGAACCGAGGACTTTCTTGCCGAGCCCCACGCCATCGTCGCGAATGCACAGGCGCAGCTCGTCATCGCAGAAAACGATCTCAGCTTCGATCACCTTCGCCTTTGAATGACGAAGCGCATTTGCCAATGCTTCTCGCTCGATCAGTGAAATTTCGTCGCCGGCGTCAGGCTCGAGTTCGCGCGGCGGACCTTCGACAATGATGCGGAGTTCGCACTCGCCACCCAGGTCCCTCCAAGCGTTTGCCAGGGATTCCGCCAGATCGACGGCGGCACCCGTAGCGGCGCGCAAGTTCTGAATGCGATCACGCCCCTGCGTCATCGCGACATCGGCACGCCGCAGCGTGTCGGTCAACATGTCGCGCATCGGATCGTCAGGACGAAGGCGGGTCGACAGGGCCTGTACCGATAGGAGGAGGGCCTGGGTGCCTTGCAGCAGCGTGTCGTGCAGTTCGCGTGCAATTCGTTCCCGCTCGCGCACGCGCTCCTCGAATCTGGCGGTCATGCCGCGCCGTTCTAGGGCCCACCCTGCATGGTGCGACAGGCGCTGCACGATCATTCCGAGTGCCCAGACCATCCGCGCGTGCAGGCGACTTGAAGCTACGTGTGTCATGGCCTTCTGCTCTCGCAAGCCCAGCTTTGACGAACGCGATTCGTTCCACATCGGACACGTGCCGTCCCCGATCTCGGAAAGGCCAGACAGGTCCGAGGTGCCGTGCGACCTCTCCGGCACCTTCCCGACATTCCATTCGTAAGAATCGGAGGCCATCGTGTCCTTTTGCTCGGATGACACTTGTTCGCACCGTTGGAACCCAGTCACGTTGGCCAAGTGTCGCCTGCGCTGCGCGACTTGATTAGCCTGCACGTGCCGTGAGCGTCGATTCGCTGAACTCTGGGTGCCACGCTCACATTGACGACCTAGCACTCATGGAGCAGCCTTGCCGCGAACATGCCGCTCCAGCATCATTCGACAGATCACACCAGAGAGACCTTGGCGATGACGCAGTCACTTTCCTTGATGCGCTGGTCGACTGATGCAGAGGCTCCGCGTCATCGTATGGACCTCTATATTGCATTTCTGAATTCGTTACAGGCGCCCATGCAATTGTCTGCACCACGCCACGAGGAATTCGAGGCCCAGGTGAAGGCAGCAGAACTTGGAACGATCCTGGTGTTTCAGCAGAACGCCACCCCTCACAACTGCCTCCAGGACCGGCGCGATCAGGCCCGCTCCGAGTCGAGGAACTATCACCTGCTTCTGAGTCTCTCTACGCCCTGGGACGCCGAGCATCGAGACACACATCATTTTGAGCCAGGCGATGCGATGCTTTTCGATGTGACGCTGCCATGGAAAATCTCGCATGCGCGGGTCTACGAGGTCATCAATATCAAGCTGTCCGATGCATGGCTGCGGCGGTGGGTGCCTTCTCCGGCCGTCCTGGTAGGGCGCCCGCTCAGGGCGGGCGCCGGATGGGGACGGGCATTGGCCGGGTTCGCCGCGCAGCTCTCGCCCGACTTCTTCGTCCATTCGCCGCTACCACACTCGGTGGTGATCGACCACCTCGGCGTGCTGCTCGCACTTTCCGCAAGCCAGCTATCGGGCCCTTCGGCGAAGGCGCCTTCCCCGGCCCTCGAATCACTGGCCGCACGGATCTCCGACTGCGTCGATCAGCGATGCTGCGAGCCGGGTTTGACAGCCGAACTGGTCGCACAGTCCGTGGGGGTCTCCGTTCGGACGCTGCATAGGTGCCTGGCCAGTCAGCAAAGGTACTTCGGCACCGAATTGGTCGCCGCCCGTGCGGATACTGCGGTCCGAATGCTGTCGTCGCCGATGTTCTGTCGCTTGACGATTGCCGAGATAGCGCGCCGCGCGGGATTCATCCACGCGTCGCACTTCTCCCGGGTCTTGCGTGCGCGCACCGGCAGATCGCCGTCCGAGTTGCGGCGAGGTTTCGAAAAAATGGTCCTGGATGAGGATTGATCGGAACAAGACATTGTCGTACTTCCTGGATCGAGTGATTCAGTCGACGAAATCCTTCACGAATCGATTTTCGCTACGGCCGGAGCGGAGGCCCGGTCACGCCCTGATGATTACCAGGAGTTCCTCGTTGAGGATGGCGCGCGTGTCCAAGCCGGCACCCGGACCGAGGAATGCGATTCGCGAATGCATCGAGGACGGCGCAGACGTGCACGGCGTGCAGATCCATCGACATCGTCACGAGGGTGGTTACTTCGAGAAGGATGGCGAACTTCGCCACCAATGGGGTCACCAAGCCGAGCGCCAGCGCCAGCGCCAGCGCCAGCGCGATCGCGATGCCGATCGGCGCGGCGAGCAACCACGGTGAGACGAGCTTGAGGAATGGCCCCGAAACTCCCTCGACAAGGAGCACGCCGACGGAAGCGCGCGGGATCAGCAGCGCAGCACCCGGCCGACCCGCTGGAACATGGAGATGAGCCTGTTTGCATGCAAGCATCGCATGAGCGCTTGCTTCCGCTCGGGAAGGCCAATCCGGGTAGGAAGCCTTGTCTCTTTGCGACGATCGTGAAGCAGGTGCGAGCCATTTGCTACGCTCGGCTCTCCGCGCGCGTTCGCGTGCTTCTTTCATGAGCGTCCCTCTGAACAAGCTTCCCGACTGGATCATCGCAGCACGCGCCCACTGGCACTGGCGGGGTGACCAGCGCCCACCATTCGCCGTCGAGCCCGGCTCGGGTCAGGAGTCGGTGTGGGACTACCCGCGACCGCCGGCCATCGTGGCCGATCCGCGCGAGGTCGTGATCGTGTGGGGCGACACCGAGGTCGCACGGACTCACGATTCGGTGAGGGTCCTCGAGACCGGTCATCCGCCGAGCTTCTATCTGCCGCTGGCGGATGTGGACCGCCGCCTGCTCGAGGCAGCGCCGGGGTCGTCGACGTGCGAATGGAAGGGCCCGGCGCGCTACTGGACTTTGCGCGATGGCGATCGTGTCCTGCCGTCCGTCGCGTGGGGTTATCCGCGCCCGCTGGCCGGCGCCGAGGTTCTCGCAGACCGGATCGCGTTCTATCCGGCCGACCTGACGTGCCGCGTCGATGGGGCCCTCGTGTCGCCACAGCCGGGCGGCTTCTACGGCGGCTGGATCACGCCGGAACTCGCGGGACCGTTCAAGGGCGCCGCAGGCAGCGAAGGATGGTGATCGCGCGTTGCCCATGAAATCGCTGCCGGATGGCTACAGGGCCATCGTCATCGGTGCGTCCGGTGGGATCGGTGCCGCTCTGGCCGCTAAGCTGTGCGAGGACCCGCGCTGCGCGCGCGTGGAAGCGCTGCATCGTCGATCGACGATCCCGATCGACTTCGACGACGAGGACAGCATCGCCGCGGCCGCCGAGGCGCTTCGATCGACGGCCCCGTTTCACCTGGTCGTCAACGCGGCGGGCGTCCTGCACACGCCTCGCTTCGGGCCCGAGAAGAAGCTCGCCGACCTCGACTACGCCCAGATGACCGAGACCTTCCGCATCAACACGTTCGGTCCGGCGCTGGTGCTGCGCCATTTCGCCGAACTGCTCGATCGTCGTCATGCGGTGATGGCGCTGTTGTCGGCGAGAGTCGGCAGCATCGGCGACAACCGGCTGGGCGGCTGGTACAGCTACCGCGCGTCGAAGTCCGCGCTCAACATGATCGTGAAGACGGCGGCGATCGAACTCGCGCGCAGTCACCCGGGGGCGATCGTCGTCGCCATGCATCCGGGCACCGTGGACACCTCGCTGTCGAGGCCGTTCGGCGGAGCGCGGCTCGGGCGAGAGCCATCGATCGCCGTCGGCGAGATGCTCGCCGCATTCGATGGTTTGGCGAAGGAAGACAGCGGGCGCTTCATCGCCTATGACGGCAAAGACATCGTGTGGTGATGCAGAGGCGAAAGACACGACACGGGAACATCCGGCAAGTCCGTCGACGCCGTGAAGCAGGAGCAGGCCGGCGTCCATTGATCGAGCAGGCGGTGGCCCTGTCGAAGAACCGCGGTAGCGCAGTTGCCGCGAGGCTCGCTCTCTTCGTCGATGAGATAAAGGCGTCCGGCTTCGTGGAGGCATCCCTCGAACGCCGCCACGTCAACGCTGCGACGGTCGCTGCCGCCGACCGCGGTGCCTGGCCCGCGTCAGGCAGTGGCGGTCGCGCCGGACATGACGTCGGCCGTGATCTCGTAAGAACGCAGCCGCGATGCATGATCGTGGATCTGCGCGGTCAGCATCAGTTCGTCGGCTCCGGTCTGCGCGATGAAGGCCCGCAGTCTCTCCGCGACTTCATCTGCCGTCCCGATCGCCGAGCACGACAGAACCGACGCGAGCAGCGCACGTTCCTGCGGGCCCATCCGGTCGGCGAAGCCTTCGACCGGCAACGGCAGCGGCGTCGGGCGGCCGCTGCGCAGGTTGATGAACGCCTGCTGCATCGACGACGCGCGATAGACCGCCTCGTCGTGCGTGTCGGCGGCGAACACGTTGAAGCCGAGCATCACGTACGGCTTCTGCAACTGCTTCGAAGGCCGGAACTGCGAACGATAGACCGCGATCGCGTCCATCATCTGCTGCGGGGCGAAGTGCGACGCGAACGCGTACGGGAGGCCGAGCGCGGCCGCTAGTTGCGCGCCGTACAGGCTGGACCCGAGGATCCACAGCGGGAGGTTCAGTCCAGTGCCGGGCACCGCGCGGACCTGCTGGCGGGGTGCCGCGGAGAAGTAGTCCTGCAGTTCGAGGACGTCCTGCGGGAAGCCGTCGGCATCCGAATCGAGCGTGCGTCGCAGCGCTCGCGCGGTGAGCTGGTCGGAGCCGGGTGCGCGACCGAGACCGAGATCGATGCGGCCGGGGAACAGCGATTCGAGCGTGCCGAACTGCTCGGCGATGACGAGCGGCGCGTGGTTCGGCAACATCACGCCGCCGGCGCCTACGCGGATCGTCGACGTGCCACCCGCCACGTAGCCGATCAGCACCGACGTCGCTGCGCTCGCGACGCCCGGCATCCCGTGATGTTCGGCGAGCCAGTAGCGCTTGTAGCCCCAGCGCTCCGCGTGGCGGGCCAGGTCGAGGGAGTTGCGGAACGAATGCGCCGCGTCGCTGCCTTCCAGGATGGGCGAGAGATCGAGAACGGAATAGGGGGTCATCGCTTTCAGATGGGGCGGGAGTCGTCGAACGCAACGGAGAGATCTCGACCCGGTTGGACCCGCGATTGGATGCATGGGCGACGAACGCGGCCCGACAGTGCCCTCCACCATCGGCTGCGTGATAAGCTCTTCGACAGGTTCCGGGGCCGTTGCGGACCCCGCGACATGCAGCCACTTCCCCGACAGGGCGTGGCTGTTTTTTCGTGCGCGTCCGCGCCCACGTCACCGTTTCTTCCATCATCGGTCATGCGCATCCTGGTCTCCAACGACGACGGCTACTTCGCGCCTGGCATCGTCGCGCTGGCCAGGGCGATGTCCGCGCTGGGCCAAGTCACCGTCGTGGCCCCCGAACAAAACCAGAGCGGCTCTTCGCATTCGCTGACGCTCAATCGGCCGCTGACGGTCCACCAGACCGAGAGCGGCTTTCGCTACGTCAACGGAACGCCGACCGACTGCGTCCACATCGCTATGACCGGGCTGCTCGACGAACGGCCCGACGTCGTCGTCTCCGGCATCAACAACGGCCTCAACATGGGCGACGACACGATCTACTCGGGGACCGTCGCCGCGGCGATGGAGGGTTTCCTGTTCGGCGTTCCATCGTTCGCCTTTTCGCTGGTCGACAAGGATTGGAACCATCTCGAAGCCGCCGCGCGTGTCGCGCAGCGCGTCGTGTCCAGCGTCATGGCGTCGGCGCCCGGCGGAGCGTTCCTGCTGAACGTCAACATCCCGAACCTCGAACGCGTCGACGAGGCACCGATCGTCGTGACGCGGCTCGGCAAGCGTCACCCCTCAGAGCCTGTCCAGGTGATGGAAAGCCCGCGCGGCGGCACGATCTACTGGATCGGCGCCGCCGGCGCGGCACGCGACGCCGGACCCGGCACCGACTTTCATGCGGTCTCCGAGGGCCGCGTGGCCGTCACGCCGCTGCAGATCGACCTCACGCACGTCGATCGCCTCGACGAAGTGCGGCGCTGGATCGGCGCCTGAAATGACGCCGCCACCACGCAAGGCGTGGATGGTCGACATGCCTAAGGAGGTTGTCGCGAAGACCGCGCGCCCCGGCAAGCCGATCGCAGCGCCGCCGTCCAGGCCCAGAGCGGCGGCGCCGGCGACGCCGATACCGAAAGCGACGCGCACGGCGCCACCCGACGCGCGCGAGCAGGCCGAGACCGACCGTCGCGAGCGGACCCAGGGCACAGGACATACGCGGGCGGGATTGACGCCGGAACGGATGCGCGACCGGATGGTCGAGCGGCTCGCCGCGTCGGGGATCCGGCATCCGGCCGTGCTCGCGGCGATGGCCGGCGTCCCGCGGCATCGCTTCGTCGATGAAGGACTCTCGAGTCGCGCCTACGACGACACGGCGCTGCCGATCGGCCATGCGCAGACCATCTCGCAGCCGTACGTGGTGGGCCGCATGACCGAACTGATCATCTCCGACTTGCCGGTCCTGCCGCGGCTCGCACGCGTGCTCGAGATCGGGACCGGCTGCGGCTATCAGGCCGCGGTGCTCGCACAGGTGGTCGGCGAGGTGTATTCGATCGAGCGCATTCGTGCGCTGCACGACCGGGCGCGCGACAACCTGCGGGCGCTGCGCGTGCCCAATCTGCGACTTGTCCACGGCGATGGACTGCTCGGACTCGCGGATGTCGCACCGTTCGACGCGATGCTGATCGCCGCGGCCGGCGACGCGCTGCCCGACGCGCTGCTCGAACAATTGAAGGTCGGCGGCCGGGTGCTCGCACCGCTCTCGACGAATCGCGCACGAACCGGCGAGCAGACGCTGTGTCTGTTCATACGCACCGGCCGTTCGAACTGGTCGACGACTTTGCTCGACGCGGTCCGCTTCGTGCCGTTGCGGCCCGGCATCGCCTGATGCCGGCCAGGCTTGGTGCGCAGGCAGTGCGCTAAACTTCGCTCCCTTTTTTGCTGTGGTTCACGCGTTGCATCCGTGAACATCACCGACCTGGCAACATGACGTCTCACCTCGCTCTGCTCCGTCTTCACGGACGCGTAACCGCCGCTTTGCTGCTGATGCTGTTGGCCGGTTGTGCGTCGCGCAGCCTCAATGCGCCGCCGGTGGTGGACTGGTCGGAAGGCGCGCAGTCGGCGGCGCCCGCGCCGGTCGTCGTCGCACCGGCGGCGCCGATGCTGTACACAGTCAAGCGCGACGACACCCTGAACGCGATCGGAAAGCGCTACAACGTGACGGCGAACGATCTCGCCGCATGGAACAACCTCGGGCCGAATCCGCGGCTCAAGGTCGATCAGGTCCTGCGCGTGTCGCCGCCGACCCCGGTTCCGCCGCCGGACAGCGGCGGGCCCGTCGCGACGACGCAACCGATCGGCAGCGAGACCGTCGAACAGCGGGCGATCGGCACGCCGCCCGAAGCCCCGGTCTCGATGCCGCTGCCGGCGGCGTCGAATGCGCCGGTCAAGAGTGGCCCGCTCGGTCTGAAGCGCCCGTATTCGGACACCGCGCTGGCTGAGCTGTCGCGTCCGGATGGCGACGCGCCTGCGCCGGCCGTCGCAGCGTCAACGCCGGCTTTGCCTGCGGCCGCGACTGCTTCGCCTTCTTCCTCGTCGCTGTCGTGGTCGTGGCCTGCCGCCGGCAAGCCGTCGGTAGGCTTCGCGGAAGGCAAGACGAAGGGGCTCGACATTCCCGGCAAGGCCGGCGATCCGGTGCTCGCGGCGGCCGATGGCAAGGTCACGTTCTCGGGAACCGGCGTGCGCGGCTACGGCAACTTCGTGATCATCCGGCACAGCCCCGAGTTGCTGTCGGTCTACGCGCACAACCGGGCCAACCTCGTGAAGGAAGGCGCGATCGTCACGAAGGGACAGAAGATCGCCGAGATGGGAAGCAGCGATGCCGACGCGGTGAAGCTGCACTTCGAGATCCGGAACGACAGCAAGCCGGTCGATCCGATGAAGTACCTGCCCGAGCGTTGATGCGCGACCCGGCACGCGCGCCGCGGCAGGGTCGATGGCGCCGTCGATGACACCGGTCCTCGTCTTCGACATCGAGACGGTGCCGGACGTGGCCGGCCTGCGACGCCTGAACGCATGGGAAGCGGGGCTCTCCGACGTCGAGGTCGCCGAGCGCGCGTTCGCAGAGCGCGAGGCGTCTACCGGACGCAGCTTCATGCCGCACTACCTGCAGCGCATCGTCGCCATCTCGTGTGTGTTCCGCGACGACGACGGACTGCGCGTGCGCTCGCTCGGCGACGTGGAGGACGGCGAGTCCAGGCTGATCCACGATTTCTTCAAGATCGTCGAACGCTATACGCCGCAACTCGTGTCGTGGAACGGCGGCGGCTTCGACCTGCCGGTCCTGCATTACCGTGGGCTCGTCCACGGCGTCGCCGCACCACGTTACTGGGACCTCGGCGAGGACGATCGCGAGTTCAAGTGGAACAATTACATCGGTCGTTATCACACGCGCCATCTCGATCTGATGGACATGCTCGCGATGTATCAGCCGCGCGCCGCGGCGCCGCTGGATGCGCTCGCGAAGCTGTGCGGGTTTCCCGGCAAGCTCGGCATGGACGGCAGCCAGGTATGGAAGGCGTACAGCGAAGGCAGGGTCGACGAGATCCGCAGCTACTGCGAGACCGACGTGATGAATACCTGGATGATGTATTGCCGCTTCCAGGTGATGCGCGGCGTGCAGACCCACGCTGCGTTCGAGGCGGAGGTCGCACTCGCGAAGACGATGCTTTCGTCGCTGCCCGGACAGCACTGGCGTGAGTATCTGGCCGCGTGGAAGGCGCCAGACGCTTGAGCCGCAACTTCCACCGCTTCAAGAAGAAGCGGCCGCCGGCCGACCCCGGAGCGTCGGATGCGGCGACGCTGCAGATCGAGTCGCTCGACCAGGAAGGTCGCGGCATCGGACATCGCGACGGCAAAGTCATCTTCGTCGACGGCGCGCTTGCCGGTGAGCACGTCAGCTATGCGAGCCGACGGGTCAAGCCGAGCTACGAGGTTGCCGAAGTCGGCCGCATCCTGAGGTCGAGCTCATCACGTGTCGTCCCCCGCTGCCCGCACTTCGGCGTCTGCGGCGGCTGCTCGATGCAGCATCTCGACTCAGCGGCACAGGTGTCCGTCAAGCAACGAATCCTCGAAGACAACCTGTGGCACATCGGCAAGGTGCGGGCGGACCGGATACTGCCGCCTATCAACGGACCGGCCTGGGGCTACCGACATCGGGCGCGCTTCTCGGTGCGCTACGTCGCGAAGAAGGGCGGCGTGCTGGTCGGCTTTCACGAGAAGGCCAGCAGCTACGTCGCGGACATGAAGGTGTGCATGGTCGTACCGCCGCGCGTGTCGGCGTTGCTGATGCCGTTGCGTTCAATGGTCGCGTCGCTGTCGATCGCGCAGCGTCTGCCGCAGATCGAACTTGCGATCGGCGAAGGCGCCACGCCGCGTGACCTCGTCGTGGTGCTGGTGTTGCGCATTCTCGAGCCGCTGACCGAGGCCGACGAGACGCTGCTGATCGCGTTCGCCGCCGAGCACGCCGTGCTGTTCTGGCTCCAGCCGAAGGGGCCCGACACGATCGTTCCGTTCGGCGTCGGCACGCCGGACGAGCTGAGTTATTCGCTGCCGGAGTTCGGTGTGCGTATCCATTTCCTGCCGACCGATTTCACGCAGGTGAATGCAGGAATCAATCGCGTCCTGGTCGGCCGCGCGCTGCGACTGCTCGACGTCCAGCCCGGAGATCGCGTCGCCGATCTGTTCTGTGGACTCGGCAACTTCTCGCTGCCGATCGCGCGCACGGCGCGAGAGGTCGTCGGCATCGAAGGCAGTGCGACGATGACCGCGCGCGCGGCCGTCAATGCGCAACGCAACGGGCTCGCGGCGTCGACGTCGTTCAGCGCGACCAATCTGTTCGAGGTCGACGGCGATTACTTCCGCAGCCACGGTCTCTTCGACCGGATGCTGGTCGATCCGCCGCGCGAAGGGGCGATATCCGTCGCGAACGCGATCGCCGAACTCGGCGACGCCGCGCCGCGCCGCATCGTATACGTGTCGTGCAACCCGGCTACGCTCGCGCGGGACGCCGCGGTGCTGGTTCGCGAAGGCGGCTACGTGTTGCGCCAGGCCGGCATCGTCAACATGTTTCCTCAGACTTCGCACGTCGAGTCGATCGGTGTGTTCGATCGGCCATGAAAAAAGCCCGCCGAAGCGGGCTTGATCGAAACGACCGGGCGATTAATTACGATTTCCGCCGAAGATACCGAGCAGCGCGAGCAGGTTGCTGAACACGTTGTAGACGTCCAGGTAGATCGCCAGCGTCGCTGTGACGTAATTCGTCTCGCCACCGTTCACCACCCGCTGAACGTCGTACAGCATGAAGGCCGAGAAGATACCGATCGCGAGCACCGAGACCGTCAGCATCAGCGCCGTCATCTGCAGGAAGATGTTGGCGACCGCGGCGACCAGCAGGATGATCACGCCGACCATCAGCCATTTGCCCATGCCGGAAAAGTCGCGCTTGCTCACCGTGGCGATGGTGGCCATCGCACCGAAGATGATCGCGGTGCCGCCGAAAGCGACGGTGATCAGAGACACGCCGTTCGAGAAACCCAGCACGAACGCCAGCAGACGGGACAGCATCACGCCCATGAAGAACGTGAACACGAGCAGCAATGCGACACCGACCCCGCTATCCTTGTACTTCTGGATTGCGAACATCAGGCCGAATGCGCCGACCAGGAAGACGATCATCGTCATGCCCGGGCGCGCGCCCATCACGCCGGCGACGTTGAACGCGATGCCGGCCCAGGCGCCAAGCACCGTCGGAATCATCGACAGGGCCAGCAGCCAGTAGGTATTCCGCAACACCCGGTTGCGGCTCAGCAGCGAGGTATTCGCGCCGGCGCCATAGCCGTACGGGTTGGCGGATTGGAGATCTCGTTGCAGGTTGTCGCTCATTCAATGCTCCTCGTTTCGAACTCGTGCACTTACCCAAATCGCGCCGCGGAAGGAAATTGCAAGCGCCGCTCGATGATACTTCACTGTGATCGGAATACTTGCGATAAGTTGCAAAAGCGCTTCAGTGTTATGCGCTGCGGCTTTCAGCGCGGTTTCGCTTTCCACGCCGAACCCTCGCGCCTCCGCCGAGTCCCCGTAGGAGTCGGCGTGTTAATATTTAGGGTTGACAAAGCCCACGATAATAGACCAAGGATCACGCATGGCCAACGAGCGCACCCTTTCCATCATCAAACCCGACGCAGTCGCGAAGAACGTGATCGGCAAAATCCTAACCCGATTCGAAGATGCGGGCCTCTCGATCGTCGCGTGCCGCATGACGCAACTGTCGCGCGCTGAAGCCGAAGGCTTCTACGCCGTCCACGCGGCGCGTCCGTTCTTCAAGGACCTCGTCGGCTTCATGATTTCAGGACCGGTCGCCATCCAGGTGTTGCAGGGCGACGGCGCGATCAAGAAGAATCGTGACCTGATGGGCGCGACCGATCCGAAGAAGGCCGAGGCCGGCACGATTCGGGCCGATTTCGCCGACAGCATCGACGCCAACGCCGTCCACGGCAGCGACGCGCCGGAAACCGCGGCGACCGAGATCGCGTACTTCTTTCCGGAACTGAACATCTACCCCCGTTGATGTAGGGCAACGCAAAACCGACATGACCTCCCGCGTCAACCTTCTCGATTTCGACTCCGAAGCGATGGCCGCATGGTGCGCGGCCAACGGCGAGAAGGCGTTTCGTGGGACGCAGTTGCTGCAATGGATCCACCGGGCCGGCGAAGGCGACTTCGCTGCGATGACGACGCTCGCGCGCAGCCTGCGCGAGAAGCTCGCCGACACCGCGGAAATTCGCGAGTTGCAACCGCTGACCGATCACACGTCCACAGACGGCACACGCAAGTGGCTGCTCGACGTCGGCCAGGGCAACGCGGTCGAGATGGTGTTCATTCCAGAGACCAGCCGCGGCACTCTGTGCATCTCGACGCAAGCCGGCTGCGCGGTGAACTGCCGCTTCTGCTCGACCGGCAAGCAGGGTTTCAGCCGCAACCTGACGAGCGGCGAGATCATCGGGCAGCTGTGGCTGGCCAACCGGAAGCTCGGCGCGGTCGCCGCGACCGGTGAAGAGAACGGGCAGCGGATCATCAGCAACGTGGTGCTGATGGGGATGGGCGAGCCGCTGCTGAATTACCAGCCGACGCTGTCGGCTCTGCGGCTGATGCTCGACGACAACGCGTACGGGCTGTCGCGCCGCCGCGTGACGCTGTCGACATCCGGCGTCGTGCCGATGATGGATCGCCTGCGTGACGATTGTCCGGTGGCGCTGGCGGTGTCGCTGCACGCGTCGAACGACGCGCTGCGCGACGACCTCGTCCCGCTCAATCGCAAGTACCCGTTGCGCGAGCTGCTCGCGGCCTGCAATCGCTATCTCGAGCGCGCGCCGCGCGACTTCATCACGTTCGAATACGTCATGCTCGCGGGCGTCAACGACTCGGACGCGCACGCACGCGAACTGCTCGCGCTGGTACGCGACACGCCGTGCAAATTCAACCTGATTCCGTTCAACGCGTTCCCGGGCTCCGGTCTGCAGGGCTCACCGCGGCCGCGCATCCGTGCGTTCGGCGAAGTCCTGCTGCAGGCCGGCATCGTCACCACGATCCGCAAGACGCGCGGCGACGACATCGACGCCGCCTGCGGCCAGCTCGCCGGCGCCGTGAAAGACCGCACGCGGCTCGCCGAGCGTGGCGCCCGGGTGGTGCCGCTGATACCGGTGCGATCGGCGGCGCAGGCGTGACGGAGTCCGGCGCATTGGTTCGTTCGCTTCTGATCGCGACATCGACGGTGGTGATGGCTGCCTGTTCGACGACGACCACGAGCACGCCGTCCACGCCGGGCTCGATAGCGAGCAGCATCGACGTCAAGAAGCGCGAAGGCGGTCCGAGCGACAACCGAAAGCGGGCCACGATCCGCCTGCAGCTCGCGGTCGGCTATTACCAGGACGGCAAGTTCGCCATCGCGCTCGACGAGCTCAAGCAGGCGCTGACGCTCGACCCGGACTACGCCGATGCGCACACGGTGCTGGCGCTGGTCTATACCGAGCTGCACCAAGACGCGCTGGCCGAAGCGAGTTTCCAGCGCGCACTGCAACTGGAGCCCGCGAACCCGGACCTGAACAACAATTATGGCTGGTTCCTGTGCCAGCACGGGCGCGAGAAGCAGTCCTTGACCTATTTCGAGAATGCGCTGAAGGATCCGCTCTACACGCAGAAGGCGAAGCCGCTGCAGAATGCCGGCGTGTGCGCCAACAGGATGGGCGACACGGCGTTGGCTGAAGACTACTTCCGCCGGTCGTTCGAGATCGATCCGAATGGCGTCGTGGCGGCCTACAACCTGGCGTTGATCTACTTCGAGCGCAAGGATTTCCCGCGGGCGCGCTTCTACGTGGCGCAGGTCAACAACAGTCCGGGTCCCAGCGCGCAGAGCCTGTGGCTCGGCATCCGCATCGAGCGGCGGATCGGCAACAAGACGAACCAGTCCGCGCTGGAGAATCAGCTCGAGCGGCTGTTCGCCGATTCGCGCGAGGCGCAGATGCAGAAGCGCGGCAACTACGGCGATTGAGCGAGACATCCCGCATGCAAGCAGTCGAGGATACAGTCCACGCAGTCACGCTGCCGCCCGAGCGCGATGGGGTGGGTTCGATGCTGCGTACGCGTCGCATCGAGCTCAAACTGACGCAGGGCGATGTCGCGAACATGGTCAAACTGCCGACGAGCCGCATCGAGGCGCTCGAGCAGGAGCGCTGGGAAGAGTTGCCGAGCGGCCCTTACCTGCGTGGCTTCCTGCGCAACATCGCCCGCGCGCTGCACATCGACGCGGCGATGCTGATGGAGCGTGTCGGCACATCGCTGGTCGAGTCGCGCAGCCCGGAAAGCATCCTCGTGGCGCCCGGGACGACGCACGGCACGCTGCCGCGACGCAGCGGGCCTGCCGACGATCGACGCGGCGGCCGGTCGCTGGTATTCGGCGCCTGCGTGTTCGCACTGATCGCGGCGCTGATCGCATGGTCCGGCACCGATTCGTTCGACCACACGATGGTCGCTGCGAAGTCGATGATGGAGCCGTCGCATCCGATCGCGGTGGCGACGCCGGCGCCGAAGTCGCGCGAGACGCTGCCCAGCCCGCTCGCTGTCGATCGGCCGGCACAGCGTCCAGCCGCCGCCGCGGTTCCGGGCACGACGTCGGCGACAAACGTCGCATTGACTTTTCATTTCAGCGAAGACTCCTGGGTCGAGGTCCGTTCGGCCGACGGCAAAGTGCTGCTGCAGCGACTCAATACCGCCGGCTCCGAACAGCAGGTCGACGGCGAGGCGCCGTTTTCGCTGATCGTCGGCAACGCGAAGGGCGTCGCGTTGCGCTTTCGCGGCCAGCCGGTCGATCTCGGCCCGTACACCCGCGACCAGGTCGCCCGCTTCACGCTGTCCTGAAAGCGGCCGCATGCCGCTTCGGCGGGCAACGCGGTCCTTCACCACTTCCGGATCCCCACGTCATGTCAGCCCTTTCAGAACGATCGACCGTCGGCGCGTCCGCGCCGGTCCGCTCCGAAGCGTCCGGTCACGGCGCAGCCAGCCGTCACGCGACCCGTACGGTGCTGGTGCGTCACGGCGGACGCGTCGTCCGCGTCGGCGGTGACGCACCGATCGTCGTGCAGTCGATGACCAACACCGATACCGCCGACGCGATCGGCACGGCCATCCAGGTCAAGGAACTCGCACTGGCCGGATCGGAACTGGTTCGCATCACGGTCAACTCGCCGGAAGCCGCGCGCGAAGTCGCGGCGATTCGCGAACAACTCGACCGCATGGGGGTCGACGTGCCGCTGGTCGGCGACTTCCATTACAACGGCCACAAGCTGCTCACGCAGTTCCCCGACTGTGCCGCCGCGCTGTCGAAGTTCCGCATCAATCCGGGCAACGTCGGTTCGGGCGCCGGTGCCGGCAGCAAGCACGACGACAACTTCGCACGGATGATCGAGGTCGCCTGCCTGCACGAAAAGCCGGTCCGCATCGGGGTGAACTGGGGCAGCCTCGACCAGGCGCTGCTTGCGCGCGTGATGGACGCGAACGCCCGTCGCAGCGAGCCGCGCGACGCACAGGCCGTGATGACCGAAGCGCTGGTCACCTCGGCGATCGAGAGCGCGACGCGTGCCGAAGAAGTGGGCCTGCGACGCGATGCGATCATCCTGTCGTGCAAGGTTTCCGGCGTGCAGGACCTGATCACCGTGTATCGCGAGCTGTCGCGCCGCTGCGATTACCCGCTGCACCTCGGACTGACCGAGGCGGGCATGGGCAGCAAGGGCATCGTCGCGTCGACGGCCGCGATGGCGGTGCTGCTGCAGGAAGGCATCGGCGACACGATCCGCATTTCGTTGACGCCCGAGCCCGGCGGCGATCGCGCCCGCGAGGTCGTCGTCGCGCAGGAGATCCTGCAGACGATGGGCCTCCGTGCGTTCGCCCCGATGGTGATCGCCTGCCCCGGTTGCGGCCGCACGACCAGCACCGTCTTTCAGGAACTGGCGTCGAGCATCCAGGGCTGGCTGCGTGAACAGATGCCGCTGTGGAAGGCACGCTATGCCGGCGTCGAGAACATGCGTGTCGCCGTGATGGGCTGCATCGTCAATGGTCCGGGCGAGTCGAAACATGCCGACATCGGCATCAGCCTGCCGGGTTCCGGCGAGAGCCCGGTCGCGCCGGTGTTCATCGACGGCGAGCGCGACGTCACGCTGAAGGGCGAGCACATCGCCGAGGAATTCCAAGCGATGGTCGCGAGCTACGTCGAGCGACGCTATGGCCGCGGCGACCCGTCCACGATGCCCGATCAGGAGCCGTCGACCGCGCTCGCCTGAGCCGCGCTCCACGTCCATCCGACATGAGTCAATCGAACCAGCGCGACCAGCCGCTGCGCGCCGTCAAGGGCATGAACGACATGCTGCCCGTCGACGCTCCGCTGTGGGAGCGCTTCGAGGAGGCTGCCGCGACGGTCGCGCGCGCATACGGCTATCGCCGCATTCGTACGCCGATCGTCGAGCAGAGGGCGCTGTTCGCGCGCGGCGTGGGCGAGGTCACCGACATCGTCGAGAAGGAGATGTACGCGTGGGAAGACAAGGCGGACAAGGACGGTAACCGCGAGCATCTCGCGTTGCGTCCCGAGAGCACGGCATCGGTCGTGCGCGCCGTGATCGAACACAACCTGCTGTACGACGCGCCGCAGCGACTCTGGTACCTCGGGCCGATGTTCCGTCGCGAACGCCCGCAGCGCGGCCGCACGCGGCAGTTCCATCAGTTCGGCATCGAGGCGCTCGGCTTCGCCGGGCCCGACATCGACGCCGAGGTGATCCTGCTCGCGAAGCGCCTGTTCGACGACCTCGGCATCGACGATCTGCGACTCGAGATCAACTCGATCGGCCAGCCGGCCGAGCGCGCCATGCATCGCGTCGCGCTGATCGAGTACCTCGAGGCCAATGCAGACCTGCTCGACGACGACGCGAAGCGACGGCTGCACAGCAACCCGCTGCGCATCCTCGACACGAAGAATCCCGCGATGCAGGCGCTGGTCGAAGCCGCGCCGCGTATCGACGACTTCCTCGGCGCCGGTTCGCGTTCTCATTTCGACGGCGTCAAGGCCCGGCTCGTCGATGCCGGTGTGCCGTTCAACGTCAATCCGCGGCTGGTCCGCGGGCTCGACTACTACAACCTCACCGTGTTCGAATGGATCACCGATTCGCTCGGGTCGCAGGGCACCGTCTGCGGCGGCGGACGCTACGACCCGCTGGTCGAGATGCTCGGCGGAAAGCCGGCGCCGGCCTGCGGCTTCGCGATCGGCATGGAGCGCATCCTCGAGATGCTGCGGCCGAAGCAGCAGGTCGCGGTACCCGCCTGCGACGTCTATCTGCTGCATCAGGGTGATGCGGCCGCGATGCTCGCGATGCGCGTTGCCGAAGGACTGCGTACCGTCGGGCTCGACGTCGTACTGCACTGTGCGGGCGCGGCGGGCATCGGCGGTTTCAAGTCGCAGATGAAGCGAGCCGACGCCAGCGGCGCCGCGTTCGCGGTGATCCTCGGCGACGACGAGGTCGCTGTCAACGAGGCGACCGTCAAGTCGCTGGATCGCGATCCGTCGCAACCGGGTCAGGCCGCGCAGCAGCGCGTGAAGCTCGACGATCTCGCGGTGATGCTGGTCGACGCGCTGGTGGGCAATGGAGAACCCGAGGTCTCGCTGGACGACGCGCTGGCGAACACGGAAGAAGAAGCACGGGCAGCGGCGGACGATTCCCCGCAGACGCTGCATTAATCACGGAGACCGAGTGGCTTACGATCTGGAAGAACAGGAAAAGATTGCTTCCCTGAAGGCGTGGTGGGTGAAGTACGGCAATGCCTTGACGAGCGTCGTGCTCGGTGTTGCGGTCGCGGTAGCCGGCTACAACGTCTGGCAGTGGTACCAGCGCGACAAGGTCGCGAAGGCCGCCGGCGCTTACGATGAACTGCAGCGCGCTGCGACCGCGAAGGACATGGGCCGCACGCGTGAGCTGACCGGCGTGCTGCTCGACAAGTACGGCTCGACCGCTTACGCCGAGATGGCTGCAATGCTGGCGGCCAAGGCCAACCTAGATGCGGGCGATGCGAAGAGCGCGAAGGCCCAGCTGCAGTGGGCGATCGATCATTCGGTCGACCCCGAGTATCGGGCGCTCGGGCGCCTGCGACTGGCCGGCGTGCTGCTCGACGAAGGGGCGTACGACGACGCGCTCAAGCAGGTGCTCGGCAGCGCCTCGTCCGAGCTGTCGACGACGTTCCAGGCCTCGTTCGCCGATCGACGCGGGGACATCTATGTCGCGCAGGACAAGCTCGACGACGCGCGCCGCGAGTACGCCGGTGCATTGGCGCTGCTCAACGCACACGCCGAGTCGCGTGGGTATGCGAACGTCGTGCAGCTCAAGCTCGATGGTCTGATGGGTGGCGTGGTCGCGTCGGCCGGTCCTGCGCCGGCCGCTGCGACCCCACCGGTGCCGGCGAAGTCGCCTGAGGTCAAGCCATGAGTGGCGTGACGAAATATCTTTCGCGAGTTCTCGTGGCCGCGATCGTGCTGCCGTTCGTGCTCGCGGCCGGAGGCTGCGCGTGGTGGGAGGATGTCCACATCTTCTCGACCGCGCCGAAGAACAAGCCGGCGGTATTGACCGAGTTCACGCCGACGCTGGCGGTCAAGCCGCTGTGGAACGCGAACGTCGGCAAGGCCGGGCGTTACTTCTTCTCGCCGGCAATGATCGGCCCGGACGTCGTGATCGCCGGTGGCAAGGGCGTCGTCGAGCGGCGCGTGCTCGCGACCGGCGTCGTCGTTTGGAAGACCGATCTCGACGTGCCGCTGGCGGCTGGTGTCGGATCCGACGGTAACGTCTCTGCGGTGGCAACCGTCACCGGTGACCTGATCGCGCTCGACACCGACGGCAAGCCGCTGTGGCGCGTGCCGACCAACACCGAGGTGCTCAGCGCGCCGGCCGTCGGACAGGGCGTCGTCGTCGTCAGGACCACCGACAACCGCGTGATCGCGTACGACCTCGAGACCGGTCGGCGTCGCTGGATCTACGCGCGCACCAGCCAGCCGCTGGTACTGCGGTCCAATCCGGGCATGGCGTTGGATGGCGGTCTGCTGTTCGCCGGCTTCCCGGGCGGCAAGATCGCGGCGATCAATGTCGCGAGCGGGACGATGCGCTGGGAGGCCTCGGTCGCCGTGCCGAAGGGATCCACCGAACTCGAACGCGTTGCCGACGTCGTCGGCACCCCGGTGGTCGTCGGTCGCGAAGTCTGCGCGGCCGCGTTCCAGGGACGCGCCGGCTGCTTCGATGTATCGACCGGCAACACCATCTGGATCCGCGACATGTCGACGTCGACCGGCATCGAGATCGACGGTCGCTTCGCCTTCGTCACCGACGACAAATCGAACGTCAACGCGATCACACGTACCAGCGGCGCCACGATCTGGAAGACCGACAAACTCGCGTACCGGCGCCTGACGGCGCCGGCCTCGGTAGGCCGCGCGATCGTCGTCGGCGACTACAGGGGCTTCGTCCACTGGCTCTCGCGCGAAGACGGCTCGCTACTCGCGCGATCGACCACAGACGGTTCGTCGCTGGTGATCGCGCCGAGGGCCTTCTCTGTCGGCAGTGCGCCGGCGGCCCTGTTCCAGACTCCTGACGGCAACGTGTATGCGTTCGTCGCCGAATGACCGCCCTGTCGTGATCCTCTTGACGGGTGCGTCATGAAGCGCTCGAAGCCGATGCCGGTGATCGCGATCGTCGGCCGGCCCAACGTCGGCAAGTCGACGCTGTTCAACCGGATGACGCGCTCGCGCGACGCACTGGTAGCCGACATGCCTGGCCTCACGCGCGATCGGCACTACGGCACCGGCCGCATCGGCGAGCGGCCGTTCCTGATCATCGACACCGGCGGCTTCGAGCCGGTCGCGAAGGACGGCATCGTCCACGAGATGGCCAAACAGACGCGCCAGGCGATCGCCGAGGCCGATGCGCTGATCTTCCTCGTCGATGGTCGCGCCGGGTTGACCGGCTCCGACCAGGCGATCGCCGATGACTTGCGCAAGTCGGGCCGGCCGCTGATCGTCGCGGCCAACAAGGTCGAAGGCATGCGGCACAGCGTCGTGACCGCGGAGTTCCACGAACTCGGTCTCGGCGAACCGGTCGCGATCTCGTCGGCACATGGCGACGGCGTCCGCGAACTCGTCGAGGAACTACTCGACCGCATCGCACCGGTCGAAGAAGCGGCCGAAGAGGAAGAGGAAATCGAGGACATCGGTCCGCGCCGCATCAAGATCGCGATCGTCGGCCGGCCGAACGTCGGCAAGTCGACGTTGGTCAATACCTTGCTCGGCGAAGAGCGCGTGATCGTCTTTGACCAGCCCGGCACGACCCGCGACAGCATCCACATCGATTTCGATCGTGGCAACAAGCAATACACGCTGATCGACACGGCCGGACTGCGCCGGCGCGGCAAGGTCTTCGAGGCGGTCGAGAAGTTCTCGGTCGTCAAGACGCTGCAGTCGGTGGCGGATGCCAATGTCGTCATCCTTGTCCTCGACGCGCATCAGGAGATCTCGGACCAGGATGCGCACATCGCCGGCTTCGTGGTCGAGTCGGGCCGCGCCGTCGTGGTGGCCATCAACAAGTGGGACGATCTCGACGACTATGAGCGTGAGCGGATCAAGCGTGACGCGACCCGAAAGCTGCAGTTCCTGTCGTTCGCGAAGACGCATCACATATCCGCGCTGAAGGGGCAGGGCATCGCCGCCGTGATGAAGTCGGTCGACAGCGCGGCCCTCGCGGCGTTCGCGAAGCTCGCGACGCCGAAGCTCACGCGGGCGCTGGTCGAGGCCGTCGACAAACAGACGCCACCGCGTCGCGGGATGTCGCGGCCGAAGCTGCGCTATGCGCACCAGGGCGGCCAGAATCCACCGGTCATCGTGATCCACGGCAACGGGCTCGATCAGGTGCCGGAGACGTATCGGCGTTATCTCGAGGCGAGCTTCCGCGAAACTTTTTCCTTGCAGGGAACTCCATTGCGGGTCGAGTTCCGCTCGACCCGCAATCCATTCGCATCGCGGGACGCCAGCTGACGCGTGCCGGCACGCTGCCTGGCCTGGCTGGCCGCGTGGCACTCCGCAGGGAAATCGATTACATTGATTTCGCCGGTGTCCGCGTGAAACGGGCTCTTGCGCCCGTCTTTCGACGCGCAGTTGAATCACGGACGCCGGCCCTCAAATAAGCGGGGTGTCCGCCTCTACCCGCCGCAGCAATTCATTCAAACAAAACCTCCGGAGTATTTCATGAGTAACAAGGGGCAACTGCTGCAAGATCCTTTCCTGAACGCACTGCGCAAGGAACACATCCCGGTGTCGATCTACCTCGTCAACGGCATCAAGCTGCAAGGGCAGATCGAGTCCTTCGACCAATACGTCGTGTTGCTGCGGAACACCGTCACGCAGATGGTCTACAAGCATGCGATCTCGACGGTGGTTCCTGCCCGCGCGGTCAACTTCACTGTCGAGCAACCCGCCGAGTGAAGGCCTCGACCCGCGCCCAGATCGAGGGTGTCCAGGAGTTCGAAAAAGCGCGCGCGAAAGGTGAGCGCGCGTCTGCACGTCCCGAGATCCCAGCGGACGGAGGGCTCGAAGGGGCGCCGGTCTCGCGCCGGGTCCATCAACAGATCGAGGGTGCGCGGATGTCGGTCGATCCGCGCGCGTTGCTCGTGTCGGTCGACTTTGGCCGCAGCGATGCGGCCGCGAGTCTAGAAGAACTGAATTTGCTGGTTCGGTCCGCCGGGGCCGATCCCTACGCGACGGTGACCGGCAAGCGTCAGAGTCCTGACGCGACGACGTTCATCGGCTCCGGCAAGGTGGACGAGATCGCTGTGCAGGTCGAGGCCGACGAGATCGATCTGGTGGTCTTCGATCACGCGCTGTCGCCGGCGCAGCAACGCAATCTCGAACGGCGGTTGCAGATCAACGTCGTCGATCGCACGGCGCTGATCCTCGACATCTTCGCGCAGCGCGCCAAGAGCCACGAAGGCAAGGTACAGGTCGAGCTCGCGCAGCTCAGTCATCTGGCGACGCGTCTCGTGCGCGGCTGGACTCACCTCGAGCGGCAGAAGGGCGGTATCGGCATGCGCGGCCCGGGCGAAACCCAGCTCGAGAGCGATCGTCGCCTGATCGGTGACCGCGTCAAGGCACTCAAGGCCAAGCTCGAGAAGCTCGGCAAACAGCGGGCGACGCAGCGGCGCGCTCGCAGTCGCGGCGCATCGATCACGGTGGCGCTGGTCGGCTACACCAACGCCGGCAAGTCGACGCTGTTCAATGCGTTGACCCATGGCGACAGCTATGCGGCCGACCAGTTGTTCGCGACCCTGGACACCACATCGCGCAAGATGTACCTCGAAGGCGCGGGCCAGATCGTCCTGTCCGACACGGTCGGCTTCATTCGCGATCTGCCTCACTCGCTGATCGAAGCGTTCAAGGCGACGCTCGAAGAGACGGCGCATGCCGATTTGCTGCTGCACGTCGTCGATGTCGGTAGTCCGCAGCGCGCCGAGCAGATGCAGCAGGTCAATGCGGTCCTTGCCGAGATCGGCGCTGCCGAGATTCCTCAGATCGTCGTCTTCAACAAGATCGACGCGGTCGATCTGCCCGCCGCGGTCGAGAGGGACGTGCGTGATAACATCCGCCGCGTTTCACTGAGCGCGAAGTCCGGAGCCGGACTGTCCGAATTACGCGGTGCCCTCGTCGAGGCCGCCACGGCGATTCGCGAGCAACGCGACACCAAGCCCCCCGCGGGGTTCGATCAGGACGACGCGCGTTTCGTGGCGGTGGACCTCGGACCCGAAGCGGTGGACGCGTAGAATTTCTGCCGCGCCGCGATTACGACTGCCGCTGCAGGCCCGCCTCCCCAGGGGCAACGAGGCGCACGGTTTCTCCCCTTTCATGCCAACCATATCCCGACTCCCGGTGCAGACTCCTTTCGACGCGCACGGCCAACTCGTCTTCACCGAAGGCGGACCCGACAATCGACGGCCAGGCGGTCGTCGTGAAGGACCGCCCGATCTGGAAGAACTCTGGCGCGACCTGAATCGCCGCCTTTCCGCGCTGTTCAACGGCCGCAAGGGCGGCGGCCCGCAGGTCCCGGGCGGCGGCTCCGGCTTCAACCCGAACGCACGCAGCACGAAGGCGATCGCCGGCATCATCATCGGCATCGTGATCGCGATCTGGCTCGCGAGCGGCTTCTTCATCGTGCAGGAAGGCCAGACCGGCGTGATCCTGCAGTTCGGCCGCTACAAGACCATGACCGGGGCCGGCATCCAGTGGCGCCTGCCGTATCCGTTCCAGGCGAACGAGATCGTCAATGTGTCCGGCGTGCGGACGGTCGAGGTCGGCTACAGCGGCAGCCTGCGCACGAAGGTGCCGCGCGAGTCGCTGATGCTGACCGACGACGAAAACATCATCGACGTGCAGATGGCCGTGCAGTATCGCCTCAAGGACGC
>JBDTIS010000194.1:0-9488 GCA_039936235.1 Burkholderiaceae bacterium | reverse complement strand
AACATGCGTCCGCTGTTCGAGGCGATCATCAAGCACGTCCCGGTCCGCGAAGACAATTCCGACGGTCCGCTGCAATTGCAGATCTCGTCGCTCGACTACTCGAGCTACGTCGGCAAGATCGGCATCGGCCGCGTCAGCCGCGGTCGCGTCAAGCCGCTTCAGGACGTGGTCGTCATGAACGGCCCGGACTCGACGCCGATCAAGGCGCGAATAAACCAGGTCCTGACCTTCCACGGCCTCGATCGGGAAATCGTCGACGAGGCTTCTGCCGGCGACATCGTGCTGATCAACGGCATCGAAGAACTCGGTATCGGCTCGACCATCTGCGCGGTCGATGCGCCGGATGCGCTGCCGCTGCTGCGTGTCGACGAGCCGACGCTGACGATGAACTTCTGCGTCAACACGTCGCCGCTCGCCGGTCGCGAAGGCAAGTTCATCACCAGCCGGCAGCTGCGCGAACGCCTGCAACGCGAGCTGAAGGCCAACGTCGCACTGCGCGTACAGGACACCGGCGACGAGACCGTGTTCGAGGTTTCGGGACGCGGCGAACTGCACCTGACGATCCTGGTCGAGACCATGCGCCGCGAAGGATTCGAGCTGGCCGTGTCGCGTCCGCGCGTCGTGCTCAAGGAGATCGACGGTGTCAAGTGCGAGCCGTACGAACTGCTGACGGTCGACGTCGAAGAGGCGAACCAGGGCGGTGTGATGGAAGAGCTCGGCCGTCGCCGCGGCGACCTGACCGACATGCAATCCGACGCGAAGGGCCGCGTGCGTCTCGAGTACCGCATCCCGGCGCGTGGGCTGATCGGCTTCCAGTCCGAGTTCATGACGCTGACGCGCGGCTCCGGCCTGATGAGCCACATCTTCGACGACTACGCGCCGATCAAAGGTGGCGAGATGGCCGAGCGACGCAACGGCGTGCTGATCAGCCAGGACGACGGCGAAGCGGTGGCCTACGCGTTGTGGAAGCTGCAGGATCGTGGCCGCATGTTCAGCGTCCCCGGCGACCCGGTCTACGAAGGCATGATCATCGGCATCCACTCGCGCGACAACGACCTGGTCGTCAACCCGATCAAGGGCAAGCAGCTGACCAACGTCCGCTCGTCGGGTACCGACGAAGCGGTCCGGCTGGTGCCGTCGATCCAGATGACGCTCGAGTACGCGGTGGAATTCATCGCCGACGACGAGCTCGTCGAGATCACGCCGCAGAGCATCCGGCTGCGCAAGCGCCACCTCAAGGAACACGAGCGCAAGAAGGCCGTGCGCGAAGCCGCCTGATCGGGGAACGTCGGCAGTAGCGGCGCCACCGGATGAAGCAGGAGGCCACGCCTACAGCGCGCGCCTCCTTTTTTTTGCGATGTACGCCTGCCATGTGAAGGCCGTGACGAATGCGACGACCGCGATCAAGGCCCACGCGACGATCGCGTCGTCGGCATGCGTCCATAGCGCGTAGACGAAGCCTGCCGTAGCGTAGATGCCGAGAAGGATCGCGACGGCGCTGACGACGTGGAGCGTGGTTTTCTTGAAGCGGGCCATGGTCGTTTCCGGTGAGCGCCCGCATTATCACGTAACAGACCGAAGTTTTTGATCGGGCGTACCACGCGCGGGCGCCGTCCGGAGGTAGACTGAACGAATGTTCACTATTCGAAATCGTCGTTCTGCCGCCACGCTTACCGTGGCCCTGGTCCAGGCGGTCGCGCTGTGCGCGACGTTGCTCGCCTGCGCGGACGTCACGGCCGCAGAGAAGCTGGGCGCATCCGATCGGCGCGCGATCGAGCTGACCATCCGTAGGCAACTCGACGCGTTCGAACACGACGACGCCGACGTGGCCTTCGGCTTCTCGAGCCCCGACATCCAGCGGCTGTTCGGTTCGTCCGACAGCTTCATGGAGATGGTCCGCGAAAACTACGAACCGGTGTACCGCCCCGAGCGTGTGCGCTTCCTCGGACTCGAAGCCGTCGACCGGCGCTGGGTGCAGACGGTCCAGGTCGTCGATCGGGACGGCAAGGTATGGCGCGCGCTGTTCACGATGAAGCGCCAGGCGGACAAGTCGTGGAGGATCGGCGGATGCCAGCTCGTGCAGACCAGCGCGATCGCGACCTGAATGCCACTGCGCGCACCGTCGATCGCCGCGATGCGCACGCGCCGTTCGGCGACGACATCGGCGAAGCGGTCGTCCATCCGCTGACCTTCCGGCCGGTCGCCCAGAAGGGACGCGGCGCGATCGTCAATGTCCGAGGCCGCTACGAGGTCGACGTCCGCGAGCACTACGAGGATGGCTGGGACGATTTCGTAGACGCCGACGATGAGCCGCCACCGCTGAAGACCATCGTCACCGACGAGCATGCGAAGACGATCCTGTCGCGCAACGACTCGCCGGACATTCCGTTCCGGGTCTCGCTGAATCCGTATCGTGGTTGCGAGCACGGTTGCATCTACTGCTTCGCGCGACCCACGCACAGCTATCTCGGCCTGTCGCCGGGCCTCGACTTCGAGTCGCGGCTGTACGCGAAGGTCAACGCGGCTTCGCTGCTGATCCGCGAACTCGGCAAGCCATCCTACGTGCCCGACACGATCGCGGTCGGCGTCAACACCGATGCCTACCAGCCGATCGAACGCGACCTGAAGATCACGCGTGCGGTCCTGCAGGTGCTGCACGACACCCGCAACCCGTTCGGGCTGATCACGAAGTCGTCGCTGATCGAGCGTGACCTCGACCTGCTCGTGCCGCTCGCCGCGCAGAACCTCGCGCGCGCATCGATCACGATCACGACGCTCGACCACGCGCTGTCGCGCAAGCTGGAGCCGCGCGCGGCCAGTCCCGCGCGGCGGCTGCGCACGGTCCGCACGCTGGTGGACGCCGGGGTGCCGGTCTCGGTGAACGTGTCGCCGGTCATCCCGTTCATCACCGACCACGAGATGGAACACATCGTCGCGGCTGCGGCCGAGGCCGGTGCCCACAGTGCGCACTTCATCATCCTGCGGCTGCCTTGGGAGCTCAACGAGGTGTTCCAGACCTGGCTGCGGACGCACTTCCCGCTGCGGGCCGAACGCGTGATGAACCGCATCCGCGACATGCGCGGCGGCAAGGACTACGACGCGCGCTTCGGCAAGCGGATGACCGGCCAAGGGATCTGGGCCGAGCTGTTCGCGCAGCGCTTCCACGCGGCGTGCGCACGGCATGGACTGAATCGCGCGCGGCGGCAGTTCGACGCGTCGCATTTCGTCCGGCCCATTGCACCGGCGCATCCCACGGCCCAGCAACGACTGTTCGACTGAACGCGAACGGGTCACGTCTACGCGGTCAGGAGAAGAAGCTCTCGCCGGAACCGACGTAGCGCCCGATCGCGAACGACAGCACAGTCATCAGCAGCGTCATTCCGCCGGTCATCGTCAGGATCGCGAGCAGGATCACAAGCCATCCGGAATCGCTGGTCCGACCGCTGCCGGCGTTCCAGCGCGCGTCCCAGCGCTCGTCGGGGGTGAGTGCGAAGCGCAGCGCTTCGATGAAGCCGACGAACGTCGGGATCATCGTCCAGCAGAACGCGACGTACAGCCACGGCAGCAGGCGTCGCGGGCCGACCAGATAGAAGCGGTGCAGGCCGAACGTGCCGCCGAGGGCGGCCAGCAGCGTGGCGATGGTCTTGTTCCGGAACGTCATGAGGGCGGGGCGAAGGTCAGCGGGGAACGATCTCGAACGCGAGGAACTGCGTCGCCTGACCGGCATTGAAGTTGTCATCGGACACGAACACCAGCGTACGGTGTCCGTTGGCGAGCGTGGGTCCGAAGCATAAGCCCTCGAGGTTGTCGATCGTGATGCCGAGGCTGTCGAAGTCGAACACCAGCCGCTTCGACATCGGCAGGAAGGGCTGCGGCATCGCGCTCAGCGAGGCGATCGCCTTCACGTCGGTCGCATCGCGCCAGTCCGCCTCGAACACCCGGATGCGCCAGCCGGCGCCGATCACGAGCGCCCGCTCGAGAACCAGCATCGTCGTGGGACCGGTGGCGAGAATCTCGGAGATGCCGTTCAGTGCATAGGCCGACGTCCACGCGCCGGCGGACGGGATGGCATCGACGCGATAGGCGTACTGCGCGCGCAGCGGGCCGAAGCCCGCTTGCGGATCCGACGGGTCGCGATCGTGGCGCGAGATGCGCGCCCAGGCGCCGGTCGACATCGTCGGCATCGGACCATCCTGCAGGAGCGGCGCTTCCATCGACACCCATAGCGAACGGCCATCGGGCGACAGCGTCAGGCCTTCGAAGACGAGGTTGTCGCGCGGCCCGCGTGCGTCGGCGGAGATGCGGAACATCGGATCGAGAGGGACCTCCCCGACGTAGTCGCCTGCGACCGTCGCGCGGCGGACGAACGGATCGATCAGCACGCTTCGCTCGCGACGACCCGACAGCTTGCGCGCACCTTCGCTGGTCCACCACAGGTCGTGGCTCGTGGGGTCGTAGCGAATCGCTTCCGAGTCCGCGGTGCCCGGCGGATAGGCGCTGCCGTCCGCGCGCTTCAGGAGCACCACCGTCTGCAGCGCGACGTCGGCGAAGCGGGTCGCATCCAGCGCGAGCCGCGCCGTGTAGAAGCGGTTCGGCGCGTAGTGGCCGCGGTCGTCGCTGATCAGGTAGTAGAGGTCGGCGGCCGGATCGTAGTCGATGCCCGACAGGCCGCCGACCGTCGTGCCGCCGAACTGCAATGCATGTGCGAGCGTGCGGCTGCCGATCAGCCGCAACGTGAACGAGCCTTGCGCGGCTTCGGTCTGCCGCGTCGTCGCACACGCGGCGAGCGACAGCGCGAGCACGACGGCGAGAAGTCGCGTCGCCGTCGGCAGCCCGATGGATTTCTGTCTGTTCACGGTCGTCGAGTCGGCGATGCCGGCCTCGTGGAGAGGACGCCGGAGCTGCCAGCATTGCGATGCGCAACCCGGCAACCGAGGGGCCGCCCGCGGGGCGGTCCCTTCAGGATGAGACGACCGTCAAAGCGTCGCCATCAGTTCCTTCGACTCCTTGCCTTCGGCGCTGTCGGGCGCCATCTTGACCAGCGCCTGCAGGGTCGTCCGGGCAGCTTCCTTGCGTCCGTCCTTGAGCTGGGCCTTGGCCAGATGCAGCGCGATGTCGCGCTGCAGCGGTGCACCGGCGCTCGCCTTCTCGAGCAGTTCGAGACCCTTCTTCGTTTCGCCCTGCTCGACGAGCATCCATCCGAGCGTGTCGCTGACGGCCGGGTTGTTCGGCGCCAGCGCGCTGGCCTTCTGCGCATAGGCGATCGCCTGCGGGTCCTTCTGCTGCCACATGGCCCATGCAAGGTTGTTCATCAGCAGCGCGTCGTTCGGTTGCAGCTCGAGCGCCGCCCGATAGCTCTGCGTCGCGCGGCCGTAGTCCTTTGCACGCAATGCCATGTCGGCATCGAACAGCCGCACCGGCAGATCCTTGGGATGGCCCTTGATCCAGTCGGCGAGGAAGGCATCTGCTTCCGCACGCTTGTTGTCGAGCGCGAGTGCGGTGTAGTTCTTGACGACCACGTTCGACGACGGCGCCTGAGCGAGCAGCTTGCGGTAGGTGGCGGAAGCGTCGGCGTACTGCTTGCGCGAGAACTTGATGTCGCCGTCGAGTTCGGGCAGGACCGGCGACTTCGGCGAGATCTGCTTGACGTCGGCATAGAGGCGTGCGGCCTCGTCGCTCTTGCCGGCACGAAGCATCGAGCCGATCGCGGTGGCCTGCGCCGGATACGCGTCGGGCTTCGTCTTCAACGCGTTGCCGAAGGTCTGCAGGGCGACTTCGCTCTGTCCCGCAGCGAGCTGCGCCTGTCCGAGCCGGATCTGATATTCGAGCGATTCGGGATTGGTCGCTGCGAGCTTGCGATACGCGGCGATCGCCTGGTCGGCGCTGCCGGTCGTGAGCATCAGTTGGCCGACCATGTCGAGGTAGCGCGGACTGTTCGGCGACGACGCGAGTCCTTCCTGCGCGACCGCGAGCGCCTGCTTCGGATCGTTCTTCGTCGCGTAGTAGCTCGACAACGCGGCCACGGCCTGCTCGGACGTCGGATTCGTACGACGCGCTTCCTTCAGGAGTCCGACGACGGTTTCCATGCTGCCGCCGTTGGCGTTCTCGACCTGCGCGAGCGCGAGCAGGGCGGACAGATTGCCCGGTTCCTTCGCGATCAGCTGTTTGTAGCGCTGGCGCGCCCCGTCCACGTTCTTGTCGCGCAGGTCGAGCGCCGCTAAGTTGGCGACGGCCGGAAAGTAGGTGGGCTGCAGGACGACCGCCCGCTCGAGCGACTTGCGCGCGGCCGGAATGTCGTTCTTGCCCATATCGATCGCGGCGCGCAGGTTGTACGTCAGGGGGTTATCGGGTTGGCGCTTCTCGAGCACCTTCCACGCGATCAGAGCCTGGTCGAACTGTTTGCGCTGCACGCGCGCGAGCACCAGTGCGATGTCGGGATTCGGATTGTTGACGCTGGCCTTCGACGCCGCTTCGAGCTCGGCGAAACCGGCTGCCTCGTCGCCGCGAGCGAACTCGACGGCGGCGCCCTGGGTGCGCACGTTGGCATCGGCCGGATTCATCTTGCCGGCCTTGTCGAAATACTTCGACGCATTCGGGAAGTCGCCCTTGAGCAGCGCCACTTCGCCGGCGAGGCTCGTCAGTACGGCGTCGTTGGGCGCCGCCTGCAGCGCGGGCTGCAGCACTTCGTCAGCCTTCGCCGGCTGACGCTGCTTCAGGTAAAGGCTGGTCAGCAGCTTGCGCGCATAGATGCTGCCGGGCGCGATCTTGATGGCTTCGCGCAGGTGTTGCTCGGCCTGCGCCGGTTGGTTCAGCGCGGTGGACACGGCACCGGCCAGCATCTGCGCCATGCTGCTGCCAGGTGCTCCGGCCAGCGAGATCGTGACAGCATCGTTGGCGCGCGCGTAGTCCTTCTTGTTGAACGCGATCAACGCGTCGAGGTAGGTGACCCCGGGATGCCGCGGGGTCTGCTTCTTGAGTTCGTCGATCTGCTTCTGCGCCTCGTCGAGGTTGCCGGCCGCGATGTACGCGCTGGCCATGTTCAGCCGCGCAAGAAAATTGCGCGGATTCTCGTTCAGCGCTGCCTGGTAGGCGACGATCGCTTCCTTCGTCGAACCCTTGGCGCGGAGCAGGTCGCCATTCAGCAACAGGCCTTCGCTCTGCTTGGGATTCTTCGCGAGCACTTCGTCGACCTGGGCCTTCGCCGCGTCGAGGTTGCCGCGCGACGCCATGATCCGCGCTTCGCCTAGCTGGGCTTCGGGATAGTCGGGCACGAACTTCTTGGCAGCGGCGAACGCGGCCATCGCCTCGTCGGCCTTGCCCTGGCCGAACAGCGCGACGCCGAGCAGCGTCTGCAGTTCCGCGTTTGCGGCCGGCGACTTCACCTGGCCGGAGGCGATCGCGCGGGTGACCTTGTCAGGCTGGCCCTGAAGCAGCTGGCTCTTGACCAGCAGCGGCAGCACGGCGTCGGGGTCGTACTTCTGGTCGTACGCCTTCTGCAGTTCGATCTCCGCATTCTTGGCGTCGCCCTGGACCATCAACTCGCGTCCGAGCAGAAAGCGCGCTTCGGCCGAGTTCGCATTGATCTGCAACGCGTTCTTCAACTCGATCACGGCGCCGCGATGGTCCTGCTTGACGATCAGTTCCTTGGCCTTGGCGACGTGGTCGACCGGCTTGTCCTTGCTGCACGCGGCTAGCATCGCGACGGCCACGGCGCACGCGACGAAGCCGGCGCGCAGATGCAGGGGGGACTGGTTCATTCTGGTTGTTCTCCGAAAGGCGACTGGCCGATCGCGCGGGCGATCGGTAACTTGATGAACGTGGGCCGAATTCAGCGGATGCCGAAGCGACGCATCAGGTCGTACAGCGTGGGCCGGCTGACGCCGAGCATCTCGGCGGCGCGGGCGATGTTGCCGTCGACCTTGCCGAGCACCTGCATGATGGCACCGCGTTCGGCGTCGTCGCGGACCTGACGCAGGTTGAAGATCTTCGGCTCCGCACCTTCGACGTCGAGTGCCAGTTCCTCGGCACTGATGAACTGTCCGTCCGACATGATCACGGCGCGCTTCATGCAGTTCTCGATCTCGCGGACATTGCCTGGCCATCCGTAGGCTTCGATCGCGGCAAGCGCACCGTCGGCGAGGACCAGCGACTTGCGGTTCTGAGCCGCACTGAAGCGCTGGATGAACGCGCGGGCCAGCAGCGACGCGTCGCCGTGCCGCTGGCGCAACGGAGGAATGTCGACGACGATCTCGGACAGTCGATAGAACAGGTCTTCGCGAAAGCGGCCGACCTTGATCTGTTCCTTCAGGTTCTGGTGGGTCGCGCAGACGATGCGGACGTCGACCGGGATCTCCTCGCGACCGCCGATACGTTCGACGACACGTTCCTGCAGGAAGCGCAGCAGCTTCGCCTGCAGGGCGCCGGGCAGGTCGCCTATCTCGTCGAGGAACAGCGTGCCACCGTCGGCGTACTCGATCTTTCCTTTGGTCTGCTTGGCCGCGCCGGTGAACGCGCCGCGCTCATAGCCGAACAGTTCGCTCTCGAGCAGGTTCTCGGGAATCGCCGCGCAATTGAGTGCGATGAACTTCTTGTCCTTGCGGTTCGACAGGTCGTGCAGGCCGCGCGCCAGGAGCTCCTTGCCGGTGCCGCTTTCACCGAGCAGCAGCACCGTCACGTCCGACGGAGCGAGCCGTTCGATGTTGCGGCAGATGCGCAGCATCGCCGGATCGCGCGTCAGCAGGCCGGCCAGCGGAAGCTGCATGTTGACGCTCTGCAGGATCCCGTTCTCGCGCTGCAGGCCGGCGAGCCGAAACGCCCGCTCGACGACCAGCGTCAGCAGTTCGGGCTCGAACGGCTTGGTGTAGAAATCGTAGGCACCGAGGCCGATCGCCTTGACGGCGTTGGTGCGATCGTTCTGACCGGTGATCATGATCACCTTCGTGTCGGGAGACGCCGACAGCATTTCGGCGAGCAGCGCGAAGCCTTCGGACGTGCTGTCCGGGTCCGGCGGCAGTCCGAGGTCCATCGTGACGACGGCCGGCTCGTAGCGGCGCAACTGCGCCATCGCCGACGCGCGATCGTCGGCGACGACGACATCGTATTGGTCGAAGCTCCAGCGCATCTGCTTCTGGATACCCGGGTCGTCCTCTACGACCAGCAGCACCTGCTTGCTGTCGGTTTCCTTGACCTTGCTTCGTACGATGAGGCGTTCGGCCTCGACTGCATCATTCATGACGTCTTCCATCTCAGGCAACCGCTGCAGGCCGCAGCAGGGGCAATGCGATCGAGAAACGGGTTCCTTCGGTTTCGCGGCTGTGCACGTCGAGTTGTCCGCCGAGTTCGCGGATGTACTCCCGGCTTTCGTAGATACCGATGCCCATTCCATTTTTCTTGGTAGATTCGAAGGGCTTGAACAGTCGTGTGCGGATGAAGTCTTCGCTCATGCCGACGCCGCTGTCTTCGACTTCGATTATTGCAGACTGATCTTC
>JBDTIS010000193.1:0-4617 GCA_039936235.1 Burkholderiaceae bacterium | reverse complement strand
CCGATACCCTTGTTCATCGCGTCGAAGATGCCGCCGTCCTTCTCCGACACGATGATCGCGATGCCGTCGGCATGACGCCGCACGATCTCCATCGTACCGTCGCTCGATGCGCCGTCGACAACCACGTGCTCGATGTCGCGATAGGTCTGCGACCGGACCGACTCGATCGTCCGTTCGATGCTGTCGGCCGCGTTGAAGCAGACCGTGATGACGGAGACCTTGGGCGTTTGCATGATGGAGGCCATGAAGCGTGAGCCGTCAGGCGGCAATGGCATCGATGACGATACGGCGATAACTCTCGGCGAACCGCAGTCGATCCTGATGGTAGGTGTCCGACAGTGTCAGGGACGTGGCAGGCGCGGCCGCCGGATCGGCGGCTTCCATCACGCGCTGCATCTTCGCGGCGAGGTCGTCGGCGTCCGCGGGATCGAAGAAAATCCCTCGCGGTGGCGCCTGTTCCAGATGGACCGGCAGGTTCGACAACAGCACGATCTTGTCGAGCGCCTTGGCTTCCTCCACCGACGAACTCCATCCTTCGAAGAGCGAGGGGTTCAGTACCGCGAGCGCGTGCTGCATCAGCGACAGCAGGTCGCCGTACGGCACCATGCCCAGCACGCGGAACGAATCGGCCACGCCGGATTTCGTGGCCTGCGCGATCAGCCGGTCGTAGTGGTCGGGATGCCGGTAGTCCTTCGTGCTGCCGGTCATCAGCACGGTGGGCGCCAGTCCCTGGTCCTTCAGGCGGGCGAGCGCTTCGACGACGATCCGGTGGTTCTTGTGAATCCAGAACTGATTCGGCATGTAGAAGTACGGCGCGTGAAAGCCGTACTTCGCTTCGAGGTCTGCGAGCGACACGACGGCAGCCTGCTCGATCGACGGGACGAACTGCAGCACCCGCGACTTCGCGATCGCATCGGGGGCGAACGCTGCGAGGTCGTTCTGCGCGGCAACGCTGCTCAGCACAACCATGTCGCATCGATCGACGAGGTCATGGAACTCCGCATCGCGACGGCCGCGTTCGGCATCGTCGAAGAAGGTCGGCAGGTAGATGTGCTGGAAGTCGGGAATCCAGCCGATCGTGCGGACGCCACCGCCGCGCAGCGGACCCAAGTGCGACAGGATGCGGATACGGTGGGCCGCGAGCAGCAGCGCCAGCAGCGGGTCGCGTCCGCGCAGATGGCGCTTCAGCCGGCGACGCACGCGGCCACCGAGCGATCGGTCGTCCAACAGAGAAGTCCGGATCACCTTAGCTCCGCGGAACGTGTCGGCCAGTTCCTGCGTGGCGGTCCTGCCGATGAAGACGTAGGGGCGCACCGGACGATCGGGAAGCAGCGCGAGCGCCGAGACCAGGTTGCGGAAGTAGTTCACGCTGCCCTGGAAGGTCGGTCCGTCGAGGACGAAGGCGACGCGGGTCATCGTGCGCGGCCCGCGAACCAGGTGGCGTAGCGGCGCACGCCATCGCGCCAGGCGACCGTCGGTGCCCAGCCCCACGCGGTTGCCGCGGCGATGTCGGCTTCGTACCCCATCGGATCGCCGGGTCTCGGCGTGCCGTTGAAGGTGGGCGGCGGCTTGCCGTACGCGCCCAGTAACTCGGTCAGGATCTCGCGTACCGTCAAGCCGCCGCCGCTGCCGCCGTTGACGATCTGGCAGGCGCACGTCGCGTGCTGCGCGGCGGTCTTCAGCAGCATCGCCGCGTCGTCCACATGGACCCAGTCGCGCAGCTCCTCCCCGGTGCCGAAGAAGGCCGACTCGTTGCGCATCGCCTTCGCGCACGCGTCCCACAGCAGTTGCTTCTGCAGGCCTTCGCCATAGATCGAGAAATAGCGGACCACGGCCACGGCGACGCCGTAGTGCCGCGCGTACGACCGGCACAGTTCCTCGGCCATCAGCTTGTGGACGCCGTAGGGCGATGCCGGGTTCAGCGCGCCGTCTTCACGGATCGGCAGGCTGATCGCGTTGCCGTAGACCGCCGCGCTCGATGGATAGACGACCACAGTGCGAGGCGAGTGAAGACGGACGTATTCGAGGACGGCGGCGGTGTTCGCAACCGTGCGCACGAAGTCCTGATGGGGCTGCTCGACCGAGAAGCCGACCGATCCGCTGCCGGCGCAATGCGCAATGACGTCCGGCTTGCCGCCATAGGTCACGAGCGTATCGAGCGTGACGTCGGCGCTGTGCCAGAACGTCAGGCCGAAGTCGTCGGCGGTCGAGCGATCCCACGCGCCGTGGCCGAGGCCGGTGACGGTCGCGCCGTCGTTCGCGAACGCGCGGGCGACGTGACGGCCGAGGAAGCCGTGGGCGCCGGTGACGAGGACGGTCCTGCTCATCGGAGTCATGGTCGGGATGGACCGACGATCCGTGCCGGGTTACCGACGACAACGGTGTAGTCCGGCACGTTCTTCGTAACGACCGCGCACGCGCCGACAATCGAGCCGCGACCTATTCGAACCCCTTTCAATACGGTTGCGTTGAAGCCGACCCATGCATCGTCTTCGATCACCACCGGAATAGACGTTACATTCTCGAGAGTCTTGGGATGTCCGCGAAAAATGATCTCGTCCAAGTGCATGTGACGATCACTTGCCGACAGTGAATGGGCAATATGGTCGTGAATGTTGACGTTATGGGAAATCAGGACCCGGTCTCCGATTTCTATCGAGCTCATGGACCAGATCCGAGTGTGATCGCCTACGTAGCAATGATCTCCGATCCGGATCTTTCCGCCATGGGCAAAGATCTGGAGATTACCGCGCACATGCGTGTCGGAACCCATCACGATCGCCGTCGGATCGGAGGTTTCGTTCTCGATGACGCATGACGGATAAAGCTTCGTGCGCTCGCCGTAGACGCAACGGGCGTCGTTGTATCGGGCCTGAAGCAGATCCGACTGGGTGGTCCAGTAGTGGATCAGGCGTCTGTTGACCTTGTTGATGAATTTGCGGGGCAAGGAAGGGAGCGACATGGATTTATCTCCCGTACCTGAGAATTCTCTTTACTGTCGACTTCAAGCTGCGTTCTTTTCGACTTTTCAGGTATTTCTCCACGGCCTTCCAGAAGCGGACGTTCAAGACCACCGCAGGAAAGCCGGTGATCTCCGATTTGGCCAATTCGTTGATGATCAAATCGGACGCGATGCAATGCACGCCGCTTCCATCGAATCCGATATTGTTGACAAGTGACTTCGCCGGGAACAGTGAAAGACCGTTGTGAAGAAAGACGCTCAGATACCAGCGAATGTCCCATGCATCCGTCTTTCCTTCGACATACCGTTCGACCTGATGAAAATAGTCGTATGCGCCGTCGAGATTGAACGCGCGTTGCTTCCGAAGATCACCTTTTAGTTGCGCATAGCCTTCCGCGCCGGCGTCGAACTTGTTCCACGCGCGCTCCCATGTGGCCCAGCCCCAGCAGGTCGAGTAGGGGATGAAGCAGGCTTCGCGTTCGTCGAAACCTTCAACTGGAAACATGAAGCCGGAGACCTGCATCACCCGTTCGTCGTCGCGGTAACGATCGAGAGCCTGGTTGGCGTAGGTCAGGAACCATGGCGACGTGACCAAGTCGTCTTCCAGAACGACAACCTGGCCGAAACGGTCGCATAGCATAGTCACTCCGTCTATCACCGACGGATCCACTCCCCAGTTCGTTTCGCGTTCGATGATCGTGACCGACTTGAATCCGTCGATCTTCTGTAGATAGCGGCGTACCTCGGCCACGCCGTCGGATGCGGCCTCGGACTTCGGCGCGTCCGAAAAAATGAATAGATCGCTGGAATCCGACAGCAAGTTGTCTCGTAACGCCTCAACCGTCTGCCGCGTATGCGACGGCCGGTTGTAGACGAAGAGGGCGATCGGTGCGGTCATGCGCGGATCGATCCGACGAAGGCGCGCAGCACGGTGCGCGTCGCGTCACGCCAGATGCGTAGAACGATCGGGACTACCGACGTCGTCGGCAACACCAGGAAAGCGAAGGTCGTGAAGTAGATCGGGTTGGCCGGCGACTTCAGCGAGAAGAACTTGCGCAGGAACGGCAGGAACGACTTGTCCTCGATCTTGTGGAAGCCGGTCGATTCGCGGTTCAGGTCGATGATCAAGTCTGGGCTGGTCTCGCAGACGAAGCCCTTGCGATGTGCGCGCATCGTGTACTCGTAGTCAGACAGGTAATGCGGCAGCAGCTTCGGATGAAAGCCGCCGACCTCGCGCACCGAACTCCACCATGCGAACAGCCCCTGCGTCGCGAGGCAGTTGATCTTCGTCGGGTCACCGGAGACCGAGAAGTGGAAACGCTTCAGGTCCACGACAGTGCCGGTCTCCTCGGGCTCGCCGTCGTCGGTCGTGCGAAAGCGCGACAGCACGAACGAACGCGGTCGATCGCGCATCACGCGCACGCTGCGCTCGAGGTAGTCGGGCGCGATCGTCAGGTCGTCGTTGATGAACAGGATCATCGACGCTTCGTCGATGCCAGCCTTCTTCAGCCACTCGATGCCCTGATGCAGGCTGCCACCCCACCACCAGTCACCGGTGCCGGTCAGGATCGTCAGCCGACCTGGCAGCAGCGCCGCGACCATCTCGGCGGTGCCGTCGGTCGATCCGTCGTCGATGAGGACCACATGGAAGTCGG
>JBDTIS010000192.1:0-9610 GCA_039936235.1 Burkholderiaceae bacterium | reverse complement strand
ACTCGTTGATCGAGAAGCGCACCCAGATCGGATCGGTCTGCACGATCGTCGTCAGCAGGGCCGAGTCGGAGCCTGCCGTGACGAGCGAGCCCTCGGACTGGATGTTGCGACCGGAGACGCCGCTGATCGGCGCGATCACCTTCGTGTAGCTCAGATTCAGGTCGGCGCTGCGCACATCGGCCTCCTTCGCCATCACGTTCGCGGCAGACGTCTTGCGCGTCGAAGTCGCGTCGTCGTAGTCCTTGCCGCTGATCGCCTGTTCGGCGGCGAGCGGCTTCAGTCGGTTCTCTTCGCGGACCGACTGCTCGCTGGTTGCGCGGGCTTGCGCGAGGGCGGCCTTGGCCTGCGCGAGCGCGATCTCGTAAGGCGCCGGATCGATCTGGTAGAGCACCGCATTGCCCTTGACCCGATCGCCTTCGGTGAAGCGCTGCTTCAACAAGATGCCGGACACGCGCGCACGCACCTGGACCTCTTTCGAGCCTTCGCTCTGCCCGACCGCGTCCACCGTGATCGGCACAAGCTTCGGCGTCGCCTCGATCACCGTCACGGGAAGCGTCCGCGGCGGGCCGCCGGCTCCGGGACCCTGCTGCGCGTCCTTCTTGCCGCAGCCGGACAGTGCGACAGCAGCCGCGAGTCCTGCGATCGCGAACAAGGCGACGACCGCTCGCGGGCGACGCCGGTCTGCGGACGAGAGGCGAAGTGCGGACGTGTCGGTCATGGCATCGATGGGCATGGCAGAGAAATGGCGTGGGTTCATGGCGAACGCTTGTGAATCAGGAGGACAACGCGGAAGACAGGCGCAGGCGCCTGCCGTCTTGCGGGGAACGATGAACCATCGCGACGCGTCGGCCGATCGGGGCCGGGCACTTGATCCCGGGGAATTCGCCGGACATGCGCCGGAACTATGGCGCTGATCGCAGTTTAAACACCTGTCGACGATCGCGTTCATGAAAACGCCGCCTGGCGATCGGCCGGAGTATCATACAGTCACGAATGTATGTAAAGACCGGCGATCGGCATTGGTCCACGTCGGGCCTGCAGCCGGAATCCCGATGGTTCGTCGCACCAAGGAAGAATCCCTCGAAACGCGCCGCGCGATCATCGCCGCTGCGCGGGAAGTCTTTTACACCCACGGTGTGACACGGACTTCGCTCGAACAGATCGCCGTCGCGGCCGGCGTCACACGCGGCGCGATCTACTGGCACTTCGCCGACAAGGCAGAACTGTTCTACGCGATGCGCGACGAGGTCAAGGTGCCACTGGCAGACCGTTCGGACGTTGCGCTGGCGGCCGGCGAAACGGACCTCGATCCGCTGCAGCGGGTCGAGCGCTTTCTCGAAGTCATCCTCGAGCAGATGACAGGTGACGAAGCCACGCGCAAGACCTTCGAGATCATGACATTCAAGTGCGAGTACGTCGGCGAGTTCGCGCGCGATCTCGACGCGGCCTGCAGGATGCACACCGAAATGCGCGACAAGCTCGCGAAGCTGTATCGCGAGGCGCAACTGCGCGGCATCCTGCGGACCGGCGTCACGCCGCTGTGCGCGGCGTCCGATACGCTGATCTTCGTCTCCGGGCTGATCAAGATCTGGATCGTCGACGAAGACGGTTCGCTGGTACGCAAGCACGCGCGGCGGCTCGTCGTCGATCATGTCGAAGGCAAGCGGGCCGTACCCGCGGCCGCGAACCCGACGGCGAACAAGCGCGCGAAGCGGCCGGTCAGTCGAGTCGCAACGAAGTGACGAAGGTCTCGACAGCCTGACGGCCGCTGCCGGTGGCCAGCACGTCGGCCGGGCCGATCACGAGGATCTCGATCAGCCGACCCTGACGTTGCACGAAGCGGGCGGTCGCATGCAGCGCCTTGCCGTCGTGCTTTCCATCGGCTTCGAACGTCGTCGCCACGAGTGGCTGTCGATCGGTGGCGTGCAGGACGATCTCGCCGCGCCGTCCTTCGGTCGCGCCGACGTCGTCGAGCAGCTTGCGTTCGAAGACGGCGCGCGCCGCTTCAGGATCGCTGCCCGGCAGCAGGTCGAATGCGCCGATCGCGAACGTCACGTCACCGACCGATACGACGTTGAGCGCGAGCGGCAGCCGCATCGTGCCGACCGGAATTTCGCGCGACGCATTGGTCACGCGGCCCGGAAAGCTCGCCACGAAGCCGCACCAACTACGCGCGCAATCGGGACGGTGGTCGCGCCAGTCGTAACGCGGATAGCAGCCGGCGACCACGACCAGCAAGGTCAGGCTGGTCGACTGCAACACGCGGCGGGCTACTGCGCGGACGGAAGCGATGGGCATGAGGCGCATTCTCGCCGATGCCGCCGGATCCCGAATTTGCGACAATCGCGGCACTCACCCAGCCGAAAGCCATCCCATGCTCGTCACGTTCAAATCCAAGGCCGCGGCCGACGTTCCGATGTACGCCGAGAACGCCAAGATGTTGCTCGCCGTCGTCGGCAAGTCGCTGGAGCCGGAGTCCGCGCCGCGCGGCATCATCACCGCGGCCGAAGTCCCGACGGCGCTCGCGAAGCTGAAGGCCGCCGCCGATGCGGCACGCGGCGCCGACAAGGAGCGCATCGATGCGGTGCAGGACGTGACGCCGGGTGTGGCGATCTCTGTCGGCCTGTCGCAGCGCGCGTTCCCGCTGATCGAGATGCTCGAGCGCGCCGCCAAGGAAGGACGCGATATCGTCTGGGGCGTCTGACGGCTCAGCGCAGCGCGCGCGTAATGAAGAAGCCCGCGGTGGCCGCGACCGCGCTGACGAACGCGCCCCACGCGAGGTCGGCCAAGACGATCGAAAGCGGCCATCCCTTCAGCGTCGCGTAGTTCGTCAGGTCGTAGGTCGCGTAGCAGAAGAAGCCGAACAGCGCGCCGTTGAGCAATGCCCGCGTCCACTCGCCGGCATCCAGCGCCGGCGATACTGCGAAAAACACGAGCCCGACGATGAACAGAAGATAGAAGACCACGGCCGCCGGCCAGTACGGCGTCGGCGCCATCAGATGACCGATACCGTTGCGATACAGGTCCTTCGCGACGAAGCCGAGCCAGACGAAATCGACGACCGCGAACACGATCATCGTGGCCACATAGGCAATCAGGGAACGGCTCATCGATACTCTCCGGGATCGCGGTCGGTTCGCCGCGGCGTGATTGTGCTTGAGCCGACGGCGGGTCGAGCCGACCAAGCGCTGATTGCGGGGTCGGCGCGCCTCACGGTCTCGAGGCCGCCGGACCTTTTCGGCTGCGCCGCGGTCGGACACTTTCCTGTCTGTCGGAGACACTCATGAACAAGAATCTCGCGGTCGTCCTGTTGCTGCTGCTCGGAGGCTGCGCCCACCCGGACTTCCTGAGAGTCGGGATGACGCGCGAAGAGCTCGACTCGCGTTTCGGCACGCCTGCCGCGCAGCGCCACGACCCCGACGGCGACGTGTTGATCTACTCGAGCGCGCCGTTGGGCGAACGCGCATCGGCCGCGCACCTCGACGCGCAGGGGCGCGTGGTCTCGGTCGAGCCGCTACTGAACACCGAACACTTCGCGCAGATTCACGTCGGCACCTGGGACAAGAACGATGTGCTGACCCACTTCGGCCGGCCGGCCGAAATCAGCCGCACGCGCCAGTACGAGGTCTGGTCCTATCGCTATCGCGAGGCGGAGACCTGGTACTCGCTGTTCCACGTGATGTACGACACGGCGGGGATCGTCCGCGAAACGCAGAACGGGCCGGATCCGATGTTCGACCCGAGCTTCAAGAACCGCTTCTGATTACGCCATCGGCTCGTCGCCGAAGAGGAAAGCCTCGACGCTGGCGACCTCGGCGTCGAACGCAGCCTTGTCCGCCGAGCCGGACGGACGCTTTGCAGCGTAACCAGCGCGCACCGACAGCCGTTTGTCGCGTTCGACCGGCCGCCCCACGCGTTGGTGATCGCCGCGCGCGGATGCAGCAGCGCCATCGCCTGCTCGATCGCACGCGGATGACTCGGATCGTGGACGGCCAGATGGTCGAGGATCGCCCTTCGAAGACGCGGATGCGTCGGCTCGACCGGGAAGGTGCGGGCGACGCGACGCGGATCGAGCAGCGAACGATGCCTGCGATGCAGGAAGCCATCGACGTGCACCATGTCCTCGACCGGTGGCAGGTGACCGCGGCGCGGCGCAGATCTCGCAGCGTGGACGCGTCCGTCCCCTGCGTACCTTCACGTACCCGGCACGATCACGTCGGACAAGCGATTGACCTTCACGTCGATATCCATGCCGAGGTAGTCGCCGACGCGGCCGGTGAACGATCCCTGGACCGGCGCAGCCTGGAACGCGTCGCGCGTGACCGCGACGCGGATCAGGTCGGTGCCGCCGTACAGCGTGTTGGTCGGATCGAACGTCAGCCAGCCGGCGCCGGGCACGTACACCTCGACCCAGGCGTGGGTCGCTCCGCCGCCGATGACGCCGCCGACTTCACCGATGCCGCGGCCGTCGCCGGCCGGATCGTAGATGTAGCCGGATACGAAGCGCGCCGCGAAGCCGAGACGTCGGACGGCTTCGATCATCAGCAGCGCGAAGTCGCGGCACGAACCGGCGCGCAGGATCAGCGTCTGGGTCGGCGTCTGCGTGCCTTCGGTGTCGCGCGACACGTAGGCGAAGTCGCTCTTGATCGTCTGCGTGATGTCGGTGAGCATCCGCCGCGTCCGGATGTCGCCGATCGACGGAATGAACATATTCGCCCACGCAGTCACGCGACCGTCGGGATCGCCGTGCTGCGGCACGAGGAAGCCGCCGAGATCGATGCGTTCTTCGCCGCTGTACGCGAACGGATAGATCTCTGCGTGGCGCGCCAGCGGAGACGCGATGCCGCTGGCGCCGAAATGTTCGATGCGGAACTTCGCGACGATTTCCAGCGTGTTCGACGCGAACCGCGGCGTGAGCAGCGTCACCGAGTTCGAGAAGACATCCTGCACCCAGCGGACATCGGACTCGGGCGACACCTCGAGCGACAGGTCGAGTACCTGCACGTCGTATCCCGAACGCGGACGGAACATGACGCGGTGTTCGCCGAACGCGACCGGCCTCGCGTAACGGTAGCGTGTGGTGTGCTCCACCTGCAGGATGACGGACATGGCGTAGACGCGAGGGGGCTCGGTCGTGGATCGGGGGCCCGCGGCGTCGCTGCAGAATGTGACGGCGGGCGTCCGGTCAGAGATTCGGCGCGAGCCTGCGCTCGACGTCGTCGACCGTTTCGTGCTGGCGCTGCGCGACATCGGCGACCTGGTCGCTGCCGATCCGCCCGACTGCGAAGTAGCGCGACGCCGGGTTCGCGAAATAGAAGCCCGACACCGAAGACGCCGGCAGCATCGCGAAATTCTCCGTGATCGACATGCCGATCTCTTCGGTGCCGAGCAAGGCGAACATCGCTGTCTTGACGGCGTGATCCGGGCAGGCCGGATAGCCGGGCGCAGGCCGGATTCCGCGATACTTCTCGGCGACCAGATCCGCGTTCGTGAACGCCTCGTCGGGCACATAGCCCCACAGGTCGCGACGGACGCGCGCATGCATCGTTTCGGCGAACGCCTCGGCGAGCCGGTCGGCGATCGACTTCAGCATGATCGACGAGTAGTCGTCGTGTTCGACCTCATAGCGTGCCGCGAGCTTGTCGACGCCGAGGCCGGTCGTGACCGCGAACATCCCGATCCAGTCGTCGCGGCCGGAGTCCTTCGGCGCGATGTAATCCGCCAGCGCACGGTTCGGCGTCCCGGACGGCTTCTGCGTCTGCTGACGCAGACCCGTCCAAGTCAGAATCGCAGTCTCGCGCGTCTCGTCGGCATACAGCACGATGTCTTCGCCGACAGCGGCGGCCGGATAGAACCCGACGACGGCGTTCGCGGTCAGCCAGCGGTTCGACAGGATCTTCTTCAGCATCATCTGACCGTCGCTGTACACGCGGCGCGCCGACTCGCCGACGATCTCGTCGTTGAGGATGTCCGGGAATTTCCCGTGCAGCTCCCAGGTCTGGAAGAACGGACCCCAGTCGATCGATTCCACGATCTCGCGCAGATCGTAGTTCTTGAATACACGCCTGCCGATGAACTTCGGCTTCGGCAGCTGCTCGACGGCCCAGTCGATGACGACCTTGTTCTTCCGCGCCGCATCGAGAGAGATCAGCGGCGACGCCTTCTTGTTCGCGTGCAGCTCGCGCAGCTTGGCGTAGTCGGCCTCGAGTTCGGCGACATAGCGCTCCCTGCCGCCGTCCATCAGCAGGCTCTGCGCGACGCCGACCGAGCGGCTCGCGTCGGTGACGTGGACGACCGGCCCCTCGTAGTTTGGCGCGATCTTGACCGCGGTATGGGCGCGCGACGTCGTCGCGCCGCCGATCAGCAGCGGGATCTTCAGCATCCGGAAGTGATCGTCGCGCTGCATCTCGCGGGCGACGTAGGCCATCTCCTCGAGACTCGGTGTGATCAGCCCCGACAGCCCGACGATGTCGGCGCCTTCGGCCTTCGCGACCGCGAGGATCTCCGAGCACGGGACCATCACGCCCATGTTGACAACGTCGAAGTTGTTGCACTGGAGGACGACCGTGACGATGTTCTTGCCGATGTCGTGGACGTCGCCCTTGACCGTCGCGATGACGATCTTGCCTTTCGCCTTCGCCTCGCCGCCGCCCGCGATGTGCGTGAGCTTCTCCGCCTCGATGAACGGCAGCAGATGGGCGACGGCCTGCTTCATCACGCGCGCGCTCTTGACGACCTGCGGCAGGAACATCTTGCCGGCGCCGAAGCGATCGCCGACGACGTTCATGCCGTCCATCAGCGGACCCTCGATGACCTGGATCGTGCGACCGCCCTGGCCGGCGATCTTCTGCCGCATCTCTTCGGTGTCCTCGACGATCCACTGCGTGATGCCGTGGACCAGCGCATGCGACAGCCGCGACTCGACCGGCTCGGCGCGCCACTCGAGCGTGGCCTCCTCGCGCTTGCCGCCGGCCTTCAGGTTCGTCGCGATATCGATCATCCGCTCGGTCGCGTCGGGACGGCGATTGAGCACGACGTCCTCGACGCGTTCCTTCAGCTCGGGTGCGAGATCGTCGTAGACGCCGAGCATGCCGGCGTTGACGATGCCCATCGACAGGCCGGCCTTGACCGCGTGATACAGGAATACCGTGTGGATCGCCTCGCGCGCAGGATCGTTGCCGCGGAACGAGAAGCTGACGTTCGACACGCCGCCGGAGATCTTCGCGTGCGGCAGATTCGCGCGGATCCACTTGCAGGCTTCGATGAAATCGACCGCGTAGTTGTTGTGTTCCTCGATGCCGGTCGCGATCGCGAAGATGTTCGGATCGAAGATGATGTCCTCGGCCGGGAAACCGATCTGCTCCGTCAACAATTCGTAGGCGCGCTTGCAGATCGCGATCTTCCGCTCGAACGTGTCGGCCTGGCCCTTCTCGTCGAACGCCATCACGACCACCGCGGCACCATAGCGCTTGCACAGCTTCGCCTGATACAGGAACGCGGCTTCGCCTTCCTTCATCGAAATCGAGTTGACGATCGCCTTGCCCTGCACGCACTTGAGGCCGGCCTCGATCACGTCCCACTTCGACGAGTCGATCATGATCGGCACCCGCGCGATGTCGGGCTCGGACGCGATCAGGTGCAGAAAGCGGACCATCGCCGCCTTCGAGTCCAGCATCGCCTCGTCCATGTTGATGTCGATGATCTGCGCGCCGTTCTCGACCTGCTGGCGCGCGACCACCAGCGCGTCCTCGAAGCGCGACTCGAGGATCATCCGCGCGAACGCCTTCGAGCCGGTGACGTTGGTGCGTTCGCCGACGTTGACGAACAGCGAATGCTCGTCGATCGTGAACGGCTCGAGACCGGACAGGCGCAGCGGGCGGTAGGCGGGGGTCGACATGGATCAGGCAGCCAGTGGGAGGTCGGACGGCAGTTCGGACGGCAGCCTGCGAGGCGGGAGGTGTTCTAGCGCCTTCGCGATCGCGGCAATGTGGTCCGGCGTCGTGCCGCAGCAGCCCCCCGCGAAGTTGAGGAAGCCGGCTTCGGCGAATTCCCGGACGAGCGCCGACGTGATCGACGGCGTCTCGTCGAAACCGGTGTCGCTCATCGGGTTCGGCAGACCGGCGTTCGGGTAGACGCTCACGCGTGCATCGGCGATCCGCGAAAGTTCGGCCACGTACGGCCTCATCAGCGCCGCCCCGAGCGCGCAGTTCAGTCCGATCGAGATCGGCTGCGCGTGGCGGACCGAGTTCCAGAACGCCTCGACCGTCTGCCCCGACAGGATGCGGCCCGACGCATCGGTGACGGTGCCCGAAATCATCAGCGGCATCCGCGCATGCCCGGTGTCGTCGTAATACTGCTCGATCGCGAACAGCGCGGCCTTCGCGTTCAGCGTGTCGAAGATCGTCTCGACGAGGAACAGGTCGCAGCCGCCGTCGACGAGTCCGCGGACCTGCTCGTAGTACGCGTCGCGCAGGTCGTCGAACGTCACGTTGCGCGCACCGGGGTCGCTGACATTGGACGAGATCGACGCGGTCTTCGGCGTCGGTCCGAGTGCGCCGGCGACGAAGCGCGGCTTATCCGGCGTGGAGTACTTGTCGCACGCGGCGCGCGCGATCTTCGCGGCCTCGACGTTCATCTCGTAGGCCAGCTCTTCCATGTGATAGTCGGCCTGCGCGATGCGGGTCGCGCCGAACGTGTTGGTCTCGATCAGGTCGGCGCCGGCAGCCAGATACTGCTCGTGGATCTCCTGAATCACCTGAGGCTGCGTCAGCGTCAGCAGTTCGTTGTTGCCCTTGACGTGGACCTCGACACCGGGGAACGAGAAGTCCGCGAAGCGCGTGCCGCGATAGGCGGCCTCATCGAGCTTGTAGCGCTGGATCATCGTGCCCATCGCCCCGTCGATGATCAGGATGCGCCGGTCGAGCAGTTCGGGAAGGACGGTGGCGGCATCGATCGGCATGACGGACTCCTGAAAGCGCATAGGCGACCGTCGACCCTGGGATATGGCCGAAGACCGGACGACATGAAAGTGGAAGCAGGTCGGAGAAGTTGCGGAGGGCACGACGCCGACGAAGCCCGGAATGGTACAGCGGACCCCGCGGTCGCGTGCGCGGACGGCGGGACCAAGAGTGTCAGTGCAGGACGAGCGGCTGACGCATCATCGAGTCGAAACGCGAGAGGTAGTCGTCGATCTCTTCGGTGGAAGGTTCCGAGTCGATCAGCGACGTGACGTCCTTGCGGAACGAGTCGGCCAGAAGACCACCGATGAAGATTTCGCGCTTCGCGGTCTTGTCCATGATTTCGAAGCCGCCGCTTTCTTCGTGCCCGTCACGCGCAGCGAAGCCTGCGAATTCAACGACGCAATAGTTCGGGCTGTTGTAGATCATGTTCATCGACGACTCCGATTGCGAGGGCCCGCTCGGATGACCGGGCCCTTCAGACTTCAAGCAAGTTCGGGGCCAAACGGTCCGAATCAAGATGCCGCAGGCCTTCTCTCCATCGGCTCCCGGCGGATCGTGAACGCCGAGCCCGGGTCAGGTCTCCGATGATGATCGGCAATGTCGTCGAATCCTTGAGCGATCGTGCGAGGAAAGCCGGCACTGTGAATCGC
>JBDTIS010000191.1:0-17670 GCA_039936235.1 Burkholderiaceae bacterium | reverse complement strand
AGGAAGTAGCAGGCCATGTAACCGGCGACAAGGAACTGGAAGCGAAGGGCGACGCGCAACAGGTCACCGGCAAGGTTCGTTCGACCGCCGGCGACACCGTGGAAGACGTCAAGGACGTCGTCAAGGGACGCTGAGTCTCAACTGCGGTAGAAGCAAGGGGGCGCAAGCCCCCTTTTTTTACGCGCCGATTATTCGAAGCGATCGCACCAACGAGGAGGCAGCATGACGAATCCCGCCGAAGTCATTTCGCAATCGATGCATATCACGCCCGACCCGGAACCCGGCGCGCCGCCTTCGCCGATGCCGCCGAATCCGATGCCCGGCCCTGCACCCATTACGGATCCGTCGCCGATCGAGGTGCCGCAGCCCACCGAGATTCCACCGATGACGCCGCCGCCGGTCATCGATCCGCCGGTCACGAGTCCACTCGCCTGATCGGGCATCCGTCGCGTCGCTGCCTTACCGGGCGCGACCCGACGGACAGCGGCCGTCGTGTAGCATCCGGCTGCTTTGTATCGCCTCTCGTCGATGCAGCCTCAGGGTCCGACGAACCCGTCCGATGTCCGCTCCCCACACTCTCAATGCGCCGCAGCGCGCTGCCGTTCTCCACGTCGAAGGCCCCTGCCTCGTGCTCGCCGGCGCCGGCAGCGGCAAGACGCGCGTCATCACGCACAAGATCGCCCACCTCGTCACCGATCTCGGTTACCAGGCCAAGCAGATCGCCGCGCTCACGTTCACGAACAAGGCCGCGACCGAGATGCGGCAGCGGGTCGGCACGCTGCTCGAAGCGAAGCAGTCGCGCGGGTTGACGGTCTCCACCTTCCACGCACTCGGGTTGCAGATCCTCAGGCAGGAAGCCGAGTACATCGGACTGCGGCCGCGCTTCTCGATCCTGTCGTCCGACGACAGTCGCGGCATCCTCCAGGACCTGAGCGCGAGTACCGACCCGAACCGTGTGAAGCGGCTGCAGACGCGGATCTCGCTGTGGAAGAACGCGATGCTGACGCCGGACTCAATGGAGCGCGAAGGCAGCGCATCGGACACCGACGCGGCTGCCGATGTCCGCGTCTATCGTAGCTACCAGGCCACGTTGCGGGCCTATCACGCGGTCGACTTCGACGACCTGATCGGTCGCGCGGTCGGCCTGTTCGAGGCGCATCCCGATGTTCTCTACCGCTGGCAGTCGCGGCTGCGTTATCTGCTGATCGACGAGGTGCAGGACACCAACGCGTGCCAGTACCGGCTGCTGCGGCTGCTGGCCGGGACGCGCGCCGCGCTGACCGCGGTCGGCGACGACGACCAGGCGATCTACGCATGGCGCGGCGCGACGCTCGACAACCTCGAGAACCTGCAGCGCGACTATCCGAACCTGCGCGTCATCAAGCTCGAGCAGAACTACCGGTCCAGTGGCCGCATCCTGTCCGCGGCGAACGCGCTGATCGCGTCGAATCCGAAGTTGTTCGAGAAGATATTGTGGAGCGAGCATGGTCCCGGCGATGCGGTGACGATCAGTCCGATGAACGACGACCTGCACGAGGCGGAGTCGGTCGCGATCCGGATGTACGCGCATCGCTTCGATCGCAAGAGCAAATGGTCCGACTACGCCATCCTTTATCGCGGCAACCATCAGGCGCGGGTATTCGAGGAGGCGTTGCGCAAGGAGAAGATTCCTTACGTGCTGTCGGGCGGCCAGTCGTTCTTCGAGCGCACCGAGATCCGTGACCTGATGGCGTGGATGCGGCTGTTCGCGAACGTCGACGACGATCCCGCGTTTATCCGCGCGGTGACGGTGCCGAAGCGCGGCGTCGGTGCCGCGACGCTGGAGGCGCTCGGGGACTACGCGACCCAGCGCAACGTGTCGCTGTTCGAGGCGGCCTGCGAGTCGGCGTTCTCCACCAAAGTCGCAGCGCGCCAGTTCGAGCCGCTCGAACAGTTCACGCAGTTCGCGAACCGCATCCAGGATCGCGCCGAACGCGAACCGGCGGGTCGCGTGCTCGACGACCTGCTGTCGGCGATCGACTATCGCGCGCATCTGCTGGACTCCGGTGAAGAGCGCGCCGCGCAGAAGCGCTGGCAGAACGTGCTCGACTTCACGGCGTGGGTCGGCAAGCGCTGCGAGGAGGACGGCAAGAGCCTGATCGAAGTCACGCAATCGATCGCGTTGCTGAGCATGCTCGGCGACAAGGACGAGGAGGTCGACGCGGTGCTGCTGTCGACGCTGCACGCGGCCAAGGGTCTCGAGTTCGGCCACGTGTTTCTGGTCGGGGTGGAGGAAGGGATCCTGCCGCACAAGGGGCACGAGAACGACGACCCGGCGAAGCTGCCGCAGCGGATCGAGGAGGAGCGGCGACTGATGTACGTCGGCGTCACGCGCGCGCAGCGCAGCCTGTCGATCAGCTGGTGCAAGAAGCGCAGGCGGGCGCGCGACGACCAGGCCTGCGAGCCGTCGCGCTTCATCGGCGAACTCGGGCTTGAACAGGGTCCGAAGGTCGTCGACGAAGAAATGATCTCGCCGCAGCAGCGGATGGCGAACCTCAAAGCGTTGCTGAACACGCCGCGGCCCGCGCGGGTCTAGGTTCCGGGAGCGGAGGTCTGTGCGATTCTTGGTGCTCGATCCTTCGCGACGCGCACCGATGACCTCTTCCACCCCGATCTCCGCCACGCGCTCCTATCGCTACTACGACTTCGTCATGGCGGCGTTCGTCTGCGTCCTGCTGTGCTCGAACTTCATCGGCGCGGCCAAGCAGGCGGTCATCGACCTGCCGTTCGTCGGGCCTACGCCGTTCGGCGCCGGCATCCTGTTCTTCCCGATCAGCTATTTCTTCGGCGACATCCTGACCGAGGTCTACGGCTACGGCCGCGACCGGCGCGTCGTGTGGGCCGGCTTCTTCGCGCTCGCGTTCGCGTCGTTCATGGCGTGGGTGGTGGTCCATCTGCCGGCGGGCCCGTCCGGCTACATGAAGACCTACCAGCCGGCGCTCGAGGCCGTGTTCGGCAACGCGTGGCGCATCGCGGCGGCATCGATGATCGCGTTCTGGTGCGGCAGCTTCGCGAACAGCTACGTGCTTGCGAAGATGAAGCTGCTGACGCAGGGCCGATGGTTATGGACGAGAACGATCGGCTCGACGGTCGTCGGCGAAGCGATCGACTCGTCGCTGTTCTACGTGATCGCGTTCTACGGCATCTGGGATACCGGCGACATCGTCGAGGTCGCGCTGATCCAGTACGTGCTGAAAACCGGCTGGGAAGTGCTGTCGACACCGCTCACTTACTGGGTCGTGGATACCCTGAAGCGGGTCGAGAACGTGGACTATTACGATCGCGGGACCGACTTCAATCCGTTCAGGCTGAAGGTCTGACCAACCGCTTACAATCTTCGACAGAGGTGTCGGGACGCCGTCGCAGACGCTGCGCGCGGAGCCGATCCCGACCCGGAGACGACATGGCTGGACTCGAAGGGCCTACCGGCCTGCTGGTCGCGACCGGCGTCGGCAACACCTTCTGCGAGATGGCCGTCCAGGCGCACTTGTCGCCGATCCTGCTCGCGTGGCTGGTCGCGGCGATGATCCGCGCCGCGACCGTCGCGACGATCACCGGCGCCGGCTTCTGGCTCGTCAAGCAGGACTTCAGCCTGGTGCTCGCCGAGACGCTCGAGACCTGGACCGCGCTGGAGACGGTCATCTCGATCGTCGGAATCGCGTTGATCATGCTGCTGTCGATCTTCGTCTGATGACCCGCTGCGTCGTCGGCGTCGACATCGGCACGACCAGCACGAAGGTGGTCGTGTTCGGCGCGCGCGGGAAGCAGCGCGCGAAGGTACTCGGCAGCTACGCGATCGAATACCCGCTCGACACACCGCTACCAGGCGCAGCCGAGCAGGATCCCGAGCGGATCTTCCAGGCAGTGGTCGTCGCGATCCACGGCGCGGTGATGGCTGCGGAGGTCGCCGGCAAGGACGTCGCCTGCGTCTCGTTCAGCGCGGCGATGCACAGCGTCATCGCGATCGGTGCCGACGACCAGCCGCTGACGCCGAGCTACACGTGGGCCGACAGCCGCGCCGCGCCGTGGGCATTGCGCGTCAATCGCGACCACGACGGGCTCGGCGTCTATCGCCGCACCGGGACGCCGATCCATCCGATGTCGCCGCTGATCAAGCTCTTGTGGCTGCGCGACGCGCAGCCGCAGGTCTGGAAGCGCGCGCGACGCTTCATCGGCATCAAGGAATTCGTCCTCGAGCGGCTGTGCGGCGCGCAGGTCGTCGACCACTCGATCGCGTCGGCGACCGGACTGTTCAACCTCGCGACGCTCGACTGGGACGCCGGTGCGCTCGCACTGGCCGGCATCGATGGCTCCCGGCTGTCGAAGCTGGTCCCGACGACGCACACGCTCGCGCTGATCGATGCGGCACACGCGCATGCGCTCGGCCTCGTCGCCGATACGCCGATGATCGTCGGCGCGAACGACGGCGTGCTTTCGAACCTCGGCGTCGGCGCGATCGCACCCGGTGCCGTCGCGCTGACGATCGGTACCAGCGGCGCCATGCGCACGGTCGTCGACACGCCGCAGACCGATCCCGCAGGCCGCACGTTCTGCTATGCGTTGACCGACAGGCACTGGGTCATCGGCGGCCCGGTCAACAACGGCGGCATCGTGCTGCGCTGGGTCCGCGACGAATTCGCGGCCGCCGAGACCGAGACCGCGAAGCGCCTCGGCATCGATCCTTACGACGTGCTGACGCTCATCGCGCAACGCGTGCCGCCCGGGTCGGCCGGCCTGCTGTTCCATCCCTACCTGACCGGCGAGCGCGCGCCGCTGTGGAATGCCGACCTGCGCGGATCGTTCTTCGGACTCGCGATGCATCACCGCAAGGAGCACATGATCCGCGCCGTGCTCGAAGGCGTGCTGATGAACCTGCACACGATCCTGCCGGCGGTCGAGGCGCTGGTCGGGCGGACGAAGGTGATCAAGGCGACCGGCGGCTTCGCCCGCTCGCCGATGTGGCGCCAGATGCTGGCTGACGTGTTCGATCGCGAGGTCGTCGTGCCCGAAAGCATCGAGAGCTCGTGCTTCGGCGCCGCGATGCTGGGCCTGTTCGCGATCGGCGAGATGAAGTCTCTCGACGAGGTCGCGGGACTGATCGGCGCGATCCATACGCACGTCCCCGATCCGAAGGCGGCCGCGATCTATGCGCGTCTCGCGCCGATCTTTTCTGCAATCCCTCGTCAGCTCGAGGAACAGTACCGCGCGATCACGGCGTTCCAGCGCGAGGTCAGATGACCAGAGGCGCTTTCCATCGCGCCGCGTCGATCACCGACCACAGGTGGATCACCCAGCCGAGCAGCACGATCCACAACGCGGCCGCCGCGATGAAGAACAGGAAGGCTGCGAGCAGGCGGCCCTGGACGAGTTGCCCCAGGCCCGGGATGAAGAAGCTGCAGATCGCGGCCAGTACGTTGCCGCCGGAACCCTGACCGTTCATGCGTCGTCCTCGGTGGCGTGACCTTTGCGCGGCGTGATGGCGATCCAGTCCGAAGGACCTGTCGTCGCGCATGGATCCTCGTCGAACGCGATATCGCCTTCGTCGACCCGCGCGTCGCCGGGTCGCAGCGTCTCGAACGGAAAGAGTCCGCGGTCCATCAGATGCGACGGCGCGACCGACTGCATCGCCGCCGCGATGCTCTTGACGCGGCCAGGCATTCGCAGTTCCCAGTCGCGCAGCATCGTCTTCATTTCGCCGCGTTTCAGGTTGTCCTGCGCGCCGCACAGGTCGCACGGGATGATCGGATAGTCCTGCAGCGTGGCCCATCGCGACAGGTCGCGTTCGGCGACGTACGCCAGCGGCCGGATCACGATGTGCCTGCCGTCGTCGGACACCAGCTTCGGCGGCATTCCCTTCATCCTGCCGGCGTAGAACAGGTTCAGGAAGAAGGTCTCGAGCACGTCGTCACGGTGATGGCCGAGTGCGATCTTGGTGGCGCCGAGTTCGGTCGCGACCTTGTACAGCGCACCGCGCCGCAGCCGCGAGCACAGCGAGCAGGTCGTCTTGCCTTCGGGAATCAGGCGCTTGACGATGGAATAAGTGTCCTGCGTCTCGATGTGGAACGGCACGCCGATCCGCGCGAGGTATTCGGGCAGTACGTGCGCCGGAAAGCCCGGCTGCTTCTGGTCGAGGTTGACCGCGATCAGCTCGAACGAGATCGGCGCGCGATCGCGCAGCCTGATCAGGATGTCGAGCATCCCGTAGCTGTCCTTGCCCCCGGACACGCACACCATCACGCGGTCGCCGTCCTCGATCATGTTGAAGTCGCCGATCGCCTGGCCCGCGAGACGGCACAGGCGCTTTTCGAGCTTCCGGTCGCTGACCGAGCGCACGGCATGCGCGGCACGATCGTCGTGCGCGGTCTTCGGTTCGATCACTGCGGACATGGAAGGCTCCGGATTCCGTGCTCAGCCGGCGGGCTTGAAGTGGAACACCTCGACACCGACCGCATCGCAGTCCGGGTACACGTCCGGCTTCTCGGTCGCGACGCGGACCGCGCGCACCAGTGGATGGGCGAGCAGGACGCGGGCGAGGTCGTCGCACAGCGTCTCCTGCAGATTGATGTGTCCGACGGCGATGCGGTCGCGGATGGTGGCATGGATGAAATCGTAATCGAGGACCTCGTCGATCTTGTCGTGCAGCGGCGTCGTCGATCGCAGCGGGACGAACAGGTCAATATTGACGATGATGCGCTGCGCACCGTTCTTCTCGAACTCGTGGACACCGATGTTCGCCTGCAGGTCGAAGTTGCGCAGGTAGACGCGTCGGCAGTCCGACAACTGGGGATGGAAAAGCGCGCTCGGCATGCGGAGTCTCGGTTGGGTTCAGTCGCGCGACAGGAACATCACGTCGCGTTCGGTCGGCACGAGGTGCTGGCCGCCGTCGACGATCAGCGTGCTGCCGGTCACGGCACGCGCCTCGGCCAGATAACAGACGGCCTGCGCGATGTCGGTCGGTGTGCTCGATCGCCCGAGCGGTGTCTGGCGATGCGCATTCGCGAAGTCGGCGCGGGTCTGGTCTGCCGAGCGCATCGTGATGCCCGGTGCGATGCCGACCACGCGCAGCTTCGGCGCCAGCGCGCGGGCCAGCAGCGTCGTCGCGCTGTGCAGCGCGGACTTCGACAGCGTGTACGACAGGAAGTCGGGATTCGGGTTGAACAGCTTCTGGTCGAGCAGGTTGATCGCAACGCCACGCTGACGCGCCCTGAGCCCCGCGTGCATCGCCTGCATCAGCGCGATCGGCGCGGCGACGTTCAGCCGCATGTGGGCATCGAGGCCCGCGTAGTCGAACGATTCGGCATCGTCGTCGGCGAACAGCGACGCGCTGTTGACGAGGCACAGCGGCATGGCCAGCTCGGACGCCGCCTGCCCGACCAGCGCGCGCGTCGCCGTCTCGTCGCGCAGGTCGGCCTGCAATGCGACAGCGCGCCGTCCGAGCTCGCGGATCACGTCTACGGTCGCCTCGGCATCCGCCTTCGAGGTCGCGTGGTGGACCGCGACATCCCAGCCGTTCTCGGCCAGCGCGATCGCGATCGCCGCGCCGATCCGCTTCGCGGCGCCGGTGACCAGCGCCGTTCCCTTGGTCGAGGGGCTGGCAGGTGCGGGCCGGCTGGAGCGGGTGATCATCGGGGAAGACGTGGCTGGCGGACCGGCGAGTTTAAGCGATCGTCGCGCCCACTAGAATGCGCGCCATGCCGGACCATTCGTTTGCCCCTTCGACCGACGACGGTGATTCGGTCGACGCCATCGCCGTCAGCGCGCGCCTGACGGCGCTGATCCACGACGCGATCGACCACGCGGGCGGCTGGATCCCGTTCTCGCGCTTCATGGACCTGGCGCTGTACGCGCCGGGCCTCGGCTATTACAGCGCCGGCGCGTTGAAGATCGGCAGCCGGCCGGGCGACGGCAGCGACTTCGTCACGGCGCCCGAACTGACCCCGCTGTTCGGGCGCACGCTGGCGCGGCCGGTCGCCGACATCCTCGCGGCCGGCGGCGACACCGTCATCGAACTCGGCGGCGGCAGTGGCAAGCTGGCCGCCACGGTGCTGGCGGAGCTGGAGTCGCTCGACGTGCTGCCCGCGCATTACCTGCTGCTGGAGGTGTCCGGCGACTTCCGCCAGCGCCAGGCCGCGACGTTGCAGCGACTCGTTCCCCATCTGGCGAAGCGGGTCCGCTGGGTCGACGCGCTGCCGGACCGGCTACATGGGGCGATCATCGGCAACGAAGTGCTCGACGCGTTGCCGGTCGACTTGATGCTGTGGGATGGCCATGCGTGGCTGGACCGCGGCGTGACGGTGAGCGGCACGGCGCTCCGCTTCGCCGACCGGCCTGCTGCACCGGGCGCGCGCCAGGCGACCGAGGGGCTGCCCGTTCCTTATCTGACGGAGAGTCATGCCGCGATGCGCGGACTCGTTTCGACGCTCGTGTCCCGGATGACAAGCGCATCGACAATGCTGATGATCGACTATGGTTTCCCCGCGAGTGAGTACTACCATCCACAGCGCGCCGGCGGCACGCTGATGGGGCATCGCCGGCATCGCGCGAGTATCGACGTGCTCGCTTTGCCTGGCCTTCAGGACATCACCGCCCACGTCGATTTCAGCGCGGTCGCTGTCTCGGCCGCCGAGTCGGGCGGCGTCACGATCGGCTACACGAGCCAGGCGCGCTTCCTGATCGACTGCGGCATCGCGGACCTGATGCGCGGCGATGCGGCGGACGTTCGCGGTTGGGCGCCGCAGGCCGCCGCCCTGCAGACCCTGCTGTCGGAGGCCGAGATGGGGGAGCTGTTCAAGGTCATCGCGATCGCGCGGTCGGACCGGGACGTGATCGGATTCGGCGCCGGCGATCGTCGCGAGTCTCTCTGAGTTCCTTCGATTGCCATGCTCCGAAACGTATGGCACGGATATGCGGCATCGATTGGAGTTATTGCTGCACTGCCCAATAATTGGATCCATGCCGTGAGCGATGCAGCGACAACGCCGGCGGATTCCAGACCAAGCAAAGGAAACATCATGAACAAGGCCTCCCTCCTCCTGGCGACCCTCCTCGGCGCAGCAGCGATCACCGCGCAAGCCGGCGAGCTCTATACCCCCGGTCAATATCAAGATCCGCAAAGCACGCTGACACGCGTACAGGTCAAGCAGTCGGTGCTCCAGGCTCGCAAGGCCGGTGAACTGAACCACAACGACATGGACCTGCCCGACGAACAGGCGACGCCGTTCGGCAGGACCCGTGCGGAAGTCAAGGGCGAGACGCAGGCTGCCCGTTCGACCGGTGGTCTGGATCACAACGACGTCGATCTGCCGAACGTCGCCAAGGGTTCGGTCCTGACGCGTCAGGAAGTCCGTGCCGAAGCGGTGGCTGCGCGCGCTGCCGTGCGCACCGCGTCGGGCCGCAACACGATCGACTACTGATCGCTTCGCCGCAAAAGAGAAAGGCGCCCGAATAGGGCGCCTTTTTTACGTCCGCGACACTCAGAACTTGTGGCGGATACCGACTTGCGCCGACCAGGGATCGAACCCCGGGGTGACGTTGGCGTTCGCTCCGGTGGTCGTGTAGAGACCGGCGTTGCTCGCGTCGGAGATCGTGTAGATCGCGTTGCCGCGGTTCGCGTCCTTGGCCCACGACGTGTAGACGTCGGTGCGCTTCGAGAACGCATAGCTCGCGCCGAGTCCGAAGAACGTGGCGTCGTCGTTCTTCAGCGTGCTGTTGTTCGCCGCATATCGGTTGTCGATACGGCCGACCTGCCCGAACACGGTGAACGCCTGGATCGGCACCGTCACGCCGATCGCGCCGCTACGGACATGCGCGGTCGTATCGTTGCGCGTGTTGAAGAACAGCCCGTGCAACTTGACGACTTTCAGGTCATAGACCGCACCGGCGAACTGCGTCCGCGTGGTGTTGTTGTCGAGGGCGTTCTTGCTGCTCAGGTAGCTGTAACCGGCCAGCAGCGGTCCTGCCGCGTAAGTGAGCGTCGCATTGCCTGCGTTGCCGCCGTTCTTCGTCGAGCCGCTGGCGACGCTGTCGGTCGTCGATTCGCCGAGACGGAACGCACCGGTGAACTGGAAGCCGTAGAACTTCGGGCTGTCGTAGTAGAGCGCGTTGTCGAAACGGCTGACGTTTCCGACCGCATAGTTCTGCGCGCCGCCGACGAAACCCGCGCCGCCCGGATCCACGGAGCTCCACAGCACATAGAACGGCGTGTAGGCGCGACCGACCCGGGCCTCGCCCAGGGAGGCGCTGTTCAGGCCTACCGTGGCCGTGCGGCTGAACATCCGGCCGCCCGTCGAAGAAACCGGTGAATTCGGCGTGGTGGGTGTCACGTTGCCCTGAGTGACGCTGTTGTCGCCGAGGTCGAAACCCTGTTCGAAATTGAACGTGGCCTTCAGGCCGTTGCCGAGGTCTTCGGTGCCGCGCAGGCCCCAGCGGGTACCGGACTCGCCGCCGCTGCCGACCGATTTCAGTGTGCCGATGCTGGTGTGGTCGAGGCGGAAGTCGCCGTCGGCGATCCCGTAGAGCGTAACGCTGGTCTGCGCGTGCGCCGCACCTGCGAACAGGGTGCCGATGGAGACGGCCAGTAGTTTCTTTTTCAATTGCATCCTTTCGATGATTTCATCGATTCACGAAGGCGTGTGACGGGTCGCGTGGGGCGCGCCGCCTGCGGGCCAGCCTGAGAAGACTGGATCGAAGGATCGATGTCTGATTTTTCCGGGGGTGGCTCCGCCGACTGTTGCAACCACATGGGGTTTGGCACGAAAGTCCCGCGCCGATTACAGGAGATGACACGTATCGGCAGGCGGGTTACGAGCGTCATGCAGGCAGAAGGTCGCCCGACGCCATACGAGGAACGCGACGATGCCCCATCCGCATGACCGGGGCATGACGCCGTGTCATCGTCGGCGCCGGATCGGGTCCATGGCGATCTCGACCGCGAGGACCCGGGCGTGCCGGAGCCGCCCCACGATCAGTGCGGGGTCGTAGCCGGCGTCCCGGGCGATCACCCCGGCGTCGATCGCGAGCGCGGCGTCGACCGCTTCGCCGAGACGTGTCGATAACTTTTGCCGTACATCGTCGTCGTCGATCGTCCAGCCGAGCGCGGCGATTGCCTGCCGGAACCGATCGGGTCGGCGAAACGCGTCCGCCCGCTCCATCGCATCGACGAGAACGTCGATCGCCGGCGGCGTCGGGCCCACGGCCGCTCGCAGCGTCGGCCCCTCCTTCGCCACCAGGAGCGCGAGATCACGTGCGGCGCGTGGCACAGCGAGCCGGCCGCACAACGTCGGGATCGCATCGCCGCCGATCGCCTCCACCAGCACCGCGAAGCGAATCTCGAGCGAGGCATCGGTCGCCGCGACCCGGTCGAGTGCGGCAAGCATCGCGGGTCCGGCGTCGCTTGCGAACAGTCCTTCGATCTCCGGAAAGAGCCGGCCCAGCGCGCCGGACTCGCGCAGCAGCCGGACCATCCGCGACGGCTGCACTTCCATCAGCCCGCGCGAGATCTCCTGCCAAACGCGCTCCGGGACGAGTGCATCGACCTCGCCGGCCGCGGTCATTGCACGCATCAGTTCCAGCGTCTCCGGCGCGACGGTGAAGTCGCCGAAACGCGCGGCGAAGCGCGCGATCCGCAGCAGGCGGACGGGGTCTTCGACGAACGAGGGGCCGACATGGCGAAACGTCCGCGCAGCCAGATCGGCCTTGCCGCCGAACGGGTCGATCAGCACGCCGGTGGCTTCGTCTTCGGCGATGGCATTGATCGTCAGGTCGCGGCGGGCGAGATCGTCTTCGAGCGAGACGAACCGATCGGCGTGGAACACGAAACCCGCGTAGCCAGCGGCGACCTTGCGCTCGGTGCGTGCGAGTGCATACTCCTCATGTGTGACCGGATGCAGGAAGACCGGAAAGTCGCGGCCGACCGGCTTGAATCCGGCGGCGATCATCTCGTCGACGGTCGCGCCGATCACGACGTGATCGCGATCGCTGACCGGCAGTCCGAGCAGGTCATCACGCACGGCGCCGCCGACAACGTAGGTTTTCATCGGGCCGGGCGCTCGGCCGGACTCAGTCCGGCCGACGATACGGTTCGTCTTGGACGAGGAATTCGTCCTCGGCGATCGCCGCCGCCGTCCAGGCCCGCATCCCGTCGAGCGCGAGGATGCGGTCGCGATAGGCGGCGATGTCGTCCGGCAGCGCTACCGCGTAGGTGGACAGCCGCGAAACCACCGGCGCGAAGAACGCGTCGGCGATCGTGAATTTGCCGAACAGCAGCGGCCCGCCGGATCGTTGCAGGGATTCGCGCCACATCGCGACGAGACGGTCGATGTCGTCCTGGACGCCGATGCTCCAGCCGCAGCCGGGCAGCCGTGCCACGATGTTCATCGGCATCGCCTGACGCAGCCGCTGGAAGCCGGCGTGCATTTCCGCACACAGCGAGCGGGCCCGGGCGCGCTCGGTACGCGCCGCGGGCCACAGATGCCTGTCCGGAAAGCGCTCGGCGACGTATTCGGCGATCGCGAGCGTGTCCCAGATCTGCAGCCCGTCGGGCCCCTCGGCGGGATCGATCAGCACCGGCACGCGCCCGGCCGGCGTGTGCCGGCCGATGGCCGCGTGAAAGCTCGGCGCGAATAGCGACAGACGGGTCTCTTCGAACGGGATGCCGGCCTCGGTCAGCAGCAGCCAGGCGCGCAGCGACCACGACGAATAGTTCTTGTTGCCGATGATCAGTTGGAGCACGGCATCGGTCTCAGGGATGGGCGTCGTGCCTCAGATGATCGAGGTGCGAGCGGCGGTTCTTGCGCGCCAGATAGACGGACGCCTCCTGCTCGAGCGGCGTCGCGACGAGGTCCAGATCCGCGAGACCCGGGTAGCCGCCGGTGGCAATGTTGTCCGTCCGCATCGAGTCGAAGTTGTCGCGGGACATCAGCGTCGGACCCGGTGCGAACTCGAGGAATGCAGCCTGCAGTCGCCCCAGTACGTCGGGCAACGGCACGATCGGCCGCGGGCGGCCGCCGCTGCCGGCGCGATAGGAGCCCGCGATCCGTACCAGGTCGGCCAGCGTGTACACGCGCGGTCCGGTCAACTCGTAGATGCGCGAAAACGATTCGGGATCGTCGAGCGTCGCGACGAACGCGGCCGCCACGTCGAGCACCGAGACCGGCTGGAACTGCGCGTCCGCCTTCGCCAGCGGGATCACCGGCAACCAGCGCTGCATCGTCGCGAAGAGATTCAGGAAGCGATCGTCGCGGCCGAACACGACCGACGGCCGAAACAGCGTGACGGCCAAAGGCGAGCCGCTGCCGACGTCGTCGCCGGCGTCTTCGACGACCGCCTCGCCGGCTGCTTTCGAGCGCAGGTACATCGAAGGACCCTGCGCGCTGGCACCCAGCGCGCTCATATGCAACAACCGCGAGACGCCGGCCTGCCGACATGCGGCGACGATGCGCCGCGGCAACGTCACGTGCGCCGCCTCGAACGCCTTCTCGTCACCGTGCAGGATGCCGACCAGGTTGATGACTGCGGCCTTCCCGGACGCCAGTCGGACGAGCGTGGCATCGTCGGAAACATCGGCCTGGACTACATCGACGGTCGGTAGCAGGATCAGCCGCTTGCCGACTTCGCGGCGGCGGCTCGGGACCGTGACCTGACGGCCGTTCGCCGCCAGCGCGGCGAGGAGGTGGCCGCCGACGAAGCCGGTGCCGCCGATGACGAGGATGTTCTGGTGCCGCATGGATGGATGTGCCGAAGGACGGATGAATAAGAAATCAGGCGCGGGTTTCGGCGCGCATTCGCCGACTAGCGATCATGGCAGGTCGGAAGCGGTGTACCCGCGCTGTGCCACGAATCCCATCCGCGCCTTCAGCGACTGCGGGGTCCCGGTGATCAGCACCGCGTAGTAGGTGGCGTTGCTCATCACCTTCTTGACGTAGTCGCGGGTTTCGTTGAACGGGATGGTCTCGGCGAAGATGGCGCCTTCGACCGGTCGCGTCAGCGTCGCACGCCACGCGCGTGGGCGGCCGGGCCCGGCGTTGTACGCAGCGGTTGCCAGCACCGGCAGATTGTCGAGGTCGTCGAGCACCATGCGCAGGTAGCTCGTGCCGAGCGTCAGATTGGTGTCGAGATCGGCGACACCGTCGGGCCGGTAGCTGTCGAGGCCGATCTTCCTGGCGACGTATTTCGCGGTCGACGGCATCAGTTGCATCAGGCCCGACGCTCCGACCGACGAGCGCGCGACCTGGACGAATCGTGACTCCTGGCGAATCAGCCCGTAGACCCAGTCGAGGTCGAGCCCGACGGCGGCGGCCTTCTCCTGCATCTGCGACTGGAACGGCATCAGGAAGCGGAATGCGAAATCGTGTTCGTTGCGCGTGCGGTCGGCCGTGTTGACGGCCCGGTCGAGCACCTTGTTGCGCATGGCCCACTCGGCCGACGCGAGCAACTCGCGGTCGCTCATCCCGCGCAGCGCGAAATTCCACTCGAGGTTGCCTTCGCGACGCAGGTCGAGTCGGTAGAAGTACAGCGCGCGCTGGAAGCCCGGCACCGCCTTCGCCGTCATGACTTCGGATTCGCTGATGGGCTGGCCGCGCGCCGGCAGCGTGACCTTCTCGCCGAGCTCCTCGGTGGCGAGTTGCCCGTAGAAGCCGAACTGGTCGGACACCGGCCGGAACTGGGCCTGCGCCGCGTCGTTCTTCTTCTGCGCCTTGTACGCACGGCCGAGCCAGTAGGCCCACGTGCCGTCGCTGGCCTGCGGCCGCCGCATCTCGGGCGGCATCTTCTCGATCAGCGCCTCGACCAGCTTCCAGTCTTCCGCGCGCAGCGCGCCGCGCACCTGCCAGCCGAGGATGTCCTCGGACAGTCCTTCGGCAGACAGCGACTTCTTCGACCACTCGTCGGTCTCGGGCATCTGCTTCTTCGCGGCTGCCGCTGCGAGCTGGGCCTGCAGGTAGGCGACTTCGGAGGTGATCAGCATGTCGGCAGGCTGGCGCTGCAGACTCGCGGCACCCATCGCCGGATCCGCGCGCGCGATGCGCGCGAAGGCGAGGACGGCGAGCTCGCGCTTCCATCGCAGTGCGACGCTCTCTCCGCCTTCGCCGGTCTTCGCGAGCCACAGCGCGGGCTTGTCGAGCACCGCGTCGAGCTGGCGGTAGAAACGGACGCTGTCGCCGCCGCGCTCGGCGTCGCTCAGCAACTGGGCGTAACGCCGCGCCGCGTTCGCGTCGTTCGCATCGGATGCCAGCCGGACCCAGCTCCATATGTCGTGTTGCGTCAGCCGTTTCTCGGCCACCAGGATGCGGCCGAGCGTCGCGCAGGCGCCGATGTCGCTCGCGTAGTCCTTCGGCTGCGCGAGCGCGACGCGCGAAGCCTTGATCAGTCCGGTGATCGAAGCCGCGTCGGACGAGGCGTCGGTATCGGTCGCATCGGGGCGCGTCGACGTGCCGTGGATCTGCCGGATCGCCCGCGCTGTCAGGTTGAAGCACGTCACCTGCGCATCGTCGTTCAGTGCGAAGCGCGGCATCTCGGCTTCGAACGTCGTCCACTCGCCGCGCTTGCCGAGCGCGAGCAACCAGTCGCGGCGCGCCAGGTCGGCGACGACGCTGCCCGGATTGCGCGCGATGAAGCCGCGGACCGCTTCGTCGGGCGCCGCTTCGGTGAGCGCATCGCCGTAGTCGCGGATCTGGCGCGACAGTGCCCAGTATTCGAGGTAGGGCGCGAGCGCATAGCGCGGATCGAGCGACGTCACGCGCTGTGCGAAGACCGCACCGCGCGCGACGTCACCGGCGCGGAAGGATTCGCGCGCCGCGAGAAAGGCGTCGTCCGCCACGTCCATCCGCGCGGCGAGTTGCGCCGGGTCGGCGGCAGGACGCGTCGGCTTGGCGGCATCGGCGGTGGGCGCGATGCAGGCGATCGAGAAGGCAACGGTCAGGAACGATCGGACGGCGCCTGATGCAACGCCCGAACGGATCAGTGAGATCGATGAAAGGCGGGATCGGAGCGAGAGGGACATCGAGACTTAACGCATGAAGGCCGGGCTGGACGACACGGCGCGCGAATCGGCGCTCCGGGCAACCGGGACGTGTGCCGCGAATGTGGGACGTCAGGCTCGGGAGTGCGCCGGAATCATGACGCATCGGTCGACTTAGCATAGCATTAGCGAATGATCGCCTCGACCCCTCAGGACCTGGACTACACAGGGTCATCCCACATGGAAGCCGAAGCGCACGCCGTCGCCCCCGGCCATTCGCGGGATGCAGAGCGTCGGCGCCTCCTGCAACTCCGGGACGATCTGCCGGACGCCGTGCGTGCGGAGATGGATCGGCGAATCACCGATCAATTGAGGCTGCTGGTGCGCGACATGCTGCGCGGTAGCCGGCCGCCGTGGAAGATCGGCGGGTACTGGCCGATCCGCAACGAACCGGACATCCGGCCGCTGTTCCACGAACTGACGAAAGGCGGCCATCGCGTCGGGCTGCCACTGGTCGACCGCGTGCAACGGCCGCTGACTTTCGTGCACTGGAAGCCGCAGTCGGCGATGGCGCCGGGTTTCCTCGGGGTACCGGTGCCCACGTCGGGCAACGCCGTCTATGTCGAACTGCTGCTGGTGCCGTGCCTGGGCTTCTCGACCGGTCCCGACGGCGTCCATCACCGGCTCGGTTACGGCGGCGGCTATTACGATCGCACGCTGGCCGCGCGGCGCTGCAAGACCATCGGCATCGCCTACGAGTCGATGCGCAGCGAACATTTCGAGGCGGGTCCGCACGATGTGCCGCTCGATTACATCGTCACCGAAGAATGCGTCCGCTGAATACGGCGGTCGATCGGTGAGCGAGCCGTCGACGGCGGCGTGGCCGGCACTGCCTCTGCAAGCCTGGCGCGACACCTGTGCCGGTCTGCACATGGCGCTGCAGATCGTCGGCAAGACCCGCCTGGCGCTGTCGCCGGTCGAGAATCACTGGTGGCACGTGCCGATGTACCTGTCGCCGCGCGGCCTGCGCACATCGCCGATGCCGTGCCCCCGCGGCAGCTTCGAGGTCGCGTTCGACTTCATCGACCACGTGGTGGCGGTCGAGCGTAGCGACGGCGTCTCACGCCGTTTCGCGCTCGCTTCCCGATCGGTCGCGAGCTTCTTCGACGAATACGTCGCGACGCTGGCCTCGCTCGACGTCCGCTGCGCCATCCGTGCGTCGCCGGTCGAGGTCGTCACGGCGATCCCGTTCGCCGAGGACCGTCGAATCCGCCCGTACGATGCCGACGCCGTGCATCGCTGCTGGCGGATCCTGCTCGCGACCGACCAGGTGATGAAGCGCTTCCGCGGTCGCTTCCTCGGCAAGCAGAGTCCCAGCCATTTCTTCTGGGGCAGCTTCGACCTCGCCGCAACCCGTTTCTCGGGCCGGGTCGCGCCGCCGCATCCCGGTGGCGTACCGAACTGCCCCGACTACGTGATGGTCGAGGCCTATTCGCACGAATGCAGCAGCTGCGGCTTCTGGCCAGGTGGCGGCGCGATCGACGCGCCAGCGTTCTATGCGTACACCTATCCGCAGCCACCTGGTTATGCGGCCACCGTCGTCGGGCCGGAGGCCGCCTACTACGACGAGCAAGCCGGCGAGTTCATCCTGCCGTACGAAGCGGTGCGTCTGGCCG
>JBDTIS010000190.1:0-19521 GCA_039936235.1 Burkholderiaceae bacterium | reverse complement strand
GATCCGACACGATGCTGTGCGTCGCCTGCGACCTCACGCTGGAAACGCAGTGGATCGCGACGCGAGACACCAAGGTCTGGCGCGGCGTCACGGTCGACCTGCAGAAGCGGCCGACCGTATTTCTTCTGCTGGCGGCGAAGGGTCGCTGATATCGGGCCGCTGGCTTCAGTCGAACGAGAACGTGTAGAAGATGTCGATTGCGCTTTCGGTGCCGGTCTGAACCTGCAGGTCGATGTGGTTGAAGACCTTGTAGCGGACCTTGACGAGTGTCGCCGCTTTCGTGAAGCCCTGCTCCAGCGTGACCCGCAGTTTCTCCGAGATCTGCTTGCCGACGGTCAGCAGGCCACCCGTGTCACCACCGAAGCCGGAAACGCCGATCTCGTCGACCCCCAGGGTCGCTGCGAGGCGCGACTGCAGGCTCGTCGAGTCCGACGAACCGAGCAGGCTCGACGCCGCGGTAGTGAGCAATCCGAAGTCCGCCTTGCTGCCCGCGGCGAGACCATGGCCGAGGACCAGCCACGACAGCTTCTCGGTATCCGGCACGTCCGGCGTCGACACCAGCTTCGCCTGGGGTGCCAGCGCGGTTCCGCTGATCTGCACACCTGCCTCGACCGCGAGATTCTTGCGGACCGCGATGATATCCAGCGCCGGGTTGTCGATCGGGCCCGAAAAGGTCAGGTTGCCGCGCGTGATCGTGAGCTCCTGGCCATATGCCTTGTAGATGCCCTCGCGCACGCTGACCGTACCGATCGCACGCAGGTCGGCACCTGTGCCGGTGATCGCGATGTTGCCGCCGAGCTTGCCCTCGAAGCCGGATCCCTTGACCTTGAAGTCATCGCCCATGTCGAACTTGACCGACAGCCGCACCGGCACGCTCCGGGCGGGAATGTCCTCGTCGGTCTTCTCCCGACCGACGATGACGATGTCGTCGGAGATCGTCGGGCCGCGACGCTCGGCCAGCTGCAACGAACCCCGGTCGGCCTTGAGGTCCGCCACGAGGTCGATGCCCGACGCGCCGAAGTTCGCGGAGCCGGTCCCCGACACGACGACGGTCCGGTCGGTGCGCGAGACGGCTTCGAACTTGTCGAACTTCACCACCAGCTTGCCGGTCACGTTGCGATCGGCGAGCCGCAGCTCGCCGGTGGCGCCGAGCGTGCCCTTTCCGGACGTCATCGTCGCCTGCTTGAGCACCACGCGATCGCCGTCGAAGTCGACGTCGAGGCGACCGTCGCTGAAATTGACGCCCTGGTCCGGCCAACGGATGGAGATGGACTCGCCACTGGCATGACCGGCCAGCAGGGGCTCCCCCACCGTGCCCTTGCCGGTCACGGCCATCTTCACGTGGCCGCGCAGGTCGAGTCCGGGCCGGCCCGAGAGGCGCGCCAGCCAGCGGAGGTCGGGTACGTCGATGGCACTCGTGAAGGTGAGCGGCGCGTCGGAGGACAGCCCCCATGCACCGCCGCGCTTCTCGAGCCGCGTCCCGACCGACCCCTCGATGCGTCCCAGCCCTTCACCGATCGCGGTCACCTGCGCGGTCACGCGATCGGCGACGACGGTCGCCGCGATCTCGAGCTTCGTCGGTTCGATCGAGAACTTGGGATCGGTCAGGAACTGCACGTTGCCGGACTCGCGAAACAGACGCACGCTGCCGTCGATGGTGTCGCCGACGCGCAGGTCCCACTGACCGCCGAACTTGAGCGACGTCGAGACCTGGCGCGCGAACTCGGGCGACAGCGTGCCGATCACCGCGAGCGGGAAGCTGCTGGCAGTGCCGGTGGTCGCGATCGTTCCATCGGCCGACACCAGCCGATCGAGTTGCACGCGACCCTCGGTGAAGCGCAGCACCGCCTTGCCGATCTCGACCCGGTCCGCACTGGCGAGGACCGTGGTGGTGCCGTCGAGCGAGAACGGCACCTTGCCGCGGCTCGCGAATTGGGTTACCGATCCGCGCCAGACGTTGCCCGCGTCGAGCCCACCGCTGGCGGCTGCGCTGACGTCGAAGCGGTCGCTGCTGGCCGTGACGGTGAGCTCGTGCGCGGAACGCGTGCCGCGGACCCGGGCATCGGCCACCTGCACGAGCGGTGCCTTGCTGGCGCTGCCGTCGCGCAGTTCGGCGATGTGGATGTCGACATCGAGCACACCACTCGATCCGGCCAGCAGCTTGCCCTCGCCGCGGAAGGACTTGAGGCTCAGAGCGGTGGCCTTGGGCGCGGACGTGGCCGGCTTCGCGCCGGCCGGTGGTACGACCGCGACAGGAGCGGCCTTCGCATAACGCAGGTCGTCGCCGCCCAACTTGAACTCGATCGACGGCTCTTCGAGCGTTCCGCCGATGGTGCCGGAGCCGGTCAGCACACCCGTCACGGATGGGTCGACATCGGCCAGCTTCGGGGCGTCGACCGTCCACAGCAGCTGATCGCGCGGTCCCCCGAAGTCGCCCTTCGCGGTGACGCGATTGGCGCCGAAGGCGAGCGCGACATCGGCCCCGGCCACCTCGCGCAGCTTGACGCTCGAAGACCCTTTCGCCGTCGGCGTGATCGCACCGGTCACCGAGCCGACCACCGTGCCGGACACCGGACGATTCATCACGCGGCTGCTCGCGATGCGGATGTCGCTGTCGACGTGGAAGACCTGCGGAGCGCGACCGGCCGGCGCGGCGCCGATCGTGCCGCCGACCTTGAACGAGGCGGTCACGTCGGCCGGCGCGAAATTGCCGAAGTCCTTCGGATTCAGATGCGTCACGTCGCCCTTCAGATCGAAGGGCCTGTCCCTGGCGAGATTCACAGAACCAGACGCGGCGAGCCGGCTGCCGCCGATGACGACGTCGGCCTCGGCGATGCGAATGGCATCGCCTTCCATCTCGCCGCGCAGCCTGACGCGACGCCCCGTATCGGCGAGATCACCATCGACGTGCAGCACCCCGGCCGCTCGGCTGACCGCCAGCGGACCCGCGAAACGCGAGGTGATCAGCGTGGTCTGGATCGCGCGAAGATCGAGATTGCGCACGCGACCCGTGAACGCCGGTGTGCCGCCGTCGGCGACGACATAGCTGCCCTTTCCTTCCACCGCGCCGGCGGCGCCCAAGTTCGCCTTCAGCTGCGTGACGAGCACCGAGGCCGAGTCGCCGGACAGTTCGGCCGACAGCGATGCCAACGGGATGCGATCCTTGTCGAGCGGGCCCGGCATCGCATTGGTGACCGCGAGGTTCGCCTTGAACGGATTGCTGCCCGGCTGTGCACCGGGCGCTCGAACGGAGAGCGCGCCGGTCAGCGGGACGATGCTCGCATCGACCGTGATGTCGGTCATCGGCAGCGTGCCCTTCCAGCGCTTCGGCGAAATACCGGAGACATGCAGTTGCGCGCGCTCGACGGGTTGCTCGCGGAACGGCATCAGCCGCACTTCGACGTGGCCGGGCAGAGTCTGCGCGCCGGGATCCGAGAACGTGAAGTCCGAGACCAGTTCCAGGTCCGCGAGACGACCGGTGATCCGCAAGGGCGCGCGATACGGCACGTCCTCAGCCTTGCCTTCGGCCAGCAGTTCGCCGTCGATCGCGAACGGACGTGCCGCAGCCAGCGCCACGTGGCCGGTCGCCTTGCCCCATGGCGTAACGACCCCGATCCGCTCGACGACCCAGTGCTTTCGTCCGCCCTCGGTCGCGTAACGGGCGCGCAGGTCGGCATCGGTCAGCGTGGTCGTCCTGTTCCCGTCGACGAGCGCGATGGTGCCGACGTGCACATCGTCCAATCGCAGCGTGTCGAGATGCGCCGCGGCGGGCAGCTCGAGGGTGACGGGCTCGACCGTCGGCTCGTCCGACTTGCCGACGGTTTCGATGGTCAGCTTCGCGACGTCCGCCCGGGTCACCGTGAAGCGTCGATCGATCGGCGCGAGCGCATAGCGCAGCGTGCCGTTCTCTGCCGTGATCACCTGCGTCGTCGTGCGGAACACGAGGCGCCGGAAGGTCACGTGGTCGTACACGGAACCGCCCACCCCCTCGACCGTGAGCCGGCCATCCATCGCCTTCTCGGCCTCCGCCACGATGCGCTGCAGGGTCGCCTCGCGACCGAGCAGCCAGGCGCCGGCGCCGATGACGAGGAGCAGCAGCGCGAGCAGGCCGCCGATCGACCACAGCGCGTACCGAGCGATGCGCCGGCCCGTAGAGGGCTCAGGCCTGGCGGGCTGCTGCTGCGGCGTCGGGTTCTCGCTCAAAACGTGACCCCGAGCGAGAAGTGGAGACGGGTCGAGCCGTTCTGGATCCCGTGTGCGACGTCGAGGTCGAGCACTCCGACCGGGCTGCGCCAGCGCGCGCCGACACCATAGCCATAGACCGGCGCGAGATCGGAGAAGCGGTTGCCGGCGTTGCCCGCATCGATGAACGCGGCTACGCCCCAGTTCGGGTACTTCGGGCCGAGCCAGTGAATGCCTTCGAGCGTGCCGGTCGCGACATAGCGTCCGCCGACGATGGCATCGGCCTGCCGGATGCCAAGGCTCTGATAGCCGTAGCCGCGCACCGATCCCTGGCCCCCCGCGCGGAACAGCAGTGTGGACGGCAGGGTCTCCGTATCGGCTCCCGCGATCGCGCCGAGTTCGATGCGGACCAGCAACGTGTCGTTCGGCCCGAGCGGCTGATAGCGCACGGCCTTGCCATAGGCCCTCGCGTAAGGCTGGCCGGTCATCAGTCGCAGCCCTGCCCCGACCGTACCGGACGCGAGATAGCCGCTGGTCGGCGTGAGCAGGCTGTCGGTCCGGCGCAGCGTCACGCCATAGGTGGTTCCGAGGATCTGCGTGGCGATCTGCGGGACGTACGAGACATCCTTCTGTTCGTAGATGTAGTCGAGCGTCGTGAAGCGTTCGGTATCGGCCGGGCCCCACGCGCGCTTGCCGGTCACACCGGCGCTGCGCGTCACCTCGTTCTGCACGTTCTCGCGCCTGAGATAGGACGAGATCGAGTATCGATTGCCCAGCTCGGTGGTCGGGAAGATGAGGTCGGCCCCGAGCGACTGCGTGAGCCTGTCGAACGAGAGCTTGGTGCGCAACTGTTTGCCACCGCCCAGGAAGTTGATGATGTCGTATTCCGCCGATGCGCGCGGCCCGGAGTTGGTCGACAGGCCGACGCCGAGCGACACCGCCTTCGACTTGTTCTCCTCGACGAGCACCCGCAACGGCAGCGTGACCTCGCGTGGCAGCGGCGTGGCAGGCGCATCCGCGGTCGCCGCCGTCCCTTCGCCATCCTTCTTCTCGGGCGCCACGAAGGGCGAACGCGGATCGCTTCCCGGGTCGGCGACGGCATCGATGCTGACCTCGACGCGTGAGAAGTAACCGCTGGAACTGAGCCGCCGCTGGAACTCGAAGACCTGCGCCTGCGAATACAGTTCGCCGAGGTCGATCGGATCCAGGTTGCGCACGATGTCCTCGGGATAGCGCTTGAGGCCGGTGACCTGCAGCGGCCCGAAGCGCACCGCCGGCCCGCTCGCGACAACGACTGACAGCTTGGCCTTCGACGTGCGTATATCGACCTGCGCCTCGCTGCGCGTGATCGACGCGAACGGATAGGTGCGGATCAGCAGGCCCTGCAGGAGGCGACGCTTGTTGGTTTCCCAGTCGGACTGACGGAAGACATCGCCCGCCGCCAGGGTCCAGTTCTGGCGCAGTGCTTCGCGTTCGGGCTTCTCGCCGGCAGGCGCCTGCGCGATCGGACCCTGGAACTGGATGTCCACCGACTCGACCGTCGTCAGTGCGTTCGGCGTGATGCGATAGTGCGCAGTCCAGCGATCACCCTTCTGTTCGAGGTCGGCGTCGACCACCGGCGCGTAATAGCCTTCGGTCGCGATCAGTCGGACGATCTCGTCCTTTCCCTGATCGAACAGGCGTCGCAACTGGTCCTCGTCGATGCGGCCCTTGCGCCCGTCCGCATCACGCCAGCGGATCAGGCTGATGTTGTCCTCGATCAGCGACTTGACGTTCCCCGGCGCGTCGATCTCCACGTCGTAACGCGCCTCGTCGGCGCGCGCCTGCGGCGCGACACACAGCAGCGCCATGCCGACGAAGATGCCGCATAGGACCCCGCGCAGGCGCACGGCGTGGATGCCCGGCGGACCCGTCAATCGCATCGTCTGGAAGTGAAGCGTGGCAACCGCTCAGGCCTCCGCGTGCATCGACGCGCCTTGCGGCAGGGCCGCGGCTTCGAGCGAATGCAGATCGCTGGTCCCCTCGCTGCCGACCGGGCGGATGGTCCGTCGGGGCGCGTAGGCCGAGACCAGCGCGCACGCGACCGACGAGAAGTACGGAATCGCCTGCGTCGCGAGGATACCGATCCACAGCAGGCTCTCGTATTGGGTCGGCATCATCGTCATCACGCCGATCGCCGCGATGATGATCGCGATCAGCATCAGTCCCTCCTCGCGGACCGCGCCGACCCACGCGAAGCGGCTGCTCTTCTTGCCGGTCTGCCAGCTCTTCGGCGTGACGACGAAGGTGCCGTTCTTCTGAACCAGACCGGCGATGATGCCGCGTGCGATCGCATGCGACAGCGCCATCGACGCGATCGACGCGCCGATCACGTCGCGCCAGCCGCATGGCACGCGCGCGCGGTAGAGCGACGGGCCGAAGTAGGCCTTCAGCACGAAGAAGCCGAGCACCGGGATCACGAACAGGTCGAGCGGCAGGCTGAAGTTCTCAGGGTTCAGCAGCATGCCAACGGTCCACGCGAGCGACGCGAGCGTGAAGAACAGGTGCAGGGCGTCGGCGAACCACGAGAACCAGCCGGTCAGGAAATGAAAGCGCTGTCCGGCGGTGAGGCCGCGCGGCTTGCGAGCGAGCGAGCCGGGCGACAGCTTGTCCTGGCGACCCCACAGCCAGTTCCAGCGCCGCTTAAGGATCTGCATCGCGCCGAACGCCCAGCGGAAGCGCTGCGACTTGTAGCCGGAGAAATTCGACGGTGTCAGTCCGCGACCGAGCACTTCGTCGATGTAGCGCGTCTCCCAGCCGGAATTCATCAGCCGCAGCCCGAGCTCGGCGTCTTCGCAGATGCACCACTCGGACCAGCCGCCGGTATCGACGAGGGCGACCCTGCGGACCAGCGTCATCGTCCCGTGCTGGATGATCGCGTCGCGCTCGTTACGGTGGTGCATGCCGATGCGGAAGAAGCCGTCGTATTCCCAGCTCGTCATCCGCTGGAACGCGTTGTGCTGCCAGTCGCGATGCGCCTGCGGGCACTGGACCACCGCGACACGCGGCGCGTCGAAGTGGCCGACCGTGACCTTGAGCCAGTCGGGATCGACGACGTAGTCGGCATCGACGACGCCGACGATCTCCGCGCGCGGGTCGGTCTCCTGCAACCCGAAATTCAGCGCGCCTGCCTTGAAGCCGGGCCAGTTGGCGAGGTGGTAGAAGCGAAAGCGCGGAGGCGCCGGCGCGTCCAGGCCTTCGTCGCCACGCGCGTCCAGGTCGTGTTCGTTGAGCCGGGCGACATAGCGCTCGACCGGCTTCCAGATCTCTTCGTTCTTCGTATTATTGTCGAGGATCAGAATCTCGAAGTTCCGATAGTCCATCCGCGCCAGGCTCGCGAGCGTCTGGATCACCATCTCGGGCGGCTCGTTGTGGCACGGCAGATGGATCGACACGAACGGCTCAATTGCGTCGAGCGCCGGACGCTCGGGCCGGAAGTGGCGCTGCCAGTGCTTCTGCCACACCACCTCGGTGAACTCGAACGCGTTGGCCAGCAGGATCATCAGCATCGCGGCCAGCGCCGGTAGCAGCAGTGCCAGCATCGTCCAGTCGAGCGTGTTCAGATAGAACTCGAACGGCAGCGTGACGAGCCACACGACCAGCGTCATCGCGGCCTGGATGACGACCCCGAAGAACAGCCGGCCTCCGATCCGGAAGCGCGCGAACGCGATGCAGAACGCGATGATCGGGAACAGCGCGAGGATCGACGCGACGGTCGCCTTACGCGGCCAGCGCGGGTCGGGCACGACCGGTCCGTCGAACGTGAACTTGGGCTGGCGATCCGCGTTGAAGATGCCCCAGTACGCGCCGGTGCGTCCCTCGTCGCGGCGCTTCCACGGCTGGTCGATCGCCTCCATCAGGTAGTAATCGCTGATGCCTTCCTTCTTCGCGCGCGCCAGGAATTCGCGGACGAACTGCGCTTCGTCCTTCACCGACGCCGTCGAATAGGTGATCGCATCGAGCGGATTCAGTGTCTTGATCGGCACGCGGCTGCCGCCGGATGGCCAGCCCACTTCACCGATGACGATCTTCTTGTTCGGGTAGGCGCGCTGCATCTCCGCATAGCGAAGCATCGTGTGATCGACCGCGGCCTCGCGCGGCACCCCCTCCCAATACGGCAGCAGGTGAACCGTGATGAAGTCGACATGTTTGGCGAGCTCGTGCATCTGCCTGCTCTTCTCGCTGTCACGGGTCAGCCAGATGTCCCACGATTCGGCGGTCGACACCGGCACCCGCGCCCGTCGCTTGACGGTGTCGATGTAGCCGATCAGCTCCTTCGGCGTGAGATCGCCGCGCAGCAGCGTCTCGTTTCCCACCAACACGCGATCGATGTTGCTGTTGTTCCGCATCAACTGGATCAGCGCCTTGATTTCGAGGTCGTTGTTTTCCTTGTCTGTCGACAACCAGGCGCCGGCCGTGACGGTCATGCCGTACTGGCGGGCCAGCGCAGGCACCGCTGCAGCGTCGACCGCGCTGTAGATCCGCAGCCGCTTCGTGTACTTCGACAGCATCGCGACGTCTTCTCCGAGCTCTTCCTCGCTCGGATAGGTCGGGTTGTCGCCGACCGGAGACTGGTCGCGACGAAATCCGTTGTACGCGAAGCCGCCCACCAGACCCGTCCACGACGCCGATTCCGGAGGGCGGTTCAGCCACGACCAGAATGCCCAGTTCGCCGCGGCGATCACGGCGGCCATCAGGAGCGCCGAAACCACCATGCCGGCGGTGATACGACGCCTGCGCCTCGCCGTCACTTCGGTCGTCGGGTCGTCTGGACTTCCTGCGCTGCTCGGATCGGCTCGCTCGTCCGCTGGGCCGGGATGCTGATCAATGCTCAATGACGAAGTCCTGGGATGGGGCACCGGTTCGGGAACCGGGCTTGCTGATGTGGTCGTGAATCTCGAAGCCGCGCGGCCGCATTTTCGGGTCGGCGTCGAGCGGCATGACCGTGCGGACTGCGGCATTTTAGCGCACCGATCGCCCGCCAGCGTCCGTCGACGCGCAACCGTGACCGGGCGATGACACGCCGTGCCGGGGACGACGCCCGACCCCGGAAGCCCCGCAGCGGTGCGACACTGGAGTATTCTCTGGCTCCGCCCGGCACGATGCGTGCGCGCCACTACGCAACGTCCGCGGCCTGGACGCGACATTCATGACCGCAACTCCTTCTTCGAGAAGCGCTTCCGCGGCCGACACGGCTGCGTCGCTGACCTTCGGCCCCTACCGAACCCTCGAGAAGGTCGGCGCGGGGGCCACCGCTACCGTCTATCGCGCGATCCACACCGGGACCGGACAGATGGTTGCTCTCAAGGTGATCCTGTTCAACCAGTCGAATGCGAAGTTGAGCCGGCGGCTGAAGAAGCTGTTCGCGACCGAAGCGTCGCTCGCGATGAAGGTCAAGCATCCGAACATCGTCTCGATCTTCGAAGCCGACATCGAAGAGAAATTCGCGTACATCGCGATGGAGTTCGTCCCCGGGGTGGCCCTGCGCGAACACTGCAGCTTCGACAAGCTCCTGCCACCCCATCGCGTCGTAGAGATCATGTTCAAGTGTGCGATGGCGCTCGACTTCTCGGCCCGCATGGGCGTGGTTCATCGCGACATCAAGCCCGACAACATCATGCTCGGCGCAGACGACGTGGTGAAGATCACCGACTTCGGCCTCGCGCTCGACATGAAGAAGAAGAGCGATGCCGACTCGACCTTCATCATGGGCGTGGGCTCGCCGGCCTACATGTCGCCCGAGCAGATCAAGGACTACCCGCTGAACGGGCAGACCGACCTGTACTCGCTGGGCACCGTCATGTACGAACTGCTCACCGGTCGCCAGCCGTTCCGTGCGAAGAATCGCGCGGCGCTGATGTACAAGATCATCAACATGGATGCCGAGCCGGTCAGCACGCTGAACCCGTCGGTGCCGGACTCGCTCGACCCGATCATCAAGCGGACGCTCGAGAAGGATCTCTACACGCGCTATCGCACCGGTGCGCAGTTCGCGCAGGATCTGTCGAGCGCCAAATTCCAGATCCTCGACGACGCGGACTCGGTGCGGCTGACGCGCCGTTTCAAGGTGTTGCGGCAGAACGCGGCGTTCACGGACTTCGAGAACGATGAAATCTGGGAGATCCTGCGCATCTCGCACTGGCGCGTGATCCACGAATCGCGGCCGATCATGGTCGAAGGCGACGAAGGCGGCAACTTCGGCGTCATCATCGACGGCGAGGTCGAGGTTTCGTTGAAAGGTCGTCAGCTCGCGGTCTACGGACCCGCACAGGTGGTCGGCGAACTCGCATTCCTGTCGCCGGATAAAGCGCGGCGCAACGCCACCGTCGTCGCGATGATCGATACGATCTATCTCGAGGTCAATGCCGCTGCCTACGCGCTCGCCAGCGAGGAGTGCCAGTTCCATTTCAAGGAACTGGTCGTCGGCACACTGATGCGGCGCACGCAGGAAGCCAACGAGATGCTGATCGCCAACGCGCCGGCCGCGCGTCGAAGCATCCGCGACGACAGCGAATTCAGCTTCGGCCTCGTGCCGATCGGCGACGAAGCAAGGTCCGCCGACGATTCGGTGCCGGCGGCAGCGCCGGTCTACCGGACCCGCACAGGTGCCCCGGCGAACCGGTCGGGGTTCACGGCTGCGCAGGGCGCCCAGCATGCCGCCGCGCCGGCCGCGGCTTCCGAGCCGGCTTCGATGACCAACATCCTGTTCACGTCCGACGGCGGCGTGCGCCTCGTCGACGAAACGAGTCCCCGGTTCGGCGGCACCGACAAGCAACGCGCCGGCCGCAACTGACCTTCTCGTTTGGCGCTGTCGACGTCTGTCGGTACAATCGTCCTTTCGATCAGGAGAGCGTTGCCGACCAGTCGGCAACCGCCGAAGGCGCAAATCCCATAACCGCTCAGGCAAAGGCTTCAGGCAGCACGCGAAGCCTCGGAGACTGGTCGAACGGCAACATCAATCTGGAGAGCGATGACGCCCGTGATGCGGGAGGATCATCCACCGAAGGGGCACGCGGCGCACGGCCGCAATCTCTCAGGTACAAGGGACAGAGGGAGAGGCTCCGCCATTCGCCGTTCCTTACCCGCCGAGAGCCATGACCCAAATTCCCGAATCATCCGCCACGTCGGACGCCGCCCCGCTGCTGAAGACGGCATTGCACGCGCTGCACGTCGAGCTCGGTGCTCGAATGGTGCCGTTCGCCGGCTACGAGATGCCTGTACAGTTCTCGAAAGGCGTCCTGCAGGAACATCAGCACACGCGCACCGCCGCCGGCCTCTTCGACGTCTCGCACATGGGACAGATGAAGCTCGTGGGCCCGACGGCGGCCGAGGGTCTCGAGGTGCTCGTTCCGATGGACATCATGGGTCTGGCGCGCTTCCAGCAGCGCTATGCGCTCTTCACCGACGGCACCGGCGGCATCCTCGACGACCTGATGGTGACGCACTGCGGGGGCTACCTGTTCGTCGTCGTCAACGCGGCCTGCAAGGTGCAGGACACAGCGCATGTGCGGGCCGAACTCGGCGGCCCGGGAAAGCCCGGTTGCGACATCGTCGAGCTCGACGACCACGCGTTGCTTGCGCTGCAGGGACCGGCGGCCGTCACCGTGATGAAGCGCCTGTGTCCCGACGTCGACTTCGATCGCTGGATCTTCATGACCGCGCGCGAACTGGCCATCGACGGCATCGCGTGCTTCGTCACGCGCTCCGGTTACACCGGGGAGGACGGCTTCGAGATTTCCCTCGAGAACCGCTGCGCCGAACGGCTCGCCCGCGCGTTGCTGAAGCATCCCGAGGTGGAACCGATCGGCCTCGGCGCGCGCGACTCGCTGCGGCTGGAGGCCGGCCTGTGCCTGTACGGTAACGACATCGACACCGATACGACCCCGATCGAAGCCAGCCTGACGTGGGCGATCTCGAAGGCCAGGCGCGCCGACGGCGTCCGTCCCGGCGGCTTCCCCGGCGCCGCGAAGATCCTCGCCCAACTGGCCGGCGGCAAGGACGCGATCACGAAGAAGCGCATCGGCCTCGTCGGCATCGAACGGACGCCGGTCCGCGAAGGGAGCGAACTCGTCGACGCCGATGGCCAGGTGATCGGCCACGTCACCAGCGGCACTTTCGGGCCGACCGTGCAGGCGGCGGTCGCGCTCGGCTACCTGCCGCCGAGCCATGCCTCGATCGGTACCGAGGTCGTGGCGATGGTGCGTGGCAAGCGGGTACCGATGCGCGTCGCGGCCACGCCGTTCGTGCCGACCCGCTATCACCGCGGCTGACGGCTTCATTTCCGTTTCACCGACGAACCCACCACATTCAAGGACGCTCATGAGCACGATGCATTACACCGAAGACCACGAATGGGTCCGCACCGAGGACGACGGCACCGCGACGATCGGCATCACCGATCACGCGCAGGAGGCGCTCGGCGACATCGTGTTCATCGAGATGCCGGACGTCGGCAAGGCTTTCGCGAAGGGTGACGCGGCCTGCGTCGTCGAGTCGGTCAAGGCTGCCGCCGACGTGAAGATGCCGATCGCCGGCAGCATCGTCGCGGTCAACACCGCGCTACCCGACGACCCGGCCAAGGTCAACACCGACCCGATGAACGAAGGCTGGTTCCTTCGCGTCAGGCCTACCAACGCGGGCGACATCGATGCATTGATGGACGAAACCGCCTACGCCGCCCTGATCAAGTCCTGAGTCATGACGCAATGAATACGGTCACCGACCCTTCGCTCGCCGCCGCGACCTCGATGGGTCTCGCGCCGAAGACCCGAACGACGCTGATGGAACTCGAACGCCACGACGCGTTCGTCGCCCGGCACATCGGGCCGTCGCAGACCGACCAGGCCGCGATGCTCGAAACACTCGGCTATCCGTCCCGGAGGGCGCTGATCGACGCGATCGTGCCGGCGGCGATCCGTCGGCCGGACGGCGGCCCGCAGGGGATGGACCTGCCCGACGCGCTGCCCGAGAACGAGGCGCTCGAGAAGATCGCGGCGCTCGCGGCACGCAATACGGTGAACCGCTCGTTCATCGGCCAGGGTTATCACGGCTGCTTCACGCCCGGTGTGATCCTGCGCAACGTGCTCGAGAACCCCGCCTGGTACACGGCCTACACGCCTTATCAGCCGGAGATTTCGCAGGGTCGTCTCGAGGCGATCATCAACTTCCAGACGATGGTGTCCGAGCTGACCGCGATGGACATCGCCAATGCGTCGATGCTCGATGAAGCCACCGCCGCAGCCGAGGCCATGACGTTGTGCCAGCGCGTCGGCAGGAGCAGATCCAGCCGCTTCTTCGTTGCCGACGACGTGCTGCCGCAGACGCTGGCCGTCGTGCGGACGCGCTCGGAGCCACTGAATATCGAGGTCGTGACCGGCACGCCGACGTCCGAAGCGGTGCGCGACTGCTTCGCGGTGCTGCTGCAATACCCGGGCGTCGACGGCCGCATCGTCGATCACGCGGCGCTGGTCGATGCGGTCCATGCGGGCGGTGGCCTGGTCGTCGTCGCGGCCGACCTGCTCGCGCTGACGCTGCTGAAGGCGCCGGGCGAATGGGGCGCTGACGTCGTCGTCGGCACCAGCCAGCGCTTCGGCGTGCCGATGGGCTTCGGCGGACCGCACGCCGGCTACCTCGCTACGCGCGACACGTTCAAGCGCAGCATGCCGGGACGCCTCGTCGGCGTGACCGTCGACACCAATGGAAAGAAGGCCTATCGCCTGGCCCTGCAGACCCGCGAGCAGCACATCCGTCGCGAGAAGGCGACGTCGAACATCTGCACCGCGCAGGTCCTGCTGGCCGTGATGGCCGGCATGTACGCGGTCTATCACGGACCCGACGGACTCGCCGCGATCGCGCAGCGCACGCACCGGCTCACGACGGTTCTCGCCGCGGGCCTCGAGGAACTCGGTGTCACCGTCGAGAACGATAGCTGGTTCGACACGTTGACAGTCGCCTGCGACGCGGCGTTCACGCATGCGGCCGCGGCTGCCCAGGCCGTCAACCTGCGTTCGATCGACGGCACACGCATCGGCATCGCGCTCGACGAGACGACCACGCGCGCCGATGTGTTGCGCTTGTGGCTGCTGTTCGCGCACGGTCGCGTGCTGCCCGACTTCGATGCGCTCGAGGCCGCCGCCGTCGACACGTTGCCGCCGTCGCTGATCCGCACATCGACCTACCTGACACATCCGGTCTTCAACACGCATCACTCCGAGACCGAGATGCTGCGTTACCTGCGGCGCCTGGCCGACAAGGACATCGCCCTCGACCGCGCGATGATCCCGCTCGGCTCGTGCACGATGAAACTGAACGCCACGTCGGAAATGATCCCGGTGACCTGGCCCGCGTTCGCCCACATGCATCCGTTCGCGCCGTCGTCGCAGACCGAAGGCTATCGCGCGATGATCGCCGAGCTCGAGGACATGCTGTGCGCGGCCACCGGCTACGCCGCGATCTCGTTGCAGCCGAACGCCGGCTCGCAGGGCGAGTACACCGGGCTACTGGTGATCCGCGCGTATCACGCGTCGCGTGGCGAGTCGCATCGCAACGTCTGCCTGATTCCGTCGTCGGCCCACGGCACCAACCCCGCGTCGGCGCAGATGGCCGGCATGAAGGTCGTCGTCACGACCTGCGACGAGATGGGCAACGTCGACCTCGCCGACCTCGAGGCGAAGGCGAGGGAACATGCGAACGACCTCGCGGCCGTGATGATCACCTACCCGTCGACGCACGGTGTCTACGAGGCGGGCGTGCAGCGGATCTGCGAGATCGTCCACCGCTACGGCGGTCAGGTGTACGTCGACGGTGCCAACATGAACGCGATGGTAGGGGTCGCGGCGCCGGGCCACTTCGGTGGCGACGTGTCGCACCTGAACCTGCACAAGACCTTCTGCATCCCGCACGGCGGCGGCGGACCGGGCGTCGGTCCGGTCGGCGTCGGTGCGCATCTCGCGCGTTTCCTGCCGGGGCGCGTCGAGCGCGAAGGCCGCGACGCGACGGCGGCCATCGGCGCGGTTTCGGCAGCACCCTACGGCTCCGCGTCGATCCTGCCGATCTCGTGGATGTACATCGCGATGATGGGCAAGGCGGGCCTCACCGCCGCCACGGAGACCGCGATCCTGTCGGCCAACTACATCGCCCGCAAGCTCGACCCGCACTTCCCGGTGCTCTACAAGGGCGATCGCGGCCTGGTCGCGCACGAATGCATCGTCGACCTTCGCCCGATCAAGGAAGCCAGCGGCGTGACCGTCGACGACGTCGCGAAGCGGCTGATGGACTACGGCTTCCACGCGCCGACGATGAGCTTCCCGGTCGCCGGCACGCTGATGATCGAGCCGACCGAGTCCGAGCCGAAGGCCGAGCTCGACCGTTTTATCACGGCGATGATCGCGATCCGCAATGAGATCCGCGCGATCGAGGAAGGCCGCATGCCGCGCGACGACAACCCTCTGTGCAATGCACCGCACACGGCCGAATCGCTACTGGCCGACACGTGGTCGCATCCGTACGGTCGCGAGGCCGCCGCCTATCCGCTGAAGAGTCTGCGAGCCAACAAGTATTGGCCGCCGGTAGGCCGCGCGGACCACGTCTACGGCGATCGCAACCTGTTCTGCGGCTGCATCCCGATCGAGGACTACACCGACGAGGCCGTCCGCACCTGACGCGGAGTGCCTCTTCGTCGTCAGCCTGCAGTTACTGAGCGCCTCCACCGCGGTGCAATCGCCGGCGCGACATGTCCGCAGCATGAGGTCGGTCCGGCGGGGCCCCTCCAGCCCGGATACGTCAGGGCACGATCTTCCTGTTCATTACCGGCCGATCGTCCGACGCAGCAGCCGCCTTCGGCGCATCGACGATCTGCACGAACAGCTCGCCTTCCTTCAGCATCCCGAGTTCGTAGCGCGCCCGCTCTTCGACGGCGCCGGCGCCCTCCTTCAGGTCGTTGACCTCGGCCGCGAGCTTCGCGTTGCGCGCCACGAGGTCCGCGTTGGTGCGGTTCTGCGCCGCGAGTTGCTGCTCGGCCTCGTGCACCCGCATCCACCCACCCTTGCCGAGCCACAGCGGAAACTGGATCGCAATCAGCAGCGCGGCGACGATGATCGGGACGAGGCGCATGCGTCGCTCGCGTGCGTCGATCTACTTGAGGTTGTAGAACGCGCTGCGACCCGGATAGGTCGCGACGTCGCCGAGGTCTTCCTCGATCCGCAGCAGCTGGTTGTACTTGGCCACGCGATCGGTGCGGCTCATCGAGCCGGTCTTGATCTGCATCGCGTTGGTACCGACCGCGATGTCGGCGATCGTCGTGTCCTCGGTCTCGCCGGAGCGATGGCTGATGACCGACGTGTAGCCGGCGCGCTTGGCCATCTCGATGGCCGCGAACGTCTCTGTGAGCGTGCCGATCTGGTTGATCTTGATCAGGATCGAGTTCGCGATGCCCTGCTCGATCCCTTCGCGCAGGATCTTCGTGTTCGTCACGAACAGGTCGTCGCCGACCAGCTGCACCCTCTTGCCGAGCACGTCGGTGTGTTGCTTCCAGCCGGCCCAGTCGCCTTCGGCCATGCCGTCCTCGATCGACAGGATCGGGTACTTGTCGCACCAGGTCGCGAGCAGGTCGGTGAAGCCGGCGGCGTCGAGGATCAGCCCTTCACCGTCGAGCTGGTACTTGCCGTCCTTGTAGAACTCGCTGGCCGCGCAGTCGAGGCCGATCGCGATCTGCGAGCCGGCCGTGTAGCCGGCCTTGTCGATCGCGTCGAGGATCAACTGAATCGCCGCCTCGTGGTTGGCGACCGTCGGCGCGAAGCCGCCTTCGTCGCCGACCGCGGTGCTCATCCCCTTGTCGGCAATCACCTTCTTGAGCGCGTGGAATACCTCGGCGCCGTAGCGCACAGCCTCGCGAAAAGTCGGCGCGCCGACCGGGATGATCATGAACTCCTGGATGTCCAGGTTGTTGTTGGCGTGGGCGCCGCCGTTGATGACGTTCATCATCGGCACCGGCATCGTCATCGCCGACGTACCACCGAAGTAGCGGTACAGCGGCAGTCCCGATTCCTCGGCCGCGGCCTTCGCGACGGCCATCGAAACGGCCAGAATCGCGTTCGCGCCGAGACGTGCCTTGTTGTCGGTGCCGTCGAGGTCGATCAGCGTACGGTCGAGGAAGGCCTGCTCGTTCGCGTCGAGGCCCATCACCGCCTCGGAGATCTCGGTGTTGATGTTCTCGCAAGCCTTGAGTACGCCCTGGCCGCCGTAGCGGTGGCGATCGCCGGACGACGGGCCGTCGCGCAGCTCCATGGCCTCGCGCGAGCCGGTCGATGCACCCGAAGGCACGGATGCGCGGCCCAGCACGCCGGACTCGAGCAGCACGTCGCATTCGACGGTCGGATTGCCGCGGCTGTCGATGATCTCGCGGCCGATGATGTCTACGATTGCACTCATGTCTGTCCTGCCTCAGGTTCGATTGTTGTGGTGGGACTGTCGGTGCGTCAGACGCCTTCGACGATCAGCATGTTCATGATCGCGGCGCCCGCACGCGCGGACCGCGCCTTGCGGTATTCGTCCGAATCGTAGAACGCACGCGCGGCCGCCATCGAGTCGAAAGGGATTACGACGATCCGACCGGGCTCGCGCCCTTCGAGACGCTCCGTGGCGCCGCCGCGTGCGAGCGGCTTTACGCCGTGCGCCTCGAACGCGGCGCTCGACCACTTGCGATATTCGGCGTATTGCTCAGCGTTGGTGATCTCGACATCGGCGAGGATATAGGCGGCCATGATTCAGTGTCCCTTCGAACGGAGGTGGGCCGACGCGTCAAACGCCGAAGTCGTTCTCGGCGAAACCGTTCGCCTTCGTCACGCCGTCGATGGCGAGCAGCGTCTCGAGCAGCCGACGCATGTGCTTCAACGGCACGGCGTTCGGTCCGTCCGACATCGCATGCAGCGGATCGGGATGCGTCTCCATGAAGATGCCGCAGATGCCGACCGCCATCGCCGCACGCGCCAGCACCGGCACGAACTCGCGCTGGCCGCCGGAGGTCGTCCCCTGGCCGCCCGGCAACTGCACGGAATGGGTGGCGTCGAAGACGACCGGGCAGTGCGTCTCGCGCATGATCGCGAGCGAGCGCATGTCGGAGACGAGGTTGTTGTAGCCGAACGAGACGCCGCGCTCGCAGACCATGATGTTCTGTCCGTCGCCGCCAGCCGCGACGGCTGCATCGCGCGCCTTGTCGGCGACGTTCGTCATGTCGTGTGGCGCGAGGAACTGGCCCTTCTTGATGTTGACCGGCCTGCCGGCCGAAGCGGCGGCATGGATGAAGTCGGTCTGGCGACACAGGAACGCCGGCGTCTGCAGCACGTCGACCACCGACGCCACGGTCGCGATCTCGTCGATCGCATGGATGTCGGTCAGCACCGGCACGCCGATCTGCTGCTTCACTTCGCCGAGGATCCTGAGTCCCGCATCCATCCCGGGGCCGCGGAAGGACTTGCCCGAACTGCGGTTGGCCTTGTCGAACGACGACTTGTAGACGAAAGGAATGCCCAGTTCGGCCGTCATCTCCTTGAGGATCCCGGCGGTGTCGAACGCGAGCTGCTGCGACTCGATCACACACGGACCGGCGATCAGGAAGAACGGATGCTCGAGGCCCACCGGAAAGCCGCACAACTGCTTCACGAGCTCATCCTCACGCGGCTTTCTTCAGGCGCGCCGCACGGCTCGCGATCGCCGCCTCGATGTACGACGTGAACAGTGGATGACCGTAGCGCGGCGTCGACGTGAACTCCGGATGGAACTGCACGCCGAAGAACCACGGATGCGCGTTCGGTCCGCTCTGCGGCAGCTCCATGATCTCGGGCAGCGATTCGCTGGGCGTGTGTGCGCTGATGCGGTAGCCCTGCGCCTCGAGCAGCGGCGCGAAGTAGTTGTTTACCTCGTAGCGGTGGCGGTGACGCTCGTTGACCTCGGCGCCATAGATGCGCGCGGCCAGCGTGTTCGGTTCGACCGGACAGCGCTGCGACCCGAGCCGCATCGTGCCGCCCATTTCCGACTTCGTGGTGCGCTTCTCGACCTTCCCGTCGCGATCCTGCCACTCGGTGATCAGCGCCACGACCGGATGCGGCGTGTCGGGATCGAACTCCGTGCTGTTCGCGCCGGCGAGGCCGCAGCGGTTGCGCGCGTATTCGATGGTTGCGAGTTGCATCCCGAGGCAGATGCCGAGGAACGGAACCTGCTGCTCGCGGGCGTACTGGATCGCCTTGATCTTTCCTTCGGTGCCGCGCACGCCGAAGCCGCCGGGGATCAGGATCGCATCGAGAT